>JBBQIZ010000029.1:0-31357 GCA_038325425.1 Chthoniobacterales bacterium
CTTTTCACCGACGCCGAGCCGGAAAAGGACGGCCGCGACTGGCGCACCGCGCTCAACCCGCACTCGCTGGAGATCGTCACCGGCAAACTCGAACCGAGCCTGCGCGACGCGACCGCCGCCGAGCGGTACCAATTCGAGCGCCTCGCGTATTTCGCGCTCGACCCAGATAGCCAGCCTGGCGCAACCATCTTCAACCGCACCATTACTCTCAAAGATATCTGGCAAAAGTAACCTTCGCGGGGAAAGCCCCGGAGACATCGTGGCCACTTCATGGCGCCACAACCTACCCGCCAATGAGAGGGGGGGGCACATATGAGAGTGGATCAACATTAGCGCACGCCGATTCGCTTCGGTGCGGCTGCGGACTACCAACCAGGCACAGAGCGTCTTGACAGTCGCGAAGGAAACGGCCACTAACCTGCTTATGAAAGCGACTCGCACGCGGTTTCTTGCATCTGGTTTGGTCCTTTTCCTGGCTCCTTTCCTTCGCACGGCTTCGGCCGCGCCGCTCACGATTGCTAATCCCAGTTTCGAGCTCCCGCTGTTTGCGGACGGAGCGTTCTCAAACAACGTAACTCTGGCCGATCAAGGCGGCTCTGGGTGGGATCTCAATTCGCCCGCGGGATTTGTGGGCATTTACAACCCGGCCGCAAATACCTACGCCACCGCCGGCGGAACTGGAACGCCGACCGGCGCTGCCGGCAGCCAGCTTGGCTACTTCGGTCAGGGTGGAGAAGTCGTACAAACGCTCAGCGAACTGCTCACGCCTTTGACGACTTATACTTTGACGCTGGCGATCGGGCGCCGCGCTCTCGGGAATCAATATGGGAACGACTTATTTAACGGATATCTGATCCAGCTTCTCGCTGGTTCCACGGTCATTGCCGAGGAGGCCAATGCGGTCGAGCCTCTGCCGGGAACCTTTGTCGAACGAAGCATTGCGGTCAACAGCGCGACCTTGACCTCAGCGCTCTACGGTTCGTCCCTGACCGTTCGCGTCACCGGCACGCAGGTCCCGGGGGTAACGGACCTCGATAATGTGCGACTGGACGCGGTGACGGTGCCCGAACCCACTGCGGTGGGTCTGCTCTGTGCGGGGATTCTGGGGCTGGTCGGTCGACGGAGGAGACCTGCGCGGCATTGCTAGCGGCCCGCGTCCTAACCAACTGGCGGGCGAGCTGCGCGCATACATCACGGGCAGCGCGCCTGAGTTACGGCTTGGGCGCCTCGGTGTTCGGCAACTCGACTTTCACGGCCCGTTTGGCGAGGAGATCGAAGTTTTTGGTGCTGTTGATCTTCAACTCTTCCTTGCCCTCGCGCTTGATCGTGATCTGCCACTCCAACTCATCCACGTAGCGGCGCGCACCATAGATGTAGCCCTGCACGTTGGCCAGGCCGAGCGTGAGATCCAGTTTTTGGCTGGCCTTCATCACGGGCAGCTTCTCCTGGCCGCTGGTGATCTCGATCGTGGTGGAATTGTGTTTCCGATTGAGGATTTCCCACGTGACCTCCCCGGCCGGCATTTCCTTAAAGGTGATATTCTTGAGCGCGACTTTCAGCGCCGTGAGCCGGTCGAGATGCGTCGCGGAATAAACGCGATTGTCGCCACGATCGAGCACCGTCTTCTGCACGTCGTACTGGTAACCGTTTTTCTCCACGGCACGGGCCGCTGGAGCCGCCGCCATGACGAGGACGAGCGGCAGGAGGGAACGGAGGGGAGCGGCCATGCGCTGGTGTAGCGCGTCCGGCGAAGAAGGGTCAATCGCTGTTTCGCCCGGCAGACGCTCGGGATTTGACAACGCGCGGCGCGTTTCCCAGCTTCCGCGCATGACGGAAACCGAAGCCTGCGTTGCGCTCAATATGGTCCCCGGCGTCGGGCCCGTCCGGCTGCGGCGTCTGCTGGAGACATTCGAGACGCCCGAGCGGGTGCTCCTCGCGCGGGCGTCGGAATTGCAAACCGTCGAAGGCATCGGGCGGGAGGTCGCTGAGGCGATTGCGGGTTGGGAGAAAAAAGTGGATCTCGCGGCCGAGATGGCGCGGGTCGAGGAGTTCGGCGCGTCGATCATCACGCAGGCCTCGACCGAATACCCGTCGGCCCTGCGCGAGATCCATAATCCGCCGATCCTGCTTTACGTCTGGGGCACGCTGACGACCGCGGATCACCGCGCGATCGGGGTCGTCGGTTCGCGCCAGACCAGCCACTACGGCCTGGAGAGCGCGAAGAAACTTTCCTACCAACTTGCCTACGCCGGGCTCACCGTAGTCAGCGGACTGGCCCGCGGCATCGACACCGCCGCGCATCAGGGCGCGCTCGCCGCGCAGGGTCGCACGATCGCGGTGATCGGCTCCGGCTTGATGGATCTCTACCCGCCGGAAAATAGGGGCCTCGCCGAGAAGATCGCCGCCTCGGGTGCGGTCATCAGCGAATTCCCGATGACCTTCCCGCCGAGTCCGCAGACGTTCCCCTACCGGAATCGGATCGTTGCTGGCTGGGGCAGCGGATTGCTCGTCGTCGAAGCCGGACTGAAGAGCGGAGCGCTGATCACCGCCGGCCAGGCGCTGGAGCAAGGGCGGCTCGTTTACGCCGTGCCCGGACAGATCGACCGCCCGACCGCCGCTGGCTCGAACCGCCTCATCCAGCAAGGCGCGAAGCTCGTCGCCGGCGCGGGCGACATCCTCGATGATCTCTACGCGCTCTTCCCTCCGTCGCGGAAATCAGCGGCCGCTTCCACCCCGTCCGCACTCTCCGCGGACGAGGAAACGGTGCTCGCCACCATCGACATTAGCGAGACGCCCCTGGATTGGATCGTCACAAAATCGGGCTTGCCGATGCCCAAGGTGGCGTCCACGTTGCTCGCCCTCGAAATGAAAAGGCGCGTGAAACAACTCCCCGGCCAGCAATTCGTAAAGCTCTGATCTCCCCCGTTGCCCATGTCCAAGACCCTCGTCATCGCCGAAAAACCCAGTGTCGCCACCGACTTGGCCAAGGTGCTCGGGGTGAAGAAGGACGGCGATTATTACGAGAACGACCGCTTCGTCATCTCCTCCGCCGTCGGCCATCTGCTGGAGCTGACGGTTCCCGAAGAGCACGACATCAAGCGTGGCAAATGGACGATGGAGAAGCTGCCGCATCTCCCGCCGGAGTTTGCGCTCGCGCCGATCGAGAAGAACGCCAACCGACTTTCCGTGCTGCGCCGGCTGATCAAACGCAAGGATGTGAGCGAGATCATCAACGCCTGCGACGCCGGCCGTGAAGGGGAGCTGATTTTCCGCAACATCGTCCGCGCCACTGCGGCCAAGCAGCCGATCAAACGGCTCTGGCTGCAATCGATGACGCCCGAAGCCATCCGGACCGCGTTTAGCCGCCTGCGGACCGACGAGGAACTCCGCCCGCTCGCCGACGCGGCGACTTCGCGCAGCGAGGCCGATTGGCTGGTCGGCATCAATTCCACCCGCGCTCTGACCGCGTTCAACTCGCAGGGCGGCGGCTTTTCCAAAACCACCGCCGGCCGCGTGCAGACACCGACGCTGGCCATCCTCGTCGAGCGTGAGGAAAAAATTCGCGCCTTCGAGCCGCGGGCCTATTGGGAAGTGTTCGGCGATTTCGGAGTCGCCGCTGGGAGCTACCGCGGGCGCTGGTTTGATGCCGCCTTCAAAAAGGCCGGCGAGGAAGAAGCCCGCGCCGAGCGCATCTGGGACCAAGCCAAAGCCGACGCGATCAAAGCCAAATGCGATGGCCAACCCGGCACGGTCGAGGAAGATAAAAAACCGACGTCGCAGGTCGCGCCGCAGCTTTACGACCTGACCACTCTCCAACGCGAAGCCAACGGCCGCCATGGTTTCCCCGCGAAGATGACGCTGCAAATCGCGCAGGCGCTTTACGAAAAGCACAAGGCGCTGACTTATCCGCGAACCGATTCGCGCTATCTGCCCGAGGATCACATCGCGACGGCGAAGAGCGTCATGGGCAGCTTCGAGGATCGTTCGCTTTCCGTCCACGCCGAGAAGGCCCTGCGCCAAGGCTACATCCACCCGAACAAACGCATCTTCAACAACGCGAAGGTCAGCGATCACTTTGCGATCGTCCCGACCGGCACCGTGCCGCGCGGGCTGAGCGAGACGGAGCAAAAGATTTACGACCTCGTCGCCCGGCGGTTCATCGCGGTGTTTTATCCCGCGGCACAGTTTGAGGTCACGACCCGCATCACCACCGTCGAGGGCGAGAAATTCAAGACCGACGGCAAGATCATCGTCGATCCCGGCTGGCTGGCCGTTTATGGCAAGCAGGCCGAGGGCGAAGGCGAAGACGCCAAGGCGATCTGCGCGGTGACTGCGGGCGAAACGGCGCAGACCGAAGCCATCGAGGTGAAGGAAAACGTCACCAAACCTCCGGCGCGTTACAACGAAGGCACGCTGCTCTCCGCGATGGAAGGCGCAGGCAAACTCGTGGACGACGAAGAACTGCGCGAAGCGATGGCCGAGCGCGGCCTCGGCACTCCGGCCACCCGCGCGCAGACCATCGAGGGGCTGATTTTCGAGGGCTACCTGCTCCGCCAAGGCCGCGACCTGATCGTCACCGCGAAAGGCATTTCTCTGATCACGCTGCTGCGCAGCTTGAACGCCGAGGCGCTGACCAAGCCAGAACTCACCGGCGGCTGGGAACACAAGCTCCGCCAGATGGAACGCGGCGAACTTTCGCGGCTCACTTTCATGACCGAAATCCGCGGGCTGACCACGGAGATCGTGAGCAAGGTCCGCGGCGGCATGGGCCAGACGGTTGAAGGGCGCTTCAAAGACCTCGAAGCCAAGTGCCCTAAGTGCGGCAACACGACTTTCAAGGAGAGCTTCAAGGCTTACGAATGCACCAATCCCGAGTGCAAACTGATCGTCTGGAAGTCGATGAGCGGCCGCGAATTTGAGCGCGAGGAAGTGGTGAAGCTGCTGAGCGAAGGTCGCGTCGGCCCGCTGGAAGGTTTCCGCAGCAAGCTCGGCCGCGCCTTCAACGCCGAGATCATTCTTAACGAGAAGTCCGAGTGGAAACAGAAGTTCGACTTCGAGGACGACGGTGAAGGCGGCGGCGGCAAGGTGTTCGATCCCGCGACCGCGACGCTCCTCGGCGAGACCGAGCAAGGGGCGGTCTATGAAACTGACAACGCATATCTCTGCGTGCCCGCGACCGCCGGCGTGAAACCGATCCGCATGGGCAAAAGCATCTGCCAGCGGGCGATCCCGGCCGAGCAGGCGCTGAAGATTTTCCGCGATGGGAAGAGCGATCTGCTTCCGCGCTTCATCTCGAAAAAGGGGAAGCCGTTCTCGGCTTACCTCAAGCTGGACGGGCCGAAAGTGACTTTCGAATTCGAACCGCGGAAACCGAAAGCGCCTCCAAAGAAGGCACCGGCCAAGGCCGAGGCCTGATCGCCGGGCCCCCGCGCAACCCGGAAGACGCGCCCACCAATTTTCACCGAACGCGGCGGTTCGGCAGGCGGCACCATTGACGCTCGGAATGGTTCCCGGCAGGGTGCGCGCCCGATATGAATGAGCAAGCGCTGTTGAAGTTACTCGAGGCTCGAAAAGTGGCACCCTGGCGGATCACTTTGGGACGATGGTGCGAATCGGAGCGTGTCCAGCGGGTCGTCGTGGCGGTGATTGTCGTGAATGCCATTGTCTTGGGACTGGCGACGGACGCCGGGATTATGGCTTCCTACGGTGGACTCTTGCATTTGCTCGATAAGGCATGCCTCGCGTTCTTCGTGGCCGAACTCGGGCTGCGGCTCCTCGCCTTTGGGCGGTCCTTCTGGCGGAGCGGATGGAACGTTTTCGATGCGGTGGTGGTGGGCATCGCGCTGGTGCCCGGCTCGGGGCCATTGGCGGTGTTGCGCTCCCTCCGCGTCCTCCGGGTTTTGCGTCTCCTGACCGAAGTGCCACAGTTGCGACGAGTGGTCGCCGCCTTTCTTCACGCCATCCCGGGGCTGCTCGGAGTGATGGCGGTGATGTCCATTTTCTTTTACACGGGCGCGGTGCTGGCCACGACCTTGTTTGGCGGCACGCATCCGCAGTGGTTCGGTTCGATCGGGGCCAGCCTATACACGCTTTTTCAGGTGATGACGCTCGAGAGCTGGTCGATGGGGATTGTGCGTCCCGTCATGGAATCTCATCCCTACGCATGGATCTTCTTCGTGCCGTTCATCATCGTGGCGACCTTTACGATCCTAAACCTGTTTATCGGCATTATCGTTTCGACGATGCAGGAATTATCGGAGCTGCCTGATCCCTCTTTTCCGCCGCACGATGCGCACGTCCTTCTGGAAAATCTCGAGCGAGATCTCAAGGCGCTGCGCGAAGTGATCGAGCGAGCCAACACTCCGTGAGCCATCTCGGTTGGTGCGCTGCGGAGATCGCTTTACTTGGCGGATTTCAAGGAGTTGGGGCGCTGAAGTAGGCGGGCAGGCGCGCATCGACCGACCGCTTTTCGTCGGCCGATAATGCCGCGTACGCCTTGCCGGTAAAGACCCGCGCGAGGATTTCCGTCGGCGGCATTTCGGGATGGGCCGTGAGGCGCGGACGGAAATGGATGGGCAGTTCTTTGAGCGGAAGGAGCCAGCGAATCTCCGCCGCGTCCACCCGCGCCACCGCCTGCACCACGGCGTCTTCCTGATTGGCGACGATCTCCGCGGGCTCGATCTGGAATATCGCGACGCCGAGTCGAAAACTCCCGCTCACGATCTGGAGCGGTCCTCCATCCGGCGCCGCGACGGCGTCCATCACGAGCGCGCTGGGGAAGTCGGCGGCGTCCGGCCCGTAAAGTTTTTTCGCGTCGAGCAGCACGGGCAGATCGAGTTCGCGCACCTGCAGCGTGTGCCCGCCGTCGGCGGTCGTCGCCACTTCCACCTTCCCTTCCAACGCTCGGAAATGAAACGCCGGCGATTTCACTTCCGGGATGAACGTGAAATCCACGGTGAATGACAGTGGTTGCTGGATCGCCGCGTGAAGCAGCGGTTGCAGCGTGCCGGTCAGTGACTTCTCAAACGTCACGTTCTCGCCCGCGAGCGGATGCGTTCCGCCCGGCCCGGTGTGCAGCGTGAGGCGGTCGCTGTCGACGTGCAACTCGCCGGCCTCGACGCCTTGGCGCGTGGCTTTGAATCCGGTCCATTCCACTTTCGGAATCGAGAGCTGAAACTCGGTGCGCCGATTGGTGATGAGCACGTCTTCGATCAAAACCCGGCGAATCTCGAAGCTGTCGAGTCCCTCCGGAAAAGCGCTGCCGGATCGCGGCTCCGACGGCGCAGACCGGCCGCTGCTCGAGGTCGTGCGGCTCGTCGCCACCATCGCGGCCATGTCCGTCAGGTCGATGTGCGCTTTGCGCACGCCCACATCCTCGATGATCACCCGCTGGTTTTTCCGAATGTCGGCGAAGCCGTTGTATTTCACCCGCAGGTCGAGGATCTCCGAGCGGTGTGCCGGGTCGGCACCCCAGGTGATCGAGGCGACGCTCGGCCCAGTGGACAAGCTGCCGGTGACGCCTTCGATCTTCAAATTGGCGTCCCCGGCTTCGATCAAGGACGCGACCGCCTTGAACGGCAGCGCCGTCTGCACCACCGCGTAGCGCAGCGCAAATACGCCGAGAACGATCAGCGCAACGATGACGAGAATGATGAGCAGGCAGCCGTAACGCTGGAGCGAAAGCGGGCCGGGCGGTTGGTAGGGTTTGATCGGTGGAGGTTCGGAATTCATCGGCGCGTCGGCACCGTGATAGCCATTCCCGTGCGCGCTGTCATCCGCGCTGCACCGCGGAAATTCCCCGCTCCCCAAGCGACGCACTTTCGGCGACGCTCGCGCAACCTATGGACGCCAAGACGAAAACCTTTCTCTTCAATCTTCTCAACACTCCGAGTCCCACGGGCTGGGAAACTGGCGGACAAAAAGTCTGGGCGAACTATGTGCGCGGCTTCGCGGATCGCGTGGAGAGCGACGCTTACGGCACCGCCTGGGCCACGCTCGAAGCGGGCGGCAAAAAGGCGAAGCGCATCATGCTGGAAGCGCACGCCGACGAGATCGGCTTCATCGTGAAGCAGATCACCAAGGACGGCTTCCTCCGGCTCGACCGCGTGGGCGGCAGCGACACCGCCACAGCGCGCGGACGCCGCATCCATTTCCTCGGCGAGAACGGCACCGTGCTCGGGATCATCGGCAACACCGCCATCCATCTCCGGAAGGACGGGCTGACCGACGAGAAGGCGCCGAAGATTCACGAACTCTACGTCGATGTCGGCGCGACCAGCGCGGAGGAAGTCGCGAAGCTCGGGCTGCGCGTCGGCATTCCCGCAGTCTATGCCGATGGCGCGCAGGAGTTCGGCACCGGCCGGATCGTCGGCCGCGCGCTCGACAACCGGCTCGGCGGGTTCGTCATCGCCCAGGTCCTCGCCCGCCTCGCCAAAACGCGGAAAAAATTGCGGTCCACCGTCATCGGGGTAAATGCCGTGCAGGAGGAGATCGGTGGCCACGGCGCGCGCATGGCGGCTTACCGGCTGAACCCCGATGTCTGCATCGTCCTCGACGTCACGCACGCGACTGACACGCCGGGCATCGAACACGCCGTCCATGGCGACATCAAGCTCGGCGCCGGCCCGAGCATCACCCACGGCACCGCCAATCACCCGCGGGTCATCCAGCGCCTGCTCAAGGTCGCCGACGCCGCGAAGATCCCGATCCAACACGAAAGCAGCAGCCGCTACAGCGGCACGGACACCGACGTCATCTTCAACGTCCGCGAAGGCATCCCGAGCGCGCTCGTCTCCTTCCCGCTGCGCTACATGCACAGCGTGGTGGAAATGGCGGATCTCGCCGACGTGGAAAAAACCATCAGGCTGCTCACCGCGTTCGTCGAGTCGGTCAGCGAGAGCGACGATTTTGCGGTGAAGTTGTAGAGCGCGGAGACCCGGCGGGCGGTGCCCGCAGGCGCGGCCGGAAATTCGTCGCGCAAAAGGGTGCAATGAGTGAGGGTCACGCCCTTGGACACGCCCGGCACCTCACCCACCCTCCCGCAAGGAGCCCACCTCACCGCCGCCGGAGTGGCTTATCGCATTTGGGCGCCGGAGGCGGCGCGCATCGAACTGGAGATCGTCGATGCGGGAAAGGTGGTTCGCCGCCAGGAGTTGACCCGCGACACCTCCGGTTTCCATTCCGGGCTCGATAGCGCCGGCCGCGCGGGCGATTGTTACCGTTACCGGGTGAATGGCGGCGACAGCTTTCCCGATCCCGCCTCGCGCTGGCAGCCTGCGGGCGTGCATGAGCCTTCGATGGTCATTGATGCGCAGGCTTATCGCTGGCAGACGGAGAACTTCGCGCGGCCCGCCTTTCGGGATCTGATCATCTACGAACTGCACATCGGCACGTTCACGCCCGCGGGCACTTTTCGCGGAGCCATCGAGCGCCTTCCGTATCTGCAAGCGCTGGGCATCAACGCCATCGAGATCATGCCGATCGCCGACTTTGCCGGAGAACGGAACTGGGGTTACGACGGCGTGAGCCTCTACGCGCCCGCCCACGCCTATGGGCATCCCGATGACCTGCGCGCCTTGATCGATGCGGCGCACGTGGCGGGCCTCGCGGTCATCCTCGACGTGGTTTACAACCACTTCGGGCCATCCGGGAATTATCTCTTCGCCTACATCGGCGACTATCTGGACGAGACCGCGAAGACGCCGTGGGGCGGCGCGATCCGTTATGGGAGTCCGGAGTTTCGACCGCTCCGCGAGTTCGTCATCGCCAATCTCGACTATTGGATGGAGGCGTTTCGGATCGATGGTTTCCGCCTCGATGCCACGCACGCCATCGTTGACGCCACGGCGGGCCACATTCTCTCGGAGATGACGGACCGCATTCATGCCCGCGGCGGCTACGCCATCGCCGAGGACAGCCGCAACGATGCGCGCGTCGTGCGTCCGATTGCGGAAGGCGGGTTCGGCTTCGACGCCGTTTGGGCGGATGATTTTCATCACACCACGCGCGTGGCCATGACGCAGGAGCGCGAGGCGTATCTCGCGGATTTTACGGGCACCCTGCCGGAGTTGGCCGAGACCTTGCGCCGCGGCTGGTATTATTGCGGCCAGCATTCGCCTTTTCTCGGCCAGCCCCGCGGCACGCCGAGCGAAGGCCTGCCGCCGGGGAGCTGCATCTGCTGTATTTCCAATCACGATCAAACCGGCAACCGCGCACTCGGGGAACGCCTCGGCCACCTCATCACGAATGAGGCCTACCGCGCGGCCTCCGCGCTGCTCTGCCTCACCCCGCACACGCCGCTGCTTTTCATGGGTCAGGAATGGGCGGCCTCCACGCCGTTTCTTTTCTTCACCGATCACGAGGAAGAACTCGGCCGATTGGTCACCGCCGGGCGGCGCGAGGAGTTCAAGGATTTCGCCGCCTTCCACGCGCCGGGAGCGGTCGAGCAGATTCCCGATCCGCAGCAACCACGGACGTTGGAAGCTTCCCGGCTGAATTGGCAGGAGCTCGATCAGCCGCCGCATCGCGGGACCTTGGAATTGTATCGCGCGTGCCTCGCGCTGCGCCGGGAGCACCCCGCGTTTCGTCCCCAATGCGTGGCGGAGTGGTGGGTCGAGGCGACCGATTTCGACGTCTGCGCGCTCGGCTTCACGTCGGGAACAGGCGAATGGCTTTTGCTCGTCGATCTGATCGGCGGGCATGCGGGCCCGACGGCGGCGCTGCCCGTCCAGATCTCGCCCGAGCGGTGGCATCGCGTGCTGTCCACGCGGGAGCAGCGTTTCGGCGGCGATGGCGGTTCCGCGCTTTCGCCGCAATTCGACACCGTCCGCTTCGACCGCCCGGAAGTGGTGCTGCTGCATCGGATCATCACCCCGAAAGCTGACGCGGAATAAGCGGGAGCGGGTCCCGGGCGGCAAGCGCGGAGCAGCGCACCATCGACCGGCTCACCGGCGCCGGATTTCGTCTTCGCCCTCGCGGTCGCGGCGGTCGGCGTATTTGCGGGCTTTGTGCTGCTGCGCGCGCCGGAGATGCCGGTCGCCGGTCATCTGCCGCTTCTTGCGGCTGGCGTGGAGCTTGGCGATTTCTTCCTCGAGCTTCCGATAACCCTCGAAGCGTGCCGGGTCCATCGTGCCCGCGGCCATCGCCGCGCGGATCGCGCAGCCCGCATCGGTGCCGTGTTTGCAATCGTGGAATTTGCACTGCCCGGCCAACTCCTCGATGTCCGCGAAACGCTCGCGCAACGTGATCTCATCCGTCCACATGTGGACTTCGCGGATGCCTGGATTGTCGATCAGGATGCCGCCGCCGGGCAGGACGATAAGTTCACGCGCCGTCGTGCTGTGGCGGCCTTTGCCGGTGATCTCGTTGACCTCGTCGGTC
The DNA here is from genome assembly GCA_038325425.1 of Chthoniobacterales bacterium. Classification (GTDB taxonomy): domain Bacteria; phylum Verrucomicrobiota; class Verrucomicrobiia; order Chthoniobacterales; family Chthoniobacteraceae; genus Chthoniobacter. The sequence goes on from JBBQIZ010000029.1 coordinate 11,380, forward strand.
CACTGGAAATCTTCGCCGAGCAGATAATTCATGACCGACGATTTTCCGACACCGCTCGATCCCACGAGGGTCATCGAGATGCCGCGCTGCAGATACGTCCGCAACACTTTCAAGCTCATGCCTTTCTCCGCGCTGGTGATGTGAACATCGGCATCCGGATTGAGCGCGCGGATCGCCTCGGCCGCCTCCCGGTTTTGCCGGTCGGGGAAAAGATCGGATTTATTGACCAGCACCACGGCCTTCGCGCGGCTCTTCCCGATGATCGCAAAATAACGCTCCATCCGCCGCAGGCTGAAGTCGGAGCCGGCATCGGTCACCACGACCACGACCGTGACGTTCGCGGCGATCACCTGCTCTTCGGTGCTCCGGCCGGAAGCTTTGCGCGAAAGGCAAGTCTGGCGCGTGAGCCGCGCGCGGATCATCGTCTCGCCATCTTCGCCGCCCAGTTCCAGCGCCACCCAGTCGCCGACCGCGGGCAGTTCCGCATCGGTCTCCGCCTCGTGGTAAACCTTGCCGCTCATCGTCACTTCGAGCTCCTCGCCATCTTCGAGAAGCGCGCCATAGGTGATCTTGTTGTCCCGGATCAACCGCGCCGGTTTCCAACCCTCGCGGAGAAACGGAGCAAACTCCGCCTCGAATCCCGCATTCCATCCGATGTCTTCCAGCGTCATCGTTTCAATCATCGACAGGTCGCCATTCTCTTGCGCGGCAGGCGTTTCAGGCCAAAGCCTCCTCGATGAACCCCAACAGTTCCGCGCGTCCGGAGCGCGTCTTCGATGACGTGGTGAAAACGCGCGGCAATTCCTCGCGCGACTCCGCCAGCTTCCCTTCGAAGAGTTCGATGTTCGTCTTCACCAGATTCGCCTTCGCCATGTCGCTCTTGGTGAAGACGACCACGAAAGGCGCCGGACCTTTTTTCAGCCACTCGACAAACTCGAGGTCGATCCGCTGCGGCGGGTGCCGGGAGTCGATGAGGACAAAGACGCACGCGAGATTTGCCCGTCCTTCGATGTAACCGGCGATCATCTCCTGGAATGGATCGGGCGCGGATTTCTTGACGGTCTTCGCGAAGCCATAGCCCGGAAGATCCACGAGCGTCCACGTGTTGTTCACGCCGAAGAAATTGATCAGCTGGGTGTGCCCCGGCGTCGCCGAAACCTTCGCGAGATCTTTCCCGCCCGCGAGCATGTTGAGCAGCGACGACTTCCCGACATTCGAGCGGCCGATAAACGCGAACTCGGGCAGCTTCGAAGCGGGACACGCGGCGAGGGAAGGCGCGCTGATTTGAAAATTCGCGGAGCGGATGTGCATGCTTTTTTTGTGGGGAGCGGACCTTAGCCGCGATTCGGTGATTTGGAAACGCCCCATTGCGAAAGCGCTTGCCGCCCGCCCGGCGCGCGCGGGATTCTCCCGCACCCCATGAAACTCCCCTCGCCCGTCGTCCTTCTCCTCGGATCGCTTCTCTCCACCGCGGCACTGCAGGCCCTCGAGATCACCGCCACGGGTAATGCCGTCGCCGTGCCCACTGGCCGGGTCGAGATCGCTGGCCGCGCAGTCAAAATCACCCAGCCAGCCACGCTGCCAGTCGCGCCCGCGCCCATCCTCAGCGTGGAGCACGAAGCGGTGAATCTTTCCGTCGATAAACCCGTCGGCTGGTCGAAAGGGACGCGGCTCAGGGCCTGCAATGCGCGCGACGTCAACGCGGCTGGCTCCCTGGTCCCCGGCTCACTGACGATCCACCGGAGCAAAGGCGGTGAGCTGCTTACCGAAGGGGAGGATTATCTCGTGGATGCGGTGTGGGCGCACGTCGGCCTCGGGCCGAAAAGCCGCGTCACCGTCGAAGACACCGTCTTCGCGAGCTATCGTTATTCGCTGCTCCGGATGGACACGGTGCAAGTGTCGGCCACGGGAGTGGCTTCGCTGAAACAAGGCGAACCGCACATCAGCGCGCCCGTCCCGCCGGCCGCCGATCCCGGCTCGACGGCGATCGCGCATCTCTTCGTCGGCTACGGAGCAACCGCAGTGGCAGCCGACAATATTTACCCGATCACCGAAACCGCCGCGCAAGCCGTGACCGCGACGACGCCGGGCCGCATCCCAAAGACGCTGGCCAAACTCGCCGCCGGGCAGCCGGTGACGATCGTCTGCTGGGGCGATTCGGTGACCGCCGGTGGCAATGCCTCGAAGCCGGAACTGCGCTACGTCGATGTGTTCGCGACCGGCCTACGGTCACGTTTTCCGCAGGCGAAAATCGATGTGCAAAACATCAGCGCCGGTGGCTCGAACAGCCGCCAATGGCTCTATCCGGAAAAATTCGCCTATCGCGGATTGAAAGGCAGCGCCAATCCCGCCCGCTTCGAAAACGTGCTCGCGGCCAAACCCGATCTCGTGACCATCGAGTTTGTCAACGACGCCGGGCTCACCCCCGCGCAAGTGGAGGAAACCTACGGCGAAATTCTGCGCCGACTCGAACCGCTCGGCGCCGAGGTGATCCTCATCACGCCGCACTTCACGATGTGGAAAATGATGGGCTTCAAAGGCATGCGCGAAGCCGAGCGGCGGCCCTACGTGCTCGCGCTGCGGGAGTTCGCCGGTCAACGAAAGATTGCTTTGGCCGACGCCGCCGCGCGGTGGGAGCACCTCGCGAAAGAAGGCCTGCCCTACCTCACGCTCCTACACAATACGATCAACCATCCCGACGATCGCGGGCACCAACTCTTCGCCGAAGAACTTTGGAAATGCTTTCAGTAGGCGGCCGGGCGTTCAGTCGCCCGAGGCGATAAACTCGACTAGATCGCGGATCGCCCGCTTGTCGAGGATCGCGCCAAAGTGCGGCGGCATCGGGCTCGGCAGCGCCAGTCGTTCCGTGATGTCGGCGGTCTTCACCTTCGTGACTTTGCCGTCCACGACGGAAATCACGGTGATCTCCTCGCGGCTCTCGTGGCTGGCGACGCCCGTGACCGTCTCGCCATTTTTCAAAGTCAGCGCGACACTCGCGAAGCCGGTCGCGATACTCGAATTCGGCGCGATGATCGATTCCATGATGAGCGCGCGGTCCATCGAATTCCGCAGCCACGTCAGGTCCGGCCCGATCTTGCCGCCTTCCCCGCTGACGGTGTGACAGCGGATGCAGCCCGCTTCCGGCTTCGTCATAAAAACCTCGCGTCCGGCCTCACCATCGCCGCCCTCGAGACATTCGCGAAAGCGGCTAAGCGTGTCGCGTGAGGCCGCCAGCTTTTGCTCGCGCTCGGCGAGCCTGGCTTTCAGTTCGGGATGATTGCGCTTCGCCGCCGCTTCGAAGAAATCGAGCCAGATGGCCGGAGGCAATTCCCCGGCTTGGTAGCGACCGAACTGCGCGAGCAACACTTTGTCCGCCTCAGGGTCGGAATGGACCGCGAGCCGCGCCAGCGCTTTGCGCCGCGCGCTGAGGCGACCCGTCGCCAGCACTGCGGCGTCCTCGGCGACGGTCCGTGCCGGGTTCGTCGGCGCATTTTGCCCGAACGCGCCGATCACGAGCGCAAAGACGATCAGCGCGGCAGCGAGCAAAGAGTGGGACGTTTTCATGAGGGGAAGCTGGAAAACACCGCGCGTACGCTGGGTCACAGCTGGGCCGCCGCGCGCCAGTATTCCGGCAGGTTCGGTTTCGTTTCGCGCAGGATCTCGAGAATCGCCTGCCGGTCGTTCGCCGCCAATCGGGCAAATTGCGGGTCGGTATCTTTTCCAACGAGGATGTCGTGAAGCCGCTGGAGCAGATGCTCGCGCATCACCGCGGGGAGTTGGTCGAAGGCCTCCGAATAGATGAGGAAGGAGCACGGATGCTGGAACATGCGCGTCTGCAAATCGAGGTCGCGCAGCGAGCGACCCTTGGAGTCGCGCCGCGCGGACGCCGTGAAGTCCGTCACAAATTGCGCATCACCGCTGACCGGCGCAGTGAGCGGCGCCTCCTCGGCGAAGAGCAGAAAACGCAGGAAGGCGTTCACCTGGTTTTTCAGGTAGCGGATGTGGCCGTAGGTGCCCGTCATGATCCGCGTCTCGTAGCCCAGTCGGGTCATGTAATTGTGCATGTGCGCCTGATGCTCGAGCACCATCAGCGCGACGATGTCGCTGCGCGGCGTCAGGTATTTACTGGTGTCGATGATCTCCGTGAGGTCGGCGACGTTGCCGCGATAGCCGGGCTCGCCGGAGTGCCGGTCGAACGCGGAGGCGCCCACGAGATTGCCGAGATGGGTCTGCGAGCCGTGCTGACCGGTGACGTACCAGCCGCCCCAGCGCTCGGCGAGCGGAGTGCAATGCGTGACTTCGTTCGTGTCGGTCCCGGCCACGATCTCGCCCCCGCCGTCGGTTCGGAGCGAACGCACAAAATGCCCCGGCACGCCCAGCGTCCGGCCCGAGACATGGCACTGGATGCAATCCTGGCTGCGCGAAAATGATGGCTTGGCCTGCGGCACCTGATCGAGCACGTAGAAGACTCCGCCGAGCTGGGGATCGATCGCCGAGATTTCCATCAGCGGCGAATGCGGGATGTAGCCGACGTACACGTCGTCGTTGTAAAAGATCGCACGCGGGTTGCGCGGATTGATCGCGCGGCGCTGCAGCGAGGTTCGCGAGAAAACCAGCATCTGCGATGACTTCGGAATCCCGAGCGCATCGAGCACGGCCGGGAGCCAGCCGAATTGCTCGTCCCACTTCATCTTCACCGCGCCGCTCGCGATCTGCGCCTGCAGCTTGGCGATGCGATCCGTCGGAGTCTGCGTGCTGTACTCGATCGGAGCGTCGTCGTAGGGCAGCGAGTGTGTGGAACCCTGGAAGTCCTCCGCCGCGAGCGAACCGGCAAAGCTGGCCACGGCGATTGCTAGAAGGACTCGAGGGGGACGCATCGGGAATTCAGGATCTGACATTTGTGGGCGGCACCAAGTTCCAATGAGCGCCGGGCGGGGTCAAACAGGGCATGCCGAGGGCTTTTGCAGTTCCTGCTTGGGGCCGAAAAACTCCAGATGCACCTGGGTCGCGGGGATGCCCCATTCGAGGAGTTGATGATAGATATTCATCATGAATGGCTTGGGGCCGCAGAAATAATAATCCGCATCGCGACCGGGGATGAGCGACTCGATCAGCGGTCCGTCGACCAAACCTTCGCTGTCGAATTCGCCCGCCGCACGATCCTCCGCCGTGGGCTCGCTGTAACGCGCATGCGTGGTGAGGTTCGGATGCTCCGCCGCGAGTTCGCGCACCATCTTCTTGAAAGCGTGGGTCCGGCCGTTCAAGGCGGCGTGAATGAAGAAGATGGGGCGCGTGGGCATTTCTTCGAGCACGCTCAGGAGCATGCTCATCGTGGGCGTGATGCCGACGCCGGCGGAGATGAGGACGAGCGGGCGGTGATGCTGTTCCGTGAGATCGAGGAAGAACTCGCCGCAGGGCGGACCGACCTCCAGCGAATCGCCGACCTGGACGCCCTGGTGCAGGTAGTTCGAGACGAATCCGTCGGGGGTGGAGGCGCCCCGGCCAGTTTCGCGCTTCACGCTGATCCGAAACCAAGACTGCCCGGGTTTGTCGGACAGGCTGTAGTTTCGCATCGTCGTGTGGCCGCACGGACTCGGCACGCGCAGGGTGAGATATTGGCCCGGCTTAAAATCGGGAACCGCCGCACCGTCTTTGGGCTCGAGGTAAAAGGAAGTAATCACGTCGCTCTCCGGCTCCTTGCGAGCGACCCGGAACGTCTTGAACCCCGCCCAGCCGTGCGGCGCAGCCTCTTGCTGGTGGTAAATTTCCTTCTCCCGCCCGATCAGGATGCCCGCCAGGAAACCGTAGGCTTCTCCCCAAGCGGCGATCACCTCGTCGGTCGCGCCCGCACCGAGAACCTCGCGAATCGAAGCGAGGAGATTCTCGCCGACGATCGGGTAATGCTCCGCCTGGATCTGCAGCGACGCATGCTTTTGCGCGATCAGTTCCACGGCGCCGCCGAGGACCTCCAAGTTGTCGATATTGGCGGCATACGCGCAGATCGCGGCGGCGAGCGCCTTTTGCTGAGAACCCGCGGCCTGATTGGCGGGATTGAAGAACGGCGCGACCTCCGGATTTTTCGCAAACATCCGCTGGTAGAAATGCCGGGTGAGCGCCTCCCCGTGTTGTTCGAGGACGGGCACGGTGGACTTGACGATGGCGATGGTTTGTTCGGTGAGCATGGGGTTAATGATTGAATCCGATGAATAGGTATTTATTATACCCCTTCAAGAAAAAATATCGTCCAGCCGCTGAACCCCTCCCTTTTTGAAGCGGCAGCCGCTATCAAAACCCCCGCATGCAACTCACCACGCACACCGATTACGCGCTGCGCTTGCTCATCTACCTGATGAGCCACGACACCCGGAAGGTGAGCACCCGAGAGGTCGCCGACGCTTACGGCATCTCCCTCCATCACCTCACCAAAGTCGCCAAGTCGCTGACCAAAGGCGGCTGGCTGGTAGCCGTCCGCGGCGGCGGCGGCGGGCTGATGCTCGCGCCGCACACCCCGGAAACCCGCATCGGAGAGATCGTCCGCTACACGGAATTCACCTGCGACCTCGCGGAATGTTTCAACGCCGCGCGCAACACCTGCCCGATCACCGCGGTCTGCCACCTGAAGCCTGTCCTCTACCGCGCCCGCCGGGCTTTCTTCGACGTGCTGGACACCGTGACCGTGCGTGACATCGCCGGGAACCAGGAAGAGTTACATCCCCTCTTCATTGCCCGCACCGGCCCCGGCGGCTCGTCTTCCTGAGGGCCGCTCATGAGCAATTCCCGCCCCGCTTTTTTCAGCCTCTGTCCCGCGGAGCCGTTCCGCATTTTCTTTCCGCTCGCAACCCTGCTCGGAATTTCCGGCGTCTCGCTTTGGCCGCTCTTTTTTACGGGACTGCACAAATTCTACCCGGGGCTGATGCATGCGCGGCTGATGAGTGAAGGATTCCTCGCGGGGTTCGTCATCGGCTTTCTCGGCACGGCGCTGCCGCGTCTCCTCTCCGCGCCGCCGCTCCGGCGCGGAGAATTGTGGACGCTGATTGTGCTGTACCTGCTCAGCGCCGGACTGCACATCGGCCAGCAACCGCGCGCCGGCGATGCTGCGTTTATCGGCCTCATGTTGTGCTTCGGCACTTTCATGGTTTCGCGCGTGCGTGGCCGGGCGGAACTTCCGCCGCCGGGCTTCGTGCTCGTCGCCTTTGGTTTTCTCAGCGGATTAATCGGCCCGGCGCTGTGGCTATGCGGATTGCAGGAGTGGGTCTCCGGCTCGGTGATGCTCTTCGGCGGAATCCTGCTCAATCAGGCGTTCGTCCTCTTTCCGCTGCTTGGCATCGGCACATTTTTGCTGCCGCGCTTCCTGCGCCTGCGCGGCGCGCGCACCGTGGCGGAAGAACGCACCGCGGCGCGCGGTTGGTGGCTGCGGGCGGCATTTTCGACGGCGACCGGACTCGTGCTCCTCGCCAGCTTCTGGCTGGAAGCCAGTCGCCCGGGAACACCGCTCGCCGCATGGCTGCGGGCGATCGCCGCGATCCTCTATCTGGCGGCGATGGTGCCCTTTCACCGCCAATCGTGGCCGCTGCAAACCGCGTCGCTCGCCGCGCAACTCGCTCTGCTCGCGCTTGCGGTCGGCCTGATCTTTCCCCTGTTCTGGCCGGGCCAGCGCCTCGCGGGATTGCATGTTGTTTTCCTCGGCGGATTCAGTCTCATCACCTTCACCGTCGCCACCCGCGTGGTGCTGGGGCATTCGGGCAACGAAGCGCTTTTCGAAACGCCTCTGCCCACGCTGCAAATCGCGACCGTCCTGCTGCTCGCCGGTGCCGCGCTCCGCGCCTTCGGCGACTTCTCGCCCGACCGTCCGCATTGGCTCAATGCCGCGAGTTATCTGTGGATGCTGGCGGCCGGCATCTGGGGATTCTCGGTGCTGCCGAAAGTGCGCTTTGCGGATCCCTCCACGGATTCCTGATGGCCACCTGACGGCACATCCGCGAACTCCGTGGCGGCGCGCTGGAACGCCGGTTGCAGTTGGGGCGTTGTTTGACCTCAAGCATCCCGGCGACGCGCCGATAATGGCGCGGAAATGATTTTTCCCATCGCCTGTTCCACCACTCCGGCCGAAGAACGATTCATTGCGGCGTATCGAGAAATCATGCGGTTGAGTCAAAACGCCGCCCACCATGCCGATCGGCTCGTCGCGGCCCACCACATGGCGTCCGAGGGGCGCGCCGGAGCGCCGCGGCGCCAGGCGAATCTGGGAGATTTGGCGACCGGCGATTGACCGGCGCAACCCGGATTACGGCGGCAGCAAATTGGGATCGGCGATCAATTCGTCCCGCAGCGGCAGAGCGACAATCACCGTCGTTCCCGTGCCCTTCTTGGAAATGATTTCCAAACTGCCGCCGAGGGCGCGAGCGCGCTCGCGCATGCCTAAAAGTCCGAAACTCTTGGAGTGGCCCAACTCGTTGGTCGCAAAGCCGCGGCCATTGTCGGTCACGGCGAGGGTCAGACTTTCTCCGTCGCACGAGAAACGCACATCGACCCGCGAGGCGTGGGCGTGCCGGAGGACATTGGTCAGGATTTCCTGGAAGATGCGGAAAATGGCGATGGCGGTGTCGTTGCCGGGGTCGGGAATGGTCGCGGCTTCCACCTGGCAGCGGATCCCCACGCGGCGCGAAAACTCCTCGGCCTGCCACTCGATCGCGGCCTTCAGGCCGAGTTCGTCGAGCACTGCCGGCCGCAGATTGGAAATGATCCGGCGGACGGTGCGCAGGGTGCCATCCACCAATTTCTTCATGTCGTTTACCTTCCCGGTCAGGGCCTCGAGGGCGCGTGTGGCCGCGAATCGGCCGAGCCGGTTTTCCATCCAGCCGAGGTCGATGCGGAAGAGGGTCAGCGCCTGGCCGAGTTCATCGTGAATTTCACGGGCGACGTTCGCGCGTTCGTCCTCGCGGACGTTTTGATTCCACAGGGCCAGTTCGCGCAGGCGGTCGCGGGTGGTTTTGAGTTCCTCCTCGTGATTTTTCGCCTCGGTGATGTCGAAGAGAAATCCGCGCGCACGCAGCCGCTGGTCGGCTCCGCGCCCGTAGCGCACCAATTCCCGCACCCAAAGATCCTGCCCATTGGTCCGGCGCATCCGGAATTCCGCCTGGAAATCCGTCTCAGGCCCGGGGTGTGAGGACGGCGGATACATGAACTGCACGGCCAGGTCGCGGTCGTCCGGGTGGACCAACGCCAGCCACCCGTCTTTCCGAAACCAATCGCTGATCGGGAAACCGAGCAGCGCCTCGGCCTGCGGGCCCACGTAGGTGAACCGCCCGGTATCCAGGCTCATCTCGAACGGAATAACGCGGGTGGTTTCCGCGAGACTCCGGAACAACGTCTCGTCGCTGGCCAGCTCTTCCATGGCCAACCGCTGGGCGGTGAAGTCGAACGCGATGCCGAGGACTTGCTCGGGCCGGCCATTGGATCCGAGCGAATAGACCGTGTCGTAGCCGCGCAGCCAAACCCAGTCGCCTTCCACGCCGCGAAGGCGAAATTCCCGCTCGATGATTTGTCCGAAATCGGCCTCGGCGAGCGCCTGCAAATGTTGGCGATGACTGGCCTGCTCGGCTTCGTGGGCCAGGGCCGAGACGAACAACGGTTTCATGTCCCAGAGCGCGCGCTGCGAGTAGCCGAGGATTTTTTCCGCCCGACCGGAGACGTAAAGGCACTGTTCGCTGGAAAGATCGTAGAGATAGAGAATCATCGGGGCTGATTCGATCAAGCTCTCCACAAAGTTGCCGCCTTCGCGCAGGGCCGCTTCCGTAAAACGCCGGTAGGAAATGTCGGACAGAATCCCGCCGAGCGCTTCGGTGCCGGCACTGGTGCCGATGATCGTGACGACGTCGCGCACCCAGACCACGCGCCCACCTTTGCCCATCATCCGGTACTCGCATTCAAAGCTGCGATGATTGGCAATGCCCTCGGCGCGCACCGTCGAAACCCAATCCAGATCTTCGGGATGTACCTGGCGCTGCCAGAAGCCGTCGGAGAGCCACTCTTCCACGGAAAAGCCGAGAAATTTCACCGCCTGCGGTCCGACGTAGGTCAGGCGCCAGCTGTGCATATCGGCCTCCCACGGCACCACATTGGCCGTCTCCACGAGCAGGCGGAAGCGTTCCTCACTCTGACGGAGCGCAGCTTCCGTCCGCTTGATCGAGGTCAGATCAATGATGCTTCCCTCGTAGTAAACTGGCCGACCGTCGTCGTAAACGGTGTGCGCGTATTCCGCGATCCACATTACACTGCCGTCCGCCCGATAGACCTGCGATTGAAAACCCGAGACGTTCCCTTGCGCACGAACCAAGGCCACGAATTCCTCGCGCCGGCCGCGATCCACGTAAAGCTCGGTGCTTACGTCACTCATCACCGCCATCAGCGCCTGCGGAGAGTCGTAACCGTAGATCCGAGCCAGCGCGGGATTGACCTCGATGTAACGTCCTTCGAGGGATGTGCGGAAGAATCCCTCCACTGCGTGGGTGAAGCTTTCCTTGTAGGCAGCTAATTCGCGGTCGTTCGAGTTTGGCGGCGGCGTCCGTTTGCCGGGCGAAAGCTGAAGCAGGATTGCACATTCGCCAATGGGGCGATCGAGCCGGAAAATCGTCCACGTCACTCCGATCTGTCCGTCCCGCAAAAAGCCGGAACCACTGCGATCGACTCCAGCGTTTGGCGCGTGCAGCGCCGCGTGCAGCGAACGTAAAAGCGCCTCCCGCGGCTCGTCGTGAAAAGCATCCGCGACGACCGTCCACGGCTGCCCCACCAAGTCGCCAAGCCCTTTGGAAAGCAGTCTCAAGGCCGTTCCGTCAGCGGAGTGGACGACGCCTGGGGCTTCGCAATGAATGATGCCTGACTGCATAAAATCGTGGTTCTGAGCGTGGAAAGGAACGACCGCTCCGGCTTTGCTTGGTCACGTAACTCGCAGCTCCGACGCACGCGGGAGTGTGAATGCGCTACGAGATAGCCCCGTGCAAGCGCAAACAATGCCACCGCGGGAGGATACCCGGAGATTACCAGAACGGATCGTTGCACTCCCCTCGATGTAGTCCATTCACCGACACGCGAGGCTACGCTTTCCTACCGATGTATCGGCGTGCAGGCACTGGTGCCGGATTCGGTTTATCGATATTACGGTCGGCGACCAGGTGCACAAGGGCTGGTCGGTTAACGATGAACACAACTCCACTATGATCACATATCGAATGAGAGGGGTGGCAGTTTTGCATTCCATTGTCACGGCGATCGCCGCGATTGCGGTGTTTTGGATTTGGACATTCCTGTATTTCATCGTCCTCCGTTCCCAGGAACCCGCGAGCTATCCCAGTTACGGGATTTACTCCCTCCTCCTCGTCCTCGGTGTGGGGGCCAACCATTTCCTCGGGCGGCACAGCAACACGGACTTCCTGCAAATGGATTTCATGGGCGCGCTCCGGATTTCACTGCGTCAGACTCTGGCCATCCTGGGGGTGATCGTCTTTTATCTTTTCGCCTTCAAGGATACCGCGATGTCGCGGGTTTTCCTCTTCACGCTGGTCCCGATCTTGTGCGGCGTGCTGGTCGAGGTGAATGCCAAGATGCCCCGCCTCCTGACTTCCGGGATCTTCAACAAACGGCGGCGGCAGCGGACGCTTCTGTTCGGCTCCTCAAATCAGGTGGAGCAGCTCACCGAGTGGCTGAAGAAAAAGTCCCCCTACGGCCTGGACGTGATTGGTATCGTCACCGACGACAAGGAACTCCGGCGCTCCTCCCCATGGCCCGTGCTGGGTCGCCTTACGGAACTCGAGGATGCTTTGCACACGAGCGGTGCGACTCAGGTCATCGCCTTGCACCTCCCTAATTCGCTTTCGCGGGCGGCGCGCCTTGGCCAGATGTGCGACAGCCGCGGGGTCCGGCTGATTTTCGTCAACGACATCGTCCATAAATTTAACCGGTCGGTGCGCTTTTTCGAAGACGGCGGCATCCAACTCGTGAGTCTCCGCGAGGAACCCTTGGAGTGCCCTTTCAATCGCGTCATCAAACGCATCCTCGATCTGGCCATTTCCGTGCCCGTCATCGTCTTTGTTTTGCCGCCGATCACCCTCGCGGTCTATTTGATCCATCGCTGGCAATCGCCCGGGCCTCTTTTCTTCAAGCAAAAGCGCACCGGTCTCCACTTCGCGCCTTTCGACATTATCAAGTTCCGCTCCATGCATGTCTCCAACCCGGATGCCACCATGCAGGCCACCGCGGAAGATCCCCGCGTGTTCTCCTTGGGACGCTGGCTGCGCAAGCTGAGCATCGATGAACTGCCGCAGTTTATTAACGTATTCCTCGGCGAAATGAGCATCGTCGGACCACGTCCGCACATGCTCGAACACGATGGTCAGTTCGAGAAAACCGCGAAATCCTATCGCGTGCGCAGCTTCGTTCGGCCCGGAATCACGGGCTTGGCGCAAGTCAGCGGACACCGCGGAGAAACCCGTGAGCCGAAGGACATTATCGAACGCGTCCGCTCCGACGTTTATTATTTGGAACACTGGTCGTTCGGTTTGGACTGGTCGATCATCTTCCGCACGGGCTGGCAGATGATCCGTCCGCCAAAATCGGCGTATTGACGGTCGTATTGACGGTCGTATTGACGGTCGTATTGGACGCGCCGATTGCAGCGACGTGGTGCAGGTAGCTTTCGCCGCGAGCCCGAGGTTTCGCCGCTGCAAATCCGTTGCCCGCTTGCTCCCAACCACCGGAGCCTGGTCGCCGCCTTGCGCTAATTCCACATCGCTTCGTCGTTGCCCGTTTTAACGCTTCCCTCTCTGGATCGGTCTCCTTCCGCGCTTTTTGGAGACGACGTCCCGGCACGTCCGCGTCGAACTGACGCGCCTCAACGGCAAGAGCGTTGCCACCTGAAGAATCGTGCCGCAAAGGGGTCCCCGCTCCCTCAGCACGTGGCGAACGGGTTCCAACGCCCTTCAGTCACCGGATGACCCGCGGATCCGGATCTCCGTTACGATCTGCTTCCGGTCGCCAGACTCCAAGGCAGCGCCTTTGAATCAACACGCTTCGCGGACCCGACGAACTATTTGACCGCGACGATCTCCACGTCGCAGATCTGGCAGTCCGTGGAGTATTGCGGCAGGTTGAATTTGAATTCGAGGATGGCCAGCGTCGTCGTTTCGATCTTCTTCACGTCGCGATCTTTGAATCCAACCGTGAAGGTTTTCTCCATCGACTTCCATTCTCCGGCAGGAGAGAAATTCTCGGCGATTAGCACTTCTTCCTTGGCTTCGTTCTTGTCGGCTTTCACCGCCCCCCGCTCGCCACGCTTGAATTTGGTGGCCACGTTTTCCGCCGCGCCGAGCAGCGCCACCGTGCAGACGCCGTTCTGGAAGCCGATGCCCTTCGCTTTGAATTTCAGCGTGTAGGAACTGCCCACCTTCAGTCCGGGCAAATTCTGGCGCATGACGATCGCGTCAGCGGCCCGATCGTAACCGGCCCAATGCGCCGGGATCGGCTCCCACTCCTCGCGCCAATAACGGAAATAGTCGGCGTCATCGCGCCCGTCGACGCTCAGCGGCGTCATTTTGAAGACCTTGTTCGGCGAAGGATAGAAGCCGAACTTCAGAATTTTACCGCCGCCGGGGCTGGCTAAGCCAGGGTCCACCGATGCATAGGCGTAGAGGTTTCCGCGGTTATTGCCGACGTCGATGGTCCAGTTGCTGGGACGATTGATTTTTTCAGTCAGGAGGTCGGTGCCTTTGAGTTCCATCGGCGCGTCAAACTTCGGCTCCGCCGCGGTACCTTTGTTCACCGCCACCCCCAGGCGCCCCGTCGCTTTGCCGATCACGAGGTCGAAAAGACCGTCGCCGTTGAAGTCCGCAGCACTGGGCGCCACGGGCGTCTTCAGTTCCTCGACGGTGCCAAAGCGGACATTCGTCGCCAGTTTCAGTTCCGTCCCCGGCTTCCAATTCCCCGGATTCAGATAAACGCCAATTGTTCCCTTGCGGTCGCCGACGAGCACATCGGGGTTTCCGTCGCCGTTCCAGTCGGCCACGGTCGGCACGAGTTGTTCCCGTCCGTCGCCGTAGCAGAGGTAAAAGCGGTTTTCGTCATTAAAGGTCGGTGTGGAGCCGCCGGATTGATTCAGCAGGACGTAAACCGCGTTGGCCGAATACGAACCTTCGCCGACAAGCAGGTCCATCTTCCCATCCTTGTTCCAATCGATCGCGTAGGGTGCCAGAAGGTTGCCCCACGGACGCTTCGAGGCGCTGGAGATTTTGACTTTGGCGTAGTTGGTCGGCTGCGGGAAGTTGGGCGCCTGCGCGCTACCCGTATTTGGGATCAGCAGGAGATCGCCGCCGTAGTTCCCGATCACCAAGTCGAACGAACCGCGCCGATTCCAGTCCACCATGTTGATCTTCGGCACGCTCCATGGATTGCTCCAGAGGCCGCGATTGTAGCGGTTGTCTTTGGCAATCTGCGGCGGGAAGAGCGGGATGATCTCCGCGTGGTCAAACTTCGGCTCGGTCTTCGTGCCGACGTTGATGTAAGCCCGCAGATAGCCGGCCGCGTCCGAGGTGATCAGATCCTGCAGTTTGTCGCCGTTGACATCCACAAAATCGACCGACAGCGCCGTCTCCACATTATCGGTGATCTTGCCCGACTCTTTCACCGCGTACGTCCCCCGCTTCCAACCCGCCAAAAAACCGGCGCTATCGACGCCGTCCCACAGGTTATCCTCGGACGTAAACTTGGCGAAATTGCCGTTGACCACGACATTGCCGCCGGTCGGAGCTTGGGCCAGCGCGGAGGCGGCGAAACCGAGAAAAGCGCAGGCACGAATGAGAGGTTTCATGAGGTGTTTTGGAGGGATAAGGAGTTAGCGGGGCGCCGCAGGGGCGGTGGAAGACATGGCGGGCTGGTTGCCCATCGTCGGCACGTTGCGGATCTTGTCCTCCCAGCGCGTCAGGAGGTGAATGATGATGTTCGTCCCGAACTTGTAGGTATCGAAGAGCGCCTTCGCCTCGATATTGCGGACGTAGAGACCGCGGCGGTGCCACATCTGCTCGTTGACCGCCACCATCTCCTTGCGCTCATCGCGGCTCAGGTCGATCTCGCCCTTTTCATCAATCCCGAACTGCCACATGTCGCCGTAGTCATTCGCCGTGTAGATGACCGCGATCTCCCCGCCGTAGCCCTGTAACGTGTAGATCGGTTCATCGTAAAAGTTGATCCCCGGCGGCACCGCGCGGATTTCCGAATAGTAGGCGTGCGTGGTAAAGATCGGGTGGTTCGGAGGAAGCGGCACCCAGGGCTGGTTCGGATCGGGCACCAGCCGCATCATTTCGCGGCGGAAGGCGATATCGAACCGGGAGCGCTGGCCGGGCAGCGAACTGTCCCCCCAGATGCAGCCGCCGCGCCGCAGATATTCGCCCAGCACTTCCACTTCCTTGTCCGACAGCTTGAAGTCGCGCCGGCCCGTGAACCAGATGAACGGCGGCTTCTTCTCGAAGATCTCGTCGCTCGAAAGGTCCAGCGGCTGCGCCTGCGGTTCGGCTTGGATTTTCCGCTTCGAGAGTTTGCTCATGACGTAGAGCAGGTTGGGCAGGCTGCCCTTCACGATCTGGCCGCCTTCGAGCTGCACCGTCGAAGTCCAGCCCCCGCCCAGTCCCTTTGCCCCTTCGTTGTCCTCTTCCTTCCCGTATTTCGCCAAATACGCCGTGAACTCAAACTCCCGGCTCTTCAGCGGCTTGCTGAAGCTGCTCGTCCCGCCCTTCGCCCAGCCCGCGGTGAAATTCGCGATCTTGCCCGCGATGTCCTTGCTCAAGCCCTTCGCCGTCGCCGTGGACACGTTCGGCGTCATCGGCGCCGACAGCTTATCGGACTTGATCGCCGGCATGTTCATCGAGCTGGACGCCAGGTTGAAGCTCGATGTCGTCAGGTTCGTCGTGGTCAGCGCCGCGAGCTGCGAAGGCGCGGTCGGCACTGCGGAAACATTCGGCGTCTGCTGGCTGAACTGCGGCTGGCTGAGCTGCGGCTGCGCCTCCGGCGGCGGCTGCGCGCTCACATCCGTGGACACGAGACCGCCCGGCTCCGCGGCGAAATCCGGTGGTTCGGTGTATTTCTTAAAGAGCACCGTGCCGCCCAGCGCGAGCACCAGGAAGGCGTGGATGATCGTCGAGAATGTCAGCGATTGCACCCGCGTCGCCCACGCGAGGATGGCCGCGCCGCGGGAAGGTTTTTCGTGAGAGTCGGGATCGTGCATGGCGTGTGATGGGGGTGACGAGCGATAGCAGGTTCGGCGTCGCGCGGAACGGGCGGCACCGCCCCTCGCGCGCCGCACCTATGCCTTCTAGATTTGGCCTTTTCAGGGAAAACGCCAGCCCTGATTTTCCGCCGCGCAACAAAAAGTTCCCCGGCGCCGGCTAGCCGGGCGCCCGCTCTTCACAAACCCGGCGGACGCCGGGCGATAAATCCCCGCGGCGCGCGCGGCTCGAGCCGCCAGCGCGGGCCCTCCTCCGCCCGATATCCCGTCGTATCCAGCCGCAGCCCGGCGACCTCGGCATAAACGTGCCCCTTGCGCACATAGATCGTGATCCAGCGGCCGCGCCCTGCTTCGCCGAAACTGAGAAACCCCTTCGACGGCATCGGCGACGCCAGCAACCCGGCGTGATGCAGGAAAAACGAAATCGTCCCCGAACAATCATACCCGCGATCGTAAAACGTCCCGTGCCCGCCGCCCCACACATAGGGCCGGTGCGTCAGGTAATTCGTCGCCCAGATCGCCCGCTTCACCATCTCCGGCGCATTCGCCGGCGCATAGGCGATCCGCCCTTTCAACAGCGCCCGATTGCCCGGCACCGTCGGGCCCGTTGTCGGCGGCGTCTCCCGGTTCTGGCTCGCCGCAGGCGCGACCCCGGCGAGCAGCAGGACGCAGAGGAAGGAAAAGCAGAAAACGAAACGCATGGGCCGCACTCCATTGCGTGACGCGTGCCAACGCGCCAGAAAAATCATCGCCTGTTCCGGCGCCGGCGCGCGCACCCCGCTTTTCGCCGTGCAAATCGCGCCCGTCTTCCCAAAGTGGCCCGCATCCAGGATGAGCGACCTTTTTGCCAAACCCACCGTTACCACATTCGATCTTCGCCACGGCGATTGCCTCGCCGGCATGGCCGCGCTCGACGCCGCGTCCGTCGATCTCGTCGTCACCTCCCCGCCCTACAACCTCGACATCGCCTACGCCAGCTACCGCGACAACGCCCCCCGCGCCGATTACCTCGACTGGTCGTATCGCTGGGCCGCCGAAGTCCAGCGCGTGCTCAAGCCCAGCGGCTCCTTCTTCCTGAATGTCGGCGGCAGCCCCGCCAACCCCCTGCTCCCGCACGAGATCGTCCTGAAATTGCAGCCCCTCTTCCGCCTGCAAAACACCCTCCATTGGATCAAATCCATCACCGTCCAGCCGCGGCGTGCTCCCGAACTCAGCGTCGGCCACTTCAAGCCGATCAACTCGAAACGCTACCTCACCGACTGCCACGAATACGTCTTCCACCTCACGAAAACCGGCGACGTCCCGCTCGACCGGATTGCCGTCGGCACCGAGTACGCGGATAAAAGCAACATCGCCCGCTGGGCCCACACCCGCGGTGAAGCGCGCGACCGGCGCTGCCGCGGCAACAACTGGTTCATCCCCTACGACACGATCATGAGCCGGGACAAAGAGCGTCCGCACCCCGCGACCTTCCCCGCGCAACTCGCCGAGTGGTGCCTGCGCCTGCACGGCCTGCGCCCCGGCCTCGTCATGCTCGACCCCTTCCTCGGCCTCGGCCACGCCGCCACCGCCGCCGCCACTTGTGAGGTGGAAAAGTTCATCGGTTTCGAGATCGACGCCGGGTATTTAGCCGAAGCCCGCGCCCGCCTGGGCTAGCCTCCGAAGGGGCGCGCTCCCCATTCCGCGCTTCCCCGCGCCCACTATCATGAAGCGAAGAAGGCAAGCCGGGCCTGAACCCCGCCCACCCAGCCGAGAGAGAAAAGTCGCCTTCCTTCCGCGCCTCCGCCTTGCCACCCGCGCACTCGTGCGCTGAGATGCGCGCCGCACCGCATGCTCGCCTTCATCCTCCGCCGCCTCGCCTCGATGCTCGTGGTGCTGTTTTGCGTCATCACGCTGACCTTCCTGCTCGTCCGCATCGCCCCCGGCGGCCCCTTCACCCGCGAGCGCAAGATCCCGCCCGCCATCGAGAAGCAGATCATGGCGCGCTACAACCTCGACGGCACGCTCGGGGAGCAGTTCACCACCTACCTCGGCGTCCGGAAAAACTCCCAGGGCGAGTACCGTGGCCTGCTTCAGGGCGACCTCCAGCTTTCCACCAAATACCGCGACCGCAGCGTGCGCGAACTCCTCGCCATGAGCCTGCCGATCTCGGCCACGCTCGGCCTCGCCGCCTTCTTCATCGCCACCGTCGGCGGCGTCTGGCTCGGGAGCATCGCCGCGGTGCGTCACCACACCTGGGCCGATGTCGGCGCGATGCTGAGCGCCCTTTTCCTGATCAGCATCCCGACCTTCGTCGTCGGGCCGGTGCTGATCCTCATCTTCGGCATCTGGCTGCGCGTGCTGCCGGTCGGCGGGTGGAATAGCTGGGCGAGCATCATCCTGCCCGCGATCACGCTCGCCGGGCCGTATGTCGCCTACATCGCGCGGATCATGCGCACCAGCATGCTCGAGGTGTTGCATCAGGATTTCGTCCGCACGGCGCGGGCCAAGGGGCTGAGCGATGCGCGGGTCATTTATCAGCATGCGCTGAAAGTCGCGATCCTGCCGGTGGTCAGCTTCCTCGGGCCGCTCGCCGCGCATCTGCTGACGGGTTCGCTGGTCGTCGAGAGCATCTTTAATATCCCCGGCGCCGGCCCGTTCTTCGTCAACGCCATCCTGAACAGCGACGTCTTCCTGCTCGAAGGGGTGGTCATCGTTTATTGCGTGCTGCTCGTCGCCCTCAACCTCGTGGTCGATATCGCCTACACCTGGCTCGACCGCCGCATCAAACTGGCATGATACCCCTGCTTTTACCGCAGAGCCGCAATGCGCGCAGAGGGCCGCAGAGAAAGCAAGAGGGCGAGCTAGGGAAAGCGCATCGGCCTTTCCTCCCCTCTGCGGCCCTCCGCGTCCTCTGCCTCTCTGCGGTGAAGCAGTCCCCCGCCGATGACTGACGCCACGCCTCCCCCACCCGGCACCTGGGCGCGCTTGCGCAAAAATCCTGTCGCCGTCGCCGCGATGGGCGTGCTCGCATTCATCGTCTTCATGGCCCTGTTCGGCCCGATCATTTTTCAAACCGACCCGCACACGACGTCGAAGGACCAGTTCATCCCGCCGACCTGGTACAACGACTCCGCCGGGCTGACCGCCAACTATCCGACGTGGAAATATCCCTTCGGCACCGACAACAACGGGCGCGACGCCTTTGCCCGGGTGCTGGAAGGGGCGCGCATCTCGTTGCTCGTCGGCATTTGCGGCGCCGTCATCAGCCTCGTCGTCGGCACCACCTACGGCCTGGTGTCCGGTTACGTCGGCGGCCGCACCGACGCGGTGATGATGCGCCTCGTGGAGATCCTCTATTCGATCCCGCGGCTCATCATCCTCATCCTCTTTACCTTCATTTTCGACAAACACTTCAAGACCTGGCTGGCCGCCCAGGGCTACGCCGAGCTGGTCGGGTATTCGAAAATCATCATCCTCATTGTCACCCTCGGCCTCATCGAATGGCTGACCATGGCCCGCATCGTCCGCGGCCAGGTCCTCGCTTTGAAAAATCTTCAGTTCGTCTCCGCCGCGCGCGCCCTCGGGCAAAGCCACACGAAGATCATCTTCCGCCATCTCCTGCCAAACCTCGGCGGCATCGTCATCATCTACCTCACGCTCACCATCCCCGCAGTCATCCTCGACGAAAGCTTCCTCAGCTTCCTCGGTCTCGGCGTGCAAGCGCCGCAG
>JBBQIZ010000030.1:0-30152 GCA_038325425.1 Chthoniobacterales bacterium
GGCGCGGTTTTGACGAACTTCGGACTCGGATCTCCGGGCCCGATGTGTTCACCGCGGAAGGCGCGGCGCGGATGCAGCAGCACGAGTTTGCCGTCGCGCTTCGCCCGCTCGAAGAAGGCGAGGTGGCCTTCCTGGTCGAGCATCACGAGATCGACGAGGCCGTCCTTGTTCCAATCGACCGCGACCGGCGTGGTGCGCCATTGCGTGAGCAGCGCCTGGCCTTCGGGCTTCATCCAGCCCCAAGCGAGAGCGGGTTGCGGGCCGTCCCACTCGACTTCGATGGGCTGCGCGGCGGCGAGCTTCGGCGCGGTGCGCGTGCCGATATTTCGATACCACACGACTTTGCCGAGGATGGAATTGACGACCAGATCAGGCAGGCCGTCGTGGTCCCAATCCGCCACGGTCTGCGTGGTGTAGCCCCACTTCGCCTCGCACGGACCCTGGATGCTGCCGTTCGGCCCGGCCATGATCCGCAGCGTTTTCCCATCGGCTTCGAGCAGCTTCGGCGCGGCCCATTTTGGGTGTTCGACTTTCGGGCCGCTGAGATTTTCGATGAAAGCGATATGGCCCGCGGTGTTGCCGCTGATGATGTCGAAGTCGCCGTCGCCGTCCCAATCGAACCCAACCGGCGTGGCCAGCGCGCCAAATTTCACCTGATCCGCCTCCTGCTGGAAATAACGCGGCGCGAGAAATACCGGCGTCTTTTTGTCGTCAAAATTACCGGTGTTTTCGACGAACGCCACCCGTCCGTCCTCGTCGCCGACGATCAGGTCGAGGTCGCCGTCCTTGTCCCAATCGACCGCCGTGGGCGTGATCATCTCCAGGTCCATCGTGAGGAACTGGCCTTCCGGCGTCTTGACCCGGCGCGTCTGCGCATACTTCGGCGAGGTGCGCGTGCCGGTGTTTTCGAAATAGGTGAAGCCGTCGAGAAACTCGCCGCAGAGCAAGTCGAGATCGCCGTCGCCGTCGAAATCCGCGAAATTGGGCGATGGCCAGCCGTAGGTTTCCACGGGTCGGTCACCCGCCATGACTTTCACCGGTTCCGCATATGACGGCTCCTTGGTCGTGCCCCAATTGCGCAGCAGATAAACGTAGCCGCGGAGCGGGCCGTGCATCCATTTGCCGTTCGCGTCATAGGCGTTGTCCCAGCCGTATTCCGTCCAGTCGCCGACGCCGACAATGAGGTCGTCCTTTTTGTCGCCGTCGTAATCCACCACGCGCCACATGTTCGCGCGCACCTTGTTCGGATGAATGTTTACCGGCAGCGGCAGTTTCGTCGGATTCTCCAGCCCGGTTTTGAGGTAATCGGGATACGTGGCGGCGGGCGTCATGACCACCGGTTTGCCAGCCACATAGCTGACCTGCACGTTCTGCATTCCTTTGCTGATGCGCTTTCCCGACTTGAAGACGGGCATCTTGTTTTTCGCGGTGTCGCCGCTGACGTTCTCGAAAAAGTAGGTGCCGTTGGAAGGTTTGTCCGGGCAGTTGACGACAAGGTCGAGGTCGCCGTCGCCGTCGAAATCCATGGGCAATGGCCAGGCCCAGAGCCCGACGCCGAGGTCCACGACCAGGCCGGGGTTGTTGTATTTTAGAGGCTCGAGCGCGAAGGCGGAGAGCGACGTGGCGGCGAGCAGCGTGGAGGTGAGGAGACGATGAGTGAGCATAGGGAAGGGTGGTTGGAGGATTCAGGCCGAGCGCTTGCGAGGTTTGCGCACGGGGGGCGGCGGGGTACCGCTTTCGATACGGTGGAGGTCTGCGAGAAGATCGTCGGGCAAGCCGAGCGGGATGGTCCGGGTGTCCGGCCGGGCCTGGGCGCGGTCGTAGTGTTCGAGCGCTTCGCGCATGCTGGCGCGGATGTGCTCGGCCATCAGTCGGCGCGCCGCTTCCGAGTCGCCGCTCTTTACTGCGGCGAGGATCTGGCTGTGAAAACGATGCGTCTCCTCGATGACCGCGAGATCGTGATCCTGGCGCGGCGTGCCGAAGATGCGGGTCAGAACGCGGGAGTCGGAGATGATCTTCATCAGTCGGCGATTGCCCGAGGCGCGCAGCAGGACCATGTGAAACGCGAGGTCCGCGGAAAGCAGGCGGCGCATGAGCGCGGCGTCGGCGGTGGGCCGCGCCGCCTTCTTCACCGCGGCGCCGATGGTCGCAATTTCGTCGCAGAGTCGGTCGAGCATGCCGAGATCCTCGGCATTCATCCGGCCCGCGACCTGCGCCACGGCGTACGGCTCGAGCGCTTCGCGAAGCTGATACAACTCCTCCAGATCGCGCCGCTGCGGCCGGCGGACGATCGTG
Source organism: Chthoniobacterales bacterium (assembly GCA_038325425.1). GTDB lineage: Bacteria > Verrucomicrobiota > Verrucomicrobiia > Chthoniobacterales > Chthoniobacteraceae > Chthoniobacter. The sequence goes on from JBBQIZ010000030.1 coordinate 2,296, forward strand.
CCAAACCGCGGCACCTGCTCGAGAATTCCTTCCTGCTCCAGCCGGCGAATGGCGTCGCGCACGGGCGTGCGGCTGATCCCGATCTCACGGGCCAGGGAAAGCTCCGAGAGGACATGCCCGGCGGGCAGTTCCCCGGAGAGAAGTTTGCCGTGGATGTGTTTGTAGGCTTGTTCGCGGAGGGGATCGGAGGACATGGCGGGTGTCTTGAAATGCCTATGACATCCCGCTGGTATCCCAGCAAGGAAAATTTCGAGGATCGGCAGCTCGACGGGTGAGGTTGGCGGGACGATTTCTCGTCGGCAACCGCGTGGCGGTGGCTTCCGCGAGGCGGAGGCGCTCGGAGGGACTGGCCCCCTTACGGCTCGGTGCGCAGAGCGCCCGCGGCGACGAGCGGGGGGAAGACGGGTGACTTCTCCAGACGTGTGCGGGCGGCGGCGCGGGAAAATTCCTTTTCCAAAATGGCGCGCGCAGCGCTGCCGATCTGGCGCCGCAATTCCGGCTCGGCGGAGACACGCGCGAGGTGCGCGATGAATTCCGCGGCGGAATCGGCGCGCAGACAACTGCGGCCGGAATCGAGCATCGTGCCTTCCAGTCCCGGCGCCCAACTGACGAGTGGAAGCCCGGAGGCGGCCAGTTCCATGGATTTGATTTTCAAACCCGAGGCCTGCAGATCGAGCACTACTGCGGCCGACGCGTCCTCGACCGCGCCGCGCATCTCCGCGTCGGAAGGAGCCTGGAGGATGCGGATTTGTGGTTCCGTGGCAGGCATGCGCTGGCGCAGTTCCGCTGGGATGCGGCCGGCGATAAGCAGGCGAAAATCCGGACGCTGCCGGAGCAGCGGAACGAAGATGTGGGACAAAAAGTGGGTGAGCCCGAGCTGCTTTTCCCAGGTGTCGAAGCTGCCGGTGACGAGCAGGTAATCGAAGTTGGGCGCATAGGTCCGCGTGAGGGCAGGAAACTCGAAAGAGAGCGGGGCCACGCTGACCGGGCCACGGGCGATTGGGCGCAGGCGGTCAGCATCGTCGGGCGTCATGGTGAGCGTGAAGTCGGCCCGATGAACGACCTTTTCCTGCAGGCTGCGGTACTGCCGGCGGAGTCCGGTGAAGCGCAGTTTTTTGCCCATCGGCGGATCGAGACGGAGCAGCGAATCGGCATACTCGACCATATCGTCGTGGGCGATGTAGATCACGCGGGTGGAATCCGGGAGGAGATCGACCACCCACGCGGAGTAGATGTGATCGAGAATCACGAACCCCGGTTGATGCAGCGCGAGCCACGCGGCCAGTCGGGTGCGTACGAGATTTTTCTCAAACTGGCGGTGGGCGAAGGATTCCGCGCTGAAGTCGAAGAAGAATTTCAGCTTGCGCGCGAGGCTCGGAACGCGGCCGGTCAAGACGCTCGCGCCGTTGATTGTGCGGGGGTAGTCGCCGGGGGCGTCGGAGCGCAGGCAGCAGATGTGCAGGTCGAAGGCTTCGGAGAAAATTTCGATCAGGCAGCGCGAGACGATGGGCGTGCCGCCGAAAAGTCCCCACGGCGCGACGGGCGTGATGAAGAGCACTTTTTTCCCCGAGGCCGAGTTGGTCGGCGGCGTGGCCGCTGAGGTTGCAGTGTGGTCGGCCATGCGGTTCGGCGAAGGAAGTGGAGCCTAGGGGGATCGAACCCCTGACCTCCTGAATGCCATTCAGGCGCTCTACCAACTGAGCTAAGACCCCTTTCGCGAGGTGCGGAAAATGCCTCTCCCGCCGCAGGGTGGCAAGTGGAAATTTGCCGCGCTTTTCCTGGCGGTCGGAGGGGCGAAGTGGAGCGTCTTCATGATTTGGGGAGCACGCAGGCGGGGTGCGGGCCGCGGTGCAGGATCCAGTCATAAACCGCGCAAAAGTCGCTCGCGATCTTTGGCCACGAGAAATCTTCCTCGGCGAGTTGGCGGCCGCGCGCACCCATCGCTTCGCGTTCTTCCCGGGGCAGCGCGGTGAGCGTGCGCAGGCCGTGGGCGAGGTCTTCGACTTCGGCGGTGATCCGCAGCGCCGCCCCGCGGGCCAAGCCTGCCGGGAGATTGCAGGCGTCGGTCATGAGCACCGGTTTGGCATGCGCCCACGCTTCGAGGATGACCATCGGGAGGCCTTCGCTGAGCGAGGGGAGGACGAACGCGGCGGCGTGGTGATAGGCGGCGGATTTCGCCGGACCGAACAGCGGCCCCGGAAAATGGACGCGCGGCGCGCGCACTTCCTCGGCGAGCCGTTTCAACTCGCTCTCGTGCCCGCCCTGATCCCAGCCGGCGAGGACGAGATGCCAGCCCGGATCGGCGACCGCGGTCCACGCGCGGAGCAGATTCGGCAGCCCTTTCTTCGGATGCAATCGGCCGAGATAAAGCAGCACTTTTTCGCCGGACGGAATCTCTTCCGCCCACGGCGCAGGATCGTGGACGGGCGGCGGAAGGTCGATGCCGTTGGGGATGACGCAGATCGGATTTGTCAGGCCGTAGGCCCGAATGGATTCCGCTTCCGCCGGACACAAGGCGTGGAGGCAGGCGGCGCGGTGCAGTTGCGTGTCCTGAAAGAAAAGGGCGGCGCAGCGTTTCTTCCACGGCGAAAGGGCGAGCGCCCACGGATCGAGCATGCCGTGCGGAGAGACGATGTAGGGTTTGCCCGATTGCCGCGTGGCGAGCGAGGGATACATCCACAGGCCGTGGGCGTGCAGCACGTCCAGCGGCGCGGCCTGCACGGCGCGGCCGAGGGCCGGTGCGTAACCGAACGATCGCGGGCCGCTCACGGGAAATGACTCGGCGGCGAGCGGCGCCCAAGTCGCGAGATCTTCGGTGGCGGCGGGATCGTCGAGGCCGAAAACGCGCACGGTATTTTCCCGCGAGAGCGTTTGCGCGAGACGTTGCGCGCTGGTGAAAATGCCGCCGCCGGAACGCGTGAGGAAGGGCGTGACGAATCCGATCTTCACAATGCGGCGAGGGTTTCGCCGTAAAGCGCTTCGTAGCTTTCCGCCATTTTTCCGCAGGAGAATTTCTCCTCGGCCAGAAGGCGGCCGGTGCCGCCGAGCTGGCGCAGCAGGTCGGGATCGCGCACCGATTCAAGCCAGCGGCCGCGCTCATCGATCGTGATCGCGTTGCTTTGATCAAGCGCCGGAATCTCCTCCCGCAGATGTTCCGTGACCACGCAGGGCAGGGCGGCGGAGAGCGCCTCGAGCAGCGCGAGCGGCAGTCCTTCACTCTCGGCGACATGGAGAAAAACGTCGGCCGCGAGGAGCAGCAGCGGGACGTCGTTGCGCCACGGCACGCGCTGGATCGTCCGCTTGAGGCCGCGATCCGCGACCCACCCGTCCCAGGCGTCGCCGAGCACGCCCTCGCCGATCCAGAGGAAGCGGGCGGAGGGATGGGTGCGCAGGATTTCCGCGGCGCGTTCCAGGAAAAGGAGGGGGCGTCCACGCTGGTCGAGCGGGCCGACGCCGACGACGAGCAATTCGGATTCGCGCACCCCGACGTCGGAGCGCTTCAGCGCGCGCGCGGCGCTGCGCCGGCTGAGATCGAGGAGCGGCACACCGTTGGGAACGGTGCGAAGCCGCCGGGCATCGCCGAGAAACGCGCCGAGGCTGCGCTGCTGTTTTTCGTCCACGGTCACGAGCAGGCCGGGGTAATTGGCGAGCCCGCGCCAGGCGACAAAATCGCGCGCGGGCGCGAGCCGGGCGCCGAGGTGCTGCGCGGTGCGGGCGATGTGGATGGTGCAGAGATTCGGCAGACCGGAGCGGCGTGCGGCCTGGAGCAGATCGAGGCCGTCCTCGAGATTCTGTTTGTTGAGGTGCAGAAAATCCGGCTGCGCGCGCTGCCAATCCCCGGCCAGTTGGCGAATAGCCGGCAGGTTCAGATAGCTGGAGATCGAGCGTCCGCGATGATCGTAGGTGTTTTGGTAGGGCGAGCGCAGCACTTCGCCGACGCCGGAAAAGCTGTTGGCCAGCTCATCCATCCGCGGATGTTCGGAAGCCCAGAGCATCACCTCGTGTCCGCGGTGGGCGAGGGCGCGTCCGAGATGAAGGAGCCAAAGTTCGCCGTCGCCCTGTGAACCGGAACTGCTGCTGGCGAGGAGGATTTTCATCGGCCCAGAACGGCTTGAAAGGCCTCGATCCATTTTGCCGCGCCGGCTTCCGGTGTCCATTGCGGGGCGCGGCGGCGCGAGACCTTGCCCCAACTGTCGACCAGCGACGGCTGGTGGATGAAGCGCTGCATGCGGTCGGCCAGCGCGGCGGCGTCACCGCTGGGAAAACGCAGCCCGTTGATCTCTTCCTCCACCAGATCGCGCCCCGCTCCGACCATGTCCGAGCAAATGATGGGCATCCCGGCGCCGAGCGCCTGATTCACGACCACGCCCCAGCCATCATAGCGGCTGGGCAGGATGAAGACGTCGGCTTGGGCAAAGAAGCGCGGCAGATCCTCCGGCGCTTGAAAGCCGACGTATTCAACGCGCGCGCGGACGGACGGCGGGAGCGGAGCGAGGAATTCGGAGAGCTGTGCCTCGGGTCCGACGAGGAGCAGTCGCGCCGCGCCACCGAGGCGTTGGAAGGCCGTGAAAAGCAGATCAACGCCTTTGCGCGCGATCATCTGTCCGCAGAACAGGAATACCACCTGGCCATCGGTGCGAGCGCGGCGCGGCGCAGCCATGAAAGGCGCGAGGTCGCAGTAGTAGGGGATGCGGAAATAGCGCGGCTCGGGGAAGCGGGCGCGATAATCCGCCTCGGCGAAGCTGCCGATCGCGGCGATGCCGGCGGCGCGGTGCAACATTTCCGCGCAAGCCTGGTGCAGTCCGCCGCGGGGCGGCCCCAGCCGTTCGCCCCAAAAGATCCACGGCTTGCGGCGGAGCGCGGTGCGGATGAGCACTTGCGCGGTGATCGACATCAGGGTGTTCATCACCACTACGTCGAACGGTTTCAGGTTCGGCAGCGGAAAATTGAGGTGGCAGCGTCCGGAACCGAGATGAAACCAAAAGCCCGGCAGGATGTGCTCGTAAGGCGCGAGTGGCTGCTGCGGCCACGGCGATTCGGGGACGGAGGCTTCAAGATAGAAGACGCTCAGCTCGATCTCCGGGCGCTGCGCGAGCGCGCGGAGGATATCGCGCTGATACGGCGAGGGGACGACGGTAACGAAGGCGACCTTCATCGTGGAGGTGGACGTTGCGGCCGCGGTGGGATGGCCATCCGCTGGCGCGCGGCATGATCGTTCACGTTGCGGGCGAGCAGGCGCCTCGCCTGCCCGGTGAGCAGGCGCGCGGCGTAGGTGCCGATGACGAGCGCGGCCACGGTCGGCAGCAGCGCGGTGGTGAGCACGAAGAGACTGCGCATGGAAATAACCGTGGCAAAAAAGCCCGAGGCGTAGATGAGAATGCCGAGTTCGGAGTTGTTCGGTGATGCGAGATGACTCCACCAGCCGGCCAGCGCGCCAAAGCCCAGCGCCACGAGGGCGACGACCCAGAACCCACCCGACATGTAAGCTTCGCCGACAAAACTCGCCGACGCCGTCCAGCCATCAGCACCGAGGACATCTTCGATCGATCGGCTCAACCCCTCGGGCTTGCCTTTCCAAACGGCGCGCGGGATCGGGCGAATGAGCGCCTGGAATGGAATCTCCCAGCCGAGGTACGGATGGTTCCGGGGAAAGACCTCCACGAGCCGGCAGACGTTGTAGAGATTGTAGTCCACGAAGTAGGTCTTTTCCTGCGAGACCGGGGGTTCGTAATGGCCTTCAAGATAGTTGCGCAGACCCGCATTGCGGAACTCGAGCATGAAATAGGAGGCGGCGACCATCACGACCGCGCCACCGGCGCAGAGCGCGACCAATTCCTTGCGCCGGGCAAACGACATGGCGAAGCAGTAGCCAATGAGGAAGGTGACCAAATACGCGGCGAAGACGTTGCGGGCGCCGCTCGCAAATCCGTAAAAGAGCGTGAGCAGCAAAGCCAGCGACATGGTGGCGAGCGCGATCGGTCCGTAACGCTGGCGGCGCGCGATCATGATGCCGCCCAGCGGTGGGATGAGGTAAAGGAAGAGACCGAGTTCGACGAGCAGGGCTTTCCAGTTGCCGAGGCGTCCGCGCTGCCAGGGCTGGGTGAAGCGTGGTTCCATGAACCAATCGATCATCAGCACCACGTCAAAATCGACGGCAATGAGCATGTGAATGTAACCGACGAGGACGCACACCCAAAAAATCGCGACGATCCACAGCGCGGGGATTTCGCGGGTCAGCGTCTGGCGAAAGGGCTGCTGGCGCGGGTGGAAGAAATGGCGGCCGACGAGCAGGCCGGCAAAGCCGAGCAGCACGCAGTAGATGCCGGTGAAGGTGCTGGCCGTGGCGATCAGCTTGTCGAAGTTCGGCTGCGGAAAGAGAAACTCGAAGAAGGTCAGGAAATAGAACGACAGGATCGCCATGAGATCGGCGCGGATGAGATTGCGCAGTCCGCCGAGCTTGAGATCGAAGGCGATGCTTGCGAGCAGGCTGAAGAGCGTGCCGATCGCCGCTTTTTGCGCGAGCGTGGACGGGAGTTCGCCCTTGAGCAGAAGCACCGTGATGACGAGGCCGAGGAGCGCGGCCCCGGTTCCCCGGCGATCGGGCAATGGGCATTCCAGCGGCAGCGGCGGCTCGCGATGTGGCCCGGGACGGGGCCGCGGCGGCGGAGCCGAACGCAGGTTTTTAGGACGGGGAAAATTCATGCGCGGGGCAGGCGAGGGACGGTGAAAAGCAGCCGCTGGAGCAGCGCGGCGATTTCGCGGCTGTAATTTTCGATGCCGAAATCAGTGACGCGCGCGGCGGCGGCACGGCCCATTTCCGCGCGAAGATCTGGCTCGTCGATCAACCGTTCGACGGAGGCAGCGAGCGCTTCGATATCGTCGTAGGCGTGGATAAAACCTTCCACGCCGGGGCGCGCGATGGAGCCGGCATTCGGGGTTGTGACGACCGGCAATCCCGTGGCCATCGCTTCGGTGACGGCCCCGGCGGAGCCTTCGCAGGTGGACGGAAAAAGAAAGACGTCGAAGTCCGCGAGTGCGCGCCGGATCTCGCTGCGCGGTTGGGCGCCCGTGAACTCGACGGCGCCGGCGTTGGCGGACAGGACTTCGGGCGCGATCTGGCTGGGGCCGATCCAGACGAAACGCACGCGGGCGGGATCGAAACGCCGGGCCACTTCGAGAAAGTAGGGTACGCCTTTGCGCAGGCTGGCGGTGCCGACGCAGCCGACGGTGAACCGTTTTTTGGACTGCGCCGACCGATCGACGGGCGGGAAATCGGCGGGATCGATCGGGTAGGGCAGGACGCTGATCCGCTCCGCGGCGATGCCTTGCGCAATGAGGCCGGACTTCACGTAATCCGAAGCGCAGGTCAGGTGATGCAGATGCGGCCAGGTCTGTTCCTCGAAAGCGGCGACGCGGGCGGCGTCGCCGGTGGTTTCGCCCGGTTCCCAGCCGGGAAAACGCTCGGCCTGCCGCCGGGCTTCCGCCGCTTCGATCACCGCCGGGGCGATGATTTGATCGGCCACGACGAGCGCGCCGCGTTCACGCCACGCCGCGCAGAGCGAGGGATGAATGTTGCGGATGTAACCGAAGAGGGTGTTAGCGCCGCCCGCTCCTTCCTGCTCCACCCAGCGCGCGACGGACGCTGAAGCCCACTCGAAAAAATCCTGCGCGCCCTTGCGCCGGGAACGGCCGAGCTCGAGCCGCAGCGAGAGGGACGGTTTTCGGCGGACGAGTGCGGGATCGAGTTGGGAATTTTGGCGCCCGAGCATTTTGCGCCCGAGTGCTGGGCGCAGCCGGAGCAGGGAGCGGCTGATGAGATTCTCCGCGGAGCCCGGGGTGACGAACCACTCGGTGAACATGCGCTCGAGCAGGCCGGCTTTTTGCAGGGCCAAAGGGATCGCGTAGTGCAGTCGTGCGCCGTCCTGGATCACGGCGACGCGCGGGTGGCGTAGCGTATTTTCGCTGGCTGCGGAAGTAGGCTGGCTGGCGAGCGGCGTATTCACGGAGCTTCCTTCCCAAATTTTTTCTCCCACTCCGCCTCGGAAAAAATGGGCTGGCGGATGAGCTCCATCCACGCGCGGTAGCGGGCCCACGGCAGCGGTTGTCTTTTACTCCAGCAACTGCGCGCCCCCCGCAGGGCCGCCAGCCACCAGTTGGGTTCGCGCACGACCCACTCCCCACCGCGCCGCCACGCGTAGCCGAATTGCCGCACCAAGCGGAACATTCCGACCAGCGCCAACTGCGGCGCGGGGCAATGGTAGAGCACGCTCCAGAGCTCATTGCGCGCGTGCGTGTGGTGCATGCGCATCTCGCTGCGCATCACACCCGAGTAGTGGTGGCGGATGGTCAGGCTGGTGTCGAAGCGCACCTGCCAGCCGGCGCTCAGGCAGCGCAGCGCGAAGTCGGGTTCATCGTAGGCGATGCGGAATTCTTCGGGATAACCACCGACCTCGAGAAAGGCCGCGCGGCGGAGCGCGGCGGCGCAGTTCACGTAGGTGCCGGCGAAATAGGACGGCCCGAAATCTGTCGCCGTGAGGCTGGTGGGTGACTCGTCGCTGCGTTGCGGAAAATGCACGACGGCGAGCCGGGGCCGGTCCTCGAAGAGGCGGGGCAGGCGCGCGAGAAAATCGGTTTCGATCGGATAACTGTCGTCGTCCAGGATGAGGACGATGTCGGCGGTCGCCTGGTGAAACATGGCGTGGCGCGAACCGGTCGAGCCGCGGGCCTCGATATTCACGATCAGCGAATGCTGCGGATACGACTCGCGGACGAACTCGATCGTTCCATCGGCGCAGCCGTCCGCGGTGATCAACACCTCCGCGGGCGGCGGATCGAGACGATCGATCACGGCCAGCGTCCTCACGAGATCTTCGCGCCGGTTATGGGTGGCGATGCAGATGGCGACGGACAGGCTCATGCGGCAATGGGGCGAGACAAAATGCAGCGTTGAGGGCTCAAGTCCATATCCCCGCGAGCTCTTGCAGCCAGCCAGCGCGGCGCCACCGGACCACTACCGCGGTCGAAAAAAGGCGATGCAGGAACAGCTTGGCGGTCAGTTCGGGCTCGCGCAGGCCGATGATATCATGGGCGACGTGCCGCTGATTGCGGAAGCGCATGCGGGCCATTTCGCACGTGTTGCGTTTGAACATACTCGTGGCGTCGCGGTGTTCGAAGGTGGCCGTGCGATGGAAGTAGAGCCGATGCGTGCGCCCAATCCGGGCGGAAAGATGCACGTCTTCGATGAAACTGTAGCCATCGAACTCGGGAAATTTCTCCCGTCGGAAAAGGTTCGTGCGGTAAAAAACGCAGGTCGAATAAAGCCACTCGGCGGGGATCAGATCACCGCCGTTTTCGGTGTAGGTGGGGATGCAGTTGACGGCCGCGCCGAAGAGTTTGCCGCCGTAGGTCGGATGATCGTAGCCCGCCTGCAACCGGTAGTAGCAGCGCAGCAGGCCGCGCGGTTGGCGGTGCGCCTGGCCGTCGATCCGCCCGGCGATTCCGCCGATTGTTTCCTCTGCGTCTTCTTCGAAGGGCACGCAGAGTTTTTCCAGGCTGGTCGGCGGAATGAAGACGTCGTCGTCCATGAAGACGATGAGCGGAGTCGTGACAAACTCCGCCCCCTGGTTGCGCTGGACGGCGGAACTCGGGCGGGTCGCCCGTTCGTAGCGCACCGGCAGCGGTGCGTCGGCGGCGACCGCGCGGGTGCGTTCGTCCCGCGAAGAATCGACGACGATGACCTGCGCCGGAGGGCGGGTCTGCACCGCCAGCGACGCCAGCGCGGTGCGCATTTCTTCCGGCCGCTCGAAAGTGGCGATGACGATGCTGTAAGGAAGAGGCGCGGGAATCGGCATGAGAGGTCAGCGGCGGGCGGCCGCCAGCTTTTCGGCCCCCGTAAATCCAAGCAAACGATGCGCCAACCGGTAGCCGCGCGGCGCGGCCGGCCCGGCGAGATGAATGAGGCCGCGGGCCTTGCGCTCCTGGAAATAGCGGGCGCCCTCGGTGAGATCCAAGCGGGCCAGGGAGCGCGCCATTTCAAAGAAGGACTGCCCGGCGACGCGCGCGTGCCCTCCGGTCCACCGCCCGCGCGGGGTCATCCACGCTTGCAACTGATCCATCAGCGCCGTGCGCATGCGGATGACCTGGCGGGGATCGCGGCGGCAGACGGTCTCCTCGGACCAAAGCCGATAAACCGCGTGCGGGGTGGGGGCCAGGCGGAAGCGTTGCCCGGCTTGCAAAGCGCGGAGATAAAGTTCGTGCTCCTGGCAGCACGGTTGGCTTTCCTTCCAACCGCCGAGCGCGTCGAGCGCCGCTTTGCGCCAGAGCGCGCCGCCGGTCTGGGGCAGTTGCCACGCGAGCCACTGCGCAAACAGGTCGAGTTGCGGATCGAGTTCGCTCGGGAGGCGGGTGTCCCGGCGGGAGTCCTCCATCCACGTCGGGCTATAAAGGATGTCCGCGTCCGCTCCGCCGTCCGTCTCGGCGAATTGCTGGGCGATCTTGGGCGGTTCGAGATAATCGTCGGCATCGAGAAACTGCACCCACTCGCCGCGCGCATTTTTCAGGATGAGATTCCGCGCATGATTTCCGCCGCGATGCTCCGCGCAGATCAAGCAGATCGCGTCGCCGAACTTTGCCAGGACCGCCAGCGAACCGTCGGTGGAACCGTCATCGACGACGATCACTTCGGTCGCCGGCCAAGTCTGCCCGAGCGCGCTCTCCACCGCCGCGCCAATCCAGCGCTCGGCGTTGAAGCAGGGGATGCCGATGGTGACGAATGGGTTCATGTGAGGGCGGAAGAAATCGGGGCGCGCACGACGGTGCGGTGCCACGCTTCATAAAGCCAGAGCGTGTAAAAAATCAGCGCTCCGTCCCATTCGCCGCTTTGGAATTCATCCCACGCGCGCCGAACCAGCGGGCGATCGAGCCCGGCGAAGAGCGCGGCGTTTTCGGCGAATAGCTCGGCTTCCACCTGAGCGCGCAACTCCCCGCGCAGCCAGGCGGCGAGCGGCATGGCAAAGCCTTTCTTGGGTCGATTCGCGGGTTCGTTCAGGCGGCGCTGCAGGCACGCGCGGAGCACGATTTTGCCGGTTTCCGGGCCGAGCTTGAGCGACGAATGGAGGCGAGCGGCGGCGGTGGCGAGCGGCAGGTCGATGAAGGGCGTGCGCAGTTCGATCGACGCCGCCATGCTCATTTTGTCGGCCTTTTGCAGCAGCGATTCGCCGAGCAGCCAATCGACATCAAAGGCGAGCAGCGTGCCGAGCCGATCGCGCTGCGGGCGGACGATGGACGCTCCGATCTCGCGTTCCCGGCGGCGCACGCGGGCGAGTTGCGCGGCGGTCAGCCCGCGCGGGTGCAGTTGATTCCCCGGAAATCCTTCGGCGCGAAGTTGGACGATCTCGGCCGCGCTGCTGCCGTGCGCGCGCCGCCGCAGACGGCCGAAGCGCGTTGCCGGATAGGGATCATCGGTGGCGGGCAACAGCCCGGCCCAGCGCTGCAACTGAGTCGAGCGTTCGATGGTGGCGATTTGCGGGCGGTATTTCTGATCGTAACCCGCGAAGATTTCGTCCGCGCCTTCGCCGGAAAGCAGCACTTTCACATGCTCACGGGCGAATTTGCAGACCTGCCAGACCGCGAAAGCGGCGGGGTCACCGATCGGTTCATCGAGATGCCACGCCAATTGATCGATCACGCCGCCGACGCCGCTGCCGGTGATTTTGAGTTCGTGATGGTCGGTGCCGATTTCGCGCGCGGTCTCGCGGGCGCCTTCAAGCTCCGAACCCGCTTCCGCATAACCGACGCTGAAGGTCGAGACGCCATCGGGATTGAGCGTCCGGGCGTAGGCCGCGACGGTGCGGCTGTCGAGCCCGCTGCTCAGGAGCACGCCGACCGGGACATCGGCGCGGAAGTGAACGCGCACCGATTCCTCGAGGGCCGCATCGATCAGGTCGACGGCGGCACTGAGATCGTGAATCTCGGGTGCGGCGTTGAGTTCGAAGCGCCAGTAACGCTGCGGCCCGGTCGTCGTTCCGGTGGCCAGATCGACGGTCAGATGACTGCCGGCGGGGAGTTTGTGGATGTGCTGAAAGTGGGTGCGCGGCGAGGGCAGCGAAAGCCAGGTGGCGAAATCGAGCAGCGCTTCGGGATCGGTATCGCGCGGGACAAAGGGCAGGGTGAGCAGCGCCTTCAATTCGGACGCAAACGCAAAGCGCCCGCCGTGAGCAAAATAGTAGAGCGGCTTTTGGCCGAAATGATCGCGCGCGAGGAAGACGCGATTTTGCCGTCGGTCGAGGAGCGCGAAGGCGAACATGCCGCGCAGTTTGGCGAGCATCGCCGGGCCGTGGTCCTCGTAGAGATGCACGAGGACTTCGGTGTCCGTCTCGGTGCGAAAGACGTGGCCGGCGGCGAGGAGATCGCGGCGCAGTTCGACGTAGTTGTAGATTTCGCCGTTGAAAACGACTCCGAGGCTTTTGTCCTCGTTCCAGATCGGCTGCCAGCCGCCTTCGAGGTCGATGATGCTCAGCCGCCGCATGCCGAGGGCGAGCCCGGGCGCGATGTGCGTGCCCGCGCCGTCCGGGCCGCGATGCACGATCAGGTCGAGCATCCGGTGAAGATGCGCGCCCGCGGCGTCTGCGGAACTGGATGGATCAATAAGGCCGGCAATTCCGCACATGGTGGTGCGGGTTAATTAGCCAGCTTCATGCCAGCGGCCTAGCGGGAATTGGCGGGCGGCGTTTCCGTGGCTGGACTGAGCAGATAGGCGATCAAATCGTGAAAAGCGCCCGGCGCGAGAGCGGTTTCATAGATCGCCGGCATGAGGGAGAGCGCGGAGCCGGTTTGCGCCTTGATCGCAGTCTTGGCGATCGTCACTTCGCGCCCGGCGGTGTCGGCCAGCAGGAGGGTTTCGCCCTGGTCGCGGAGGTTGGCCCCGACGTGAAATTCGCCGCTGGTCGTTTCGATCGTGGTCTGCCGGAACAGGGGATCGACGTTGCGGTTGGGGTCGAGAATGTCTTCGATGAGCCGGGTCGGCCCGCGGGCGCCGACCCCGTCGAGGTTTGGGCCGACATTGCCGCCAAGGTTGCGGAAGCGGTGACAGGCGGCGCAGTTTTGCGAGAAAACCTGCGCGCCTTTGCTGGGGTCGGCTTTCGCGCTGGCAAAGGTTTGTGTGCGAGCCGCGATGAGTTGATCCAGGCGCGCGTCTTCGGGCGGCAGGTTTTCGGTGAGCGCGTCGGCGCGGGTGCGCAGGGCCGCGGCACGCTGCGTGATGAGCATCGCGATCAGGCGATGGCGCAGCGGCGCGGGCGAGGTTTTTCCGGCTTCGAGGAGATCGAGCAGCGCGGAGAAGTCGGGATCGGTCTTCGCCAACGAAGCGGTGATCGAGAGCGCGAGTTCGGCGGGCGCAGTGGGCAGGGCGCCGAGCAAGGCAGCACGGGCGGTTTCACTGGGGGTGCGCCCGAGCAGTTCGGCGGCTTTCTTGCGCAGGGGGAGCGAGGTGGGATCGACGAGGGCCTGTGCAGCGAGTGCGGGGCCGCGATCCAGATTTAGCGCGGCTTCGAGCGCGGCGGCACGCCGGGAGCCGTCGCTTCGCGGATCGAGGACGATCTTCTCGAGCGGCGCGAACTTTTCCGGCCACGTCACCTCGCGCAACGCGGCGATGGCGCGGTTGGAGAGCGGCGCGTCGGGGCTGTCCAACGCGGCGAACACGGTCCGCTGCGTCCACGCGGCGAGGTCGTCCGGGAGCTTCCAATCGCGTTGGCGGGCAGACTGCCCGAGGGCATCGGCGAGGGCGAGTCGCTGCGCCAATGGCAACTCGGAGGGACGCGTTCCCGCGCGTCCGTGATCTCCGGGAGAAGTGGGGCGCGCGGGAGCGCGCTCCTCCGGGAAGAGTTCCGCCACAGCGCCAAATCTTTCTGCGGAGACGTGCAGCGCGGCGTGTTTGAGGAAGTCCGCGCTGCGCGGATTGGCGAACCCGGTGCGGCGGAGGTGGGCGAGCAGGAACTCGGCGGCTTCGGGCGTGGGCACGGCGAGCAGCGATTCGAGGATGGTGAGGGTGGCGTGTGCTGACGGTTGGTCAAAGTCATCGAGGGTCTTAAGGGCAAACGGCTTTTTAAAATATTCGCGGACGGCCAATTTTGCCTGGTAAGTGAGGACCGGATCGTCCCGACCCAAATCGCCGAGCCACGCTCCCACATCGACGCCAAGATCCGGCGGTTGCAGCGAGAACAACTCCCAGGCAGCGCGTCGGATCATCGGCGAGCGGGATGTGGTGAGCGCGTGGTGGATCGCGTCGATGTCCGGATCCGCCCACGAATGATTCTCGGCGGTGAACTTCAACGACAGAATGCGCGCTAATTCCTGTCCTTCGATGCGCGGCGCGTGGAACCAATCATAACGGCTGGTCCCGAGCTTCGGCTTCTCAATCCGCTGGCCGGCGATGAGCGCGTGAGCCCACTGGGCCGCGGTTTCGTTGACGCCGAAAGGGAAGGGCTTCCACACCAATCGGAGCGAGGGTATCGCTTCGTCGCCCACACGATCCACCAACTCATGCGTCGCCAGCGTGCGGACGACGAGGTTCGGATCGGCGAGTCTTTCGACCAGCCCGGCGGCGTCGAGTTGGGTGAGGACGGGCAGCGGAGGAAGGGGGAGCACAGGCCGCTGGCCGGTCGTTTCCGGCGGCCCGCCGGAAACATCCGGGCGTCTCGGTGCGTTCGCGGTCACGGATGACGTCGCGTTTCCCTCCCTCGATGCTCCCGGCGAGCCGCCGGGAGCGACAGGCCAGCGGCCTGTGCTCCCCGGAACGACGGCTTCGCCGCCGCGATAAACGACCCGCCAAATGCGGCCGTGTTTGTGGTCGCGGCGCGGGTCGGCGAGCGGGAATTCATAGTGGCCGATGATGGGGTTGTAAAAATCGGCGATGTAGAGCGCGCCGTCGGGGCCGAGCTTGACCTGGATCGGGCGGAACCACGGATCGTCGCAGGTCAGGAAGTCGGGCATGCGAATCGCCTTCGGCGTCGCGCCCTGCCATTCCAGCCGCGCGCGGTTGATCCGGCGCGTGACGGGGTTGCCGTTGAAAAGGTTGTCGCGGAACTCGGCGGGGAATTTGTCGTCGGCGTAATACGCGATGCCGGCGATGGCGCTGGAGCCGTGGTCGTCGTCGGTGATCGTCGGCGCGAAGCCGAGGCCGTCGTGGTTTTTGCCGATGCCTGCATAAAAACCGCCGCGCTGGAGGAGCATCACCGGCTTGGAATGGGAATCGGCGCTGTAGAAGTTGCCGAGCGGATCGACGGTCAGGCCGAAGGGGTTCGTCTGGCCGTGCGTATAGACTTCGATTTGCGAGCCGTCGGGGCGGAAGCGGTAGGTGTTGCCGCTGTCGAAAACGGTCACGCGGCCCGTGCGGTCGCGCACTTCGCTGTGGTTGCGGAAGCCGTGGCAGCCGTAGATCCAGCCGTCGATCCAATACAGGTAGTTCGACGACATGCCGTGCGTGTCTTTGAAGTCGAAGCCGGTGTAGAGCGCCTCCCTCTTGTCGGCGCGCCCGTCGCCGTCGGTGTCCTCCATCCGCCAGATCGTCGGGATGGAAAAGACGATCACGCGGTCGCCTTTCCCGCCTGCTTGGCGCGGCAGCGGCTGGACGCCGATGGGGATATTCAGGCCGTCGGCGAAGATCTCGACCTTTCGCGCGCGGCCATCGGGGCCGAAGTCGCTGAGCACGCGCACGCTGTCGATCGCCTGCCCGGGCGGCGCCGGTGCTTTGCCCGCATCGAAGGAACCCGCGGTGTTTTTCCAAACCTCGTCGAAGCCGGCGATGGGCTGGCCGAGCGCATCGACTTTCGCCGGCCACGGATAGAGCGCCGAACCGGTGACCCAGAGCCGGCCGGCGGCATCGAAGTTCAGGTTCATCGGTTTCTGGATCTGCGTTTCGTCGGCGACGAGCTGAACCTCGAAGCCCGGCGGCACGGTGAACTTCGCGAGCTGTTCCTGCGGCGTGGAGGGCGCGGCGTCGGGATGGTCGCCGCGCGGATCGGCCGCGAGGACCGGACCGGCCAGAAGCAACGCGAGGAAGGGGGAGAACTTCATGCGGCCCGCAGTAAGCCACGAACGTTTGCCACCCGCAATGCCCGCCCTTCCGCTGCGAAAACTCGCCCTCGCCCTCTTCATCTTCCTCTTCATCCTCCCAAACGAGCGCGACCTGGAGGAGCGAGAGGAAGAGGAAGATGAAGAGGGAGAAGGGAGGGTTGAGGAGAAGTTCGTTGAGTGTTCCGCGTTCGCCCCCGATTCTCCCACGCCATGCGCTCGCTCGTTCTCCTGCTCTCTCTCGCCCTCGCCGCCCAAGCCGCTGACTGGCCGGAATTCATGGGGCCGACGCGCGATCAGGTCTCCACCGAGACGGGGCTGATCGACACGCTGCCGCCGCAAGGGCCGCCGCTGCTCTTCGAGAAGGCGGTGGGCAAAGGCTACAGCGCGCCGTCGGTGCGCGGGGAGGTGCTCGTGATTCATCACCGCGTCGGGCGCGAGGAGATCGTCGAAGCCTGCGATGCGCGCACCGGCGCGACGCTCTGGAAGCACGCTGTGCCCTGCAATTACCGCGACCCTTTTGGCTACAACAACGGCCCGCGCTGCTCGCCCGTGCTCACCGCGGATCGCTGCTACACCTTCGGCGTCGAAGGCGTGCTGCTGTGCCTTGATCTGAAAACGGGCAAGGAGCTCTGGCGGCGCGATACGTCGGCCGATTTCAATGTGCCCGAGGCATTCTTCGGCGTGGGCAGTTCGCCGGTGCTGGAAGATGGGTTGCTCTTCGTGCATGTCGGGGGCCAGCCAAACAGCGGCGTGGTCGCGTTCGATGCGGCCACGGGAAAGACCGTGTGGGCGAATGTCGGCGAGAAGACTTGGAACGGCGCGCCGATGAACGGCTGGCCGGGCTCGCGGCTCGTCGCGTGGAATGAGAGCGATCCCGCGTATCAAAAGCAGGCCAGCTATTGCACGCCGGTGCTGGCCACGATCCACGGGCGGCGGCATTTGCTCGTCGTCACGCGGCAGGGGCTCGTCTCGCTCGATCCGAAAACCGGCGTGGCGAATTTCTCCCATTGGTTTCGCGCGCGGCAGGATTCGTCGGTCAATGCGATGACGCCCGTGGTGCAGGACGATCGGATTCTCCTGTCGTCCGCGTATTTCAAGAGTGGTTCGGTGCTGCTGCGCGTCGCGGCGGATGGGAAAGCGGTGGAGCCGGTCTGGAGCGGGCTGCAACTGGAGATTCACTGGACGCGCCCCGTCCTGCACGCCGGGCATCTGTTTGCTTTCAGCGGACGCGATGAGCCGGATGCGAGTTTCCGCTGCGTGGAATGGGCGACTGGCGCGCTGAAGTGGGAGCGCGATGAATCCTGGCCGAACGGCGGGCACGCCAAACTCGGGCCGGGTGACAAAGCGCCGAACGTCTTCGGCCGCGGCTCGGCGATCCTGGCCGATGGGAAATTGATCGCCCTCGGCGAAGCCGGACTGCTCGGGCTTTTCCGACCGAACCCGGAGAAGCTCGAGGAACTCGGCCGATGGCAGGTGCCGAAGCTCAGCTACCCCTGTTGGGCCGCGCCGGTGCTGGCCGGCAAACGCCTCTACCTCCGCGACGAAGATCACCTCGTCGCCTACGACCTCGCGGAGGGACGCGCTCCCGCGCGTCCGTAACCCTGGGGGGGGAATGGGACGCGCCGGAGCGCGTCCCTCCGGGCCCGCCGCCCGGTTCCGAACACGCCATGGTAGTGCAGGCTCAAAGCGAGTGCAGGACATGTCCGCATGGTTCGCGCGACCCTCACGGGCGCCTATTTCTGAAAGGGTGCAAAAAACTCATAGTCGATGTCGTACGCCGTCCACGTTTTGAGTGGAGGTAGCCCGGCCCGGCGAATCCTCATGGGCGACCGGTAATGTCCGCCTTGCGGAATTCGGCAATCGACCGAGGTTCGGTCTCCAGCCGCGGGCGGGCCTTGCCGCGAATCAGGTGTGGCCCGTTTTCCAAATGGCCGGTCCGCAGTGATCCTGAAAAGAGCCCTTTCCCATGAATATTTCCAAAACCTGTCTCGCCTTCTCCCGCTGCGTAGCGACGGCTCTGTGCATCGGCGCCGTCCAAGCGGCGAATGTTCCCGAAATCGGCGCCCATCAGCCCGTGTTGATCGTGGAGAAGAATGTGAATCCGCAAAACAAGATGATCGTTTACACCCGACTGGATGCGAAGGGGCGGTTCATGACGGATCGCGCGAATCAGAATCGGCCGGTGCTCGATTTCTACTGGCTGATGGATGGCCGGAACTACAAGGCGGTGAATCCGATGATCAAAAACGAAATCCGGAAGCGCTTTGCGGGCCATTGGAATGCGGGCGATCAGGCGGTCTCCTTCACCGTGGACGTGAACGATCTGAAGGAAGTGAATTCCGATATCAAGGACCCGAAGATGGAGATCTACGCGCGGGAAACGGAGGGCGGCCCGAACGTGGAAGCGCAGATGAACCTGGGGCCGTCGGATGGTTATAAGCGGATCCGGCTGGCGTCCATCTACACGGAAGGCCGCGCTTTTCCGCCCGCCGTGGAGTCCGTGACCTTGAAAGGCGAGGAACTGGTCAACGGGAGCCTCACTGGACGGAAGGTCACCCGCAAATATTCGGCCGCGGGCCGCTAAGGCCGCGCTTCTCGACGGAATTTTACCGCAGAGGACGCAAAGGTGCAGAGGGCCGCAGAGAGGGCAGGAAGCGGCGGTCGGAAAAGTCCATTTCCCGGACCGGCAGGCTGGTTTCAGCCGAGGATGAACACGGATGAAGCACGGATTTTTCGGGCCTTCATCCGTGAAAATCCGTGTGTCTCCGTGGTTCCCATCAGAGTGTTCAAGATTCTCTCAGGGAGTCGGCTGTCCTCCGCCTTTCCTCTGCGGCCCTCTGCGTCTCCGCGTCCTCTGCGGTTAAGTCGGGCGGGGCGCGGCGTTACGCCTTGCCCCAGTGCTTGAGCAGCGTCTCGGCCATGACGGCGGGGGTCTTGGCGACGGCGATGCCGGCGGCTTCGAGCGCGTCGATCTTGCCCTGCGCGGTGCCTTTGCCACCGCTGACGATCGCTCCGGCGTGGCCCATGCGGCGTCCGGGAGGCGCGGTCGCACCGGCGATGAAAGCGGCAATTGGCTTCTTCACGTTATCCTTGGCCCACGCGGCCGCTTCTTCTTCGCGGTCGCCGCCGATTTCGCCGATCATGATGATCGCTTCGGTCTCGGGGTCCTCGTTGAACATCTTGAGCACGTCGAGGTGGCTCGTGCCATTGACCGGGTCGCCGCCGATGCCGACGCACGTGGATTGGCCGTAACCGCGGGTCGTGAGCTGCCAGACGGCTTCGTAGGTGAGGGTGCCGCTGCGCGAGACGACGCCGACATTGCCCTTTTTGTGAATGTAGCCGGGCGAAATACCGATGCGGCAGCCGCCGTGCGAGTTCTCGCCGGTGCCGGGGGTGACGAGGCCGGGGCAATTCGGCCCGATGAGGCGGGTCTTCCGACCCTGCATCGCGGCTTTCACTTTCACCATGTCGTTGACCGGGATGCCTTCGGTGATGGCGACGGCGAGATCGAGTTCGGCGTCCACGCATTCGAGGATGGCGTCGGCGGCGAAGGGCGGCGGGACGAAGATGCAGCTTACGGTCGCGCCGGTCTGCTTCGCGGCTTCTTCGACGGTGTCGAAGATCGGGACGCGAAAATTGCCGTGCTCAAAGGTCTGCCCGCCTTTGCCGGGGGTGACGCCGGCCACGAGCTGGGTGCCGTATTCGAGCGAGAGTTTCGCGTGACGCGAACCGAAGTCGCCGGTGATGCCTTGAACGAGGATGCGGGTTTGCGGAGTGACGAGGATGGCCATGTGGAAAAGGGTGCGGTTGGTCTTAGTGGTGACCGGGCTTGCGCTTGTGGATGATGAGCGGGTTGCCGTCGGGATCGGAGATCATGAGCATGTGGCAGACGGGCGTCTCCATCGGGCCCATGGTGACCGGCGTGCCCGCGGCTTTGACGGTCTCGACCGCGGCGTCGAAGTCCTCGACTTCCAGCCCGACGGTGCAGCCGTCGGGGGTCGGCTTCCAACCAGGATATTTGCCGATGCTCAGCGTGCCGGCGCCAATGTCGTATTCGATCCAGTGGCCCTTTTCCCCCATGTCGGTGTCCATGGTGGACTTGAGCCCGAGCACGCCTTCATAAAAGGCCCGCGCGCGCGGGACGTCCGTGACGGGATACGAGGAGAAGGCGATCTCAATGACTTTCATGACAGCGGTGGCTGAGTGGCTTCGAGGATGGCCGAGAGCTGTTGGGCGACGAGCAAATCCTTGGGCCGGCCAGTGGTTTTTTTGCTCTGCACGAGAGTGGCGCAATCGAGCACGTGATATTCGCCCGAGGCAAATGGAACCGAGACGCTGTGCTCGCGGGCGAAGGCATAAGAACCGAGTTCGATCGAGCCGAGGATGTCGAGCTGCCCGAGGTCGGTTTTGAGATAGATGTTGCCCGTTTCCTCCGAGGTCCGCGGTGGGAACACGAACGGACGCTCTTGCAGGGTCATGCGATGCATGGGGTGCAAATCGGCAAGGGCGGCATGCAGGAGGCGCAGGTTGTCGGTATCCTTCGCAGAGCACGGCGCGCAGATATCGAGATCGAAAGTCACGTAAGACGCGCCGTGAATGGTTGCTGCATATCCTCCGACCACGACGAATTCGACGCCATGGTCAATGAGTCGGCTGATCAGTTGTGCGAACTGCGCCATGTCGCTTCAGGAACGCCTCGCGCAATACGAGGGCAGAGGAAAGTGCGAGGTCGTGTTGCCGCATCCGCTCGGCGACGGTCATCCGCAAGGTGACCAAAATCAGACTCATATCGTGCCCCTCGGCCTCCGCGGCGCGCCATGCCGGGCCGCCGGTGCGCGGTTCGCAAGGGTTGAGCGTGGGTGCGGTGCAGGTTTCCACAGCCGCAATTTACGCCGCCTCCTTGACCGCCGCGACGATCTTTTCCGCGGCGTCGGCGAGGTCGTTCGCGCTGATCACCGCGAGGCCGCTGCCGGCCAGCGTCTTTTTGCCGGCTTCGACGTTGTTGCCTTCGAGGCGGACGACGAGCGGGATGGTGAGGTTCACTTCCTTGGCCGCGGCGAGGATGCCGTGGGCGATGATGTCGCAGTCCATGATGCCGCCGAAAATGTTGACCAGAATGCCTTCCACGTTCGGGTCGCCGAGGATGATCTTGAACGCTGCGGTGACCTGCTCCTTGCTCGCTCCGCCGCCGACGTCGAGGAAGTTCGCCGGTTTGCCGCCCGCGTATTGGATGATGTCCATGGTGGACATGGCGAGGCCGGCGCCGTTGACGAGGCAGGCGATGTTTCCGTCGAGGCCAATGTAGTTGAGATTGAATTCACTAGCGGCGACTTCGCGCGGGTCTTCCTCGCTCTTGTCGCGCAGGGCGACGATCTCGGGCTGCCGGTAAAGCGCGTTGTCGTCGAAGCTGAACTTCGCATCGAGCGCGAGGAGCGCGCCTTCCTTGGTGATGACCAGCGGGTTGACTTCGATCTGCGCGCAATCCCGCGCCATGAAGAGCTTGAACATCGCGCCGAAGAGCTTCGACGCCGCGCTGATCTGCGGTCCGGCGAGCCCGAGCTTTTTGGCAATCTTGCGCGTCTGATAGGGCTGCAGGCCGAGCGTCGGATGGATCGGCTCGTGGAAGATTTTCTCCGGGGTGTGCTCGGCGACGGATTCGATGTCCACGCCGCCTTCGGTGCTGGCGATGATTACTGGCGCGCCGCTCGCGCGATCAAGGAGAATGGCGAAGTAGAGTTCCTTGGCGATGGTCGCGGGCTCGGCGATGAGCACCTTGCTGACCAGCTTGCCTTCCGGCCCGGTTTGATGGGTAACGAGCGTTTGCCCGAGCATCTGGCTGGCGATCTCACGCACTTTTTCGACCGAAGAAGTGATATGCACGCCGCCCTTGAAGCCGTTGGTGAACGTGCCTTTGCCGCGTCCGCCCGCATGGATCTGCGCTTTCACCACGAACTCTTTGGTGCCGAGCTTTTCCGCCGCGGCGACCGCTTCCTCCGGGGTGCTGGCGACGGCACCCCTGGTCGTGGCGACACCGAATTTTTCAAAGAGTTCCCGGGCCTGATATTCGTGGATGTTCATGAAGAAAGTGGGGCGGCTTTGTAGGCGAGCGGGGACGCGAAGAGCAAGGAAATGTCTCCTCCCAATCCCGAATGCGGGCGCGGCTTGGGCCGGCGCCGCACCTCAGAGCCCGGCGCCAATATACTGCGCGGAGTATGTTTCGAACTTCGAGTTCGAGCCGACGGCGGGCGGATTCTTCACATCGTAGATGTTATTCCCGACGAGGGCATCGGCCTGGGTATCCCAAATCATGACGACCTTCCTGGCGTCGGGCGCGGCGCGCTTGTCCTTGACGGTATCGACGGCGATGTAGCGCGGGAGCGGCTTTGGCTCGGCGGACTTCGTGGTCGTCGCCGGTTGTGCCTCTTTGGTTTTCTTCGCGGTTGCGGGTTCGCCGGCTTTGGGCTTCGTAGTCTTTTTCGGCGTGGGCGCCGGCGCTTTCGCGGTGGCTTTCGGTTGTGGGGCGGCGCGCCGTTGGGCGGCGACGTAGGCGCGGGCGCGGGCCTCGGCGACTTTGCGTTGATGCGCCGAGGCTTCGTACCGAATGAGCCGCATCTGCTGCGTGACGACGCGGTTCATGTCGAATGCCAGCACCTCCACGGTCTGCGGTGCGGGTGTCGCGAGCACGGCGCTCGGATCGAACTCATCCGCGAACTCTGCGGCCTGGACGGAATCCAGCGACGCGAGGGACGCAGCGGAAAGAGTCGCGGCCAAGGCCCACGTGACGAACCGGCAAGCGGGTGATTTCATTTGGGGAAAGTGGTGATGAGCGACGGGAGGGGGAGTCCGGCGACCAGCGACTATCCTCCGGAGCCGACGTACTGTGCCGAGTAGGTCTCGAACTTGGCGGTCGAACCGACGGCGGGTGGCGCCTGCACGTCATAGACGTTGTTGCCGACGATGGTCTCAGACTGGGTGTCCCAGATCATCACCGCCTTCTTAGCCTTCGGCGAAGTCTTGTCGTTTCTCTCGGTATCGACGGCGATGTAACGCGGGGCCTTCTTCGTCGGCTTTTTGCCGGATTTCGCGGCGGCTTTGCGCTGGGAGACGAGTTTGCCCTGATAGACCCGGGCGCGCTGCTCGGCGATCCGGCGCTGGCGCTCGGTGGCCTGGTGTTTGGCGATGATGTAAGTCGTGAAGCCCACGACGGCGCCGGTCGCGGCCCCGATGGCAAAGGATTCCGCGGTGCTGGCCCCGGCGGCGCGGGCGATGCCGCCTGCGGCGAGACCGGCGACGCCGCCGAAGACCGCGGCGTTTTCGCCGGGGGTCATGCTTTCGCAGCCGGGGGTGAGGAAGGCGATGGAGAGAGCGAGAGCGACGGGTTTGAGCAATCCAGTTTTCATAGCGAGAGGACCGCGTTTCTAGTCAGGACGCCGCGCTCTGGCAAAGAAATTCTTGGAGCCGAAAGGCCGGCGCGATTATTTTTTCGGGGTGAAGATCACCTTGTTGCGGTTGCACCAGGCGATGGACGACGGGTCGCCGGCTTCCGCGCCTTTGCGGTACCAGTTCGTCGCTTGCATCATGCTCGGTTTCACGCCCCGGCCTTCTTCCAGGCAGCGCGCGTAGAAGCCCATGCACAGGGGATTGCCGGCGCGCGCGCCCTTTTCGAAAAGCACCACCGCCTTCTTCGGATCGGGTTCGGACACGCCCTCGCCATTGAGATACAGGACGCCGAGATTCCCGAGCGCGTCGAGATCACCGCGATCGACGGCTTTGCTGAAAAGGGTGAACGCCTCCGTAAAATAGCTCTCTCCGCTGAGGTTATTCTTCACCGCCTCCGCACCCATGCTGCGCAAGACGTGGCCGAGCCGGATCATCGCGCGGACATCGCCGGCCGAGACCGCTTCGCGATACAGTTCGAGCGCACGCTTTTGGTCCTTCTCCGGCACGCCTTTGCCGAGCAGATAGCAGTCGCCGAGGGCGATTTTCCCCGCCGGGTCGCCCGCATCGGCGGCCGCTTGGAAACTCTGCACGGCTTTCACCAAGTCCGGGGTGCCGGGCACCGTGGCGTTCGACAACATCAGCCCGAGTTGCGTCCACGCCGGACCGTAACCCTTCTTCGTTGCCGCCGAATACCAGTTGAACGCCGTCTCCGGATCTTCATCCCGGACGTTCTCCGCGAGCATCATCATCGCCGCGAGCACGTCGAACTGCGCCGCTTCGGTGATCATCTCCCGCATCTGCTGAAACTCCTGCGCGCTGAGCGGACTCGGGCGCTGGCGGAGATTGTCGATCAACGTCTCCAGATGATTTTTGCTGACCGGCGACTCGGGATAATCGCGGGCCACATCCAGCCAGGCGCGGAGCGATTTTTCCCATTCGCCTTTTTCCTCCAACTGCTGCGCGCGATCGACCGCCGCCCGGAGCAGCTCCTGCTTGGTTGGCGGCGGCGGCGGGGGTGGGGGAGTGGCTGGGGCTGGGGTCGCGGGGAGTGGCGTGGCGGGCGGCGGTTCCACGGCTAGGGCCGGGAAGTCCCCTTGCGGCGTGACCGCCGGTGTGTCGCTGCCGCGGTAAATCTCGCCGCTCGGGTCGATCGTTTCCGATTCCGGTGCGGGCGGCGCTTTCGGCAGGAAAAAGACCGCGCCGGTGCCGGCGACGATGATCGCAGCCGCGATGCCGATCAGCGCGAGCGGCGCCTTCCGCGGGTGTGGCGGGACGAACGGCCGGGCCGGGGGCGGTGCGGTTTTGGCCGGTGGCGGGGGTGCGGTCTGGGGCTGAGGGGCGCGCGACGCGCCGGCGCGGGAAGTCGCTGCGCGGGGCACCGCCGCGGGGGCGGCCTTCGGTTCGCGGCGCGAAACCTGGAGCCCGTCGAGCCGCCCGAGGGCGTCGCTGAATTCCTTGGCCGAGCCGTAGGAACGCGCCGGGTCGAGCGCCCGCTTGAGCACTTCGTTGCCTTCCTCGGAGAGCGTCGAGAGCGGCGTGTAGCGCATCGCCGGGCCGCCCGCGCCGCGCAGGACGAGCGGGGACAGCGTGCCGCCGAGGATCTCGTAAGACACCGCGGCCAGCGCCTGCACGTAGCGCGGACACACGTCGCCGCCGCCATCCGCCGCGCTGCTCGCCGCGCCGCCGACCATCGTCTGCCCGCCGGCCCAGGTCTGCGAAGCGGCGATGTCGCGCGTGGCGCCGAGCGGATACAGCTTCAGCTCAAAGGCCGGCCACTGATTGAGCGGCACCCGCAGCAGCGATTCCTTGTCGATCGGCTCCGGGAAATGGAACTGGATCTGGTGCAGCCCGAACTCGAGCCCGGTCAGCCCCAGTTGCAGCGCGTGATCCACCCCCGCCGCCGCTGGCGCGAGCACCTTCAGCGCTTCCTCCGCGCCGAGTTCGCGCCGCGCCTTGAGCAGTTCGAGCAGCGAAAATCCGTTCGTCCATTCGAGCACCAGGAAGCTGCCGCGATCCACCGTCTCGAAGTCGATCACCCCCAGCAGATTCGGGTGCCGCACCTTGGCCAGCTTCTCCACTTCCCGCTCCAGCGCGGTCAGCACCGTGGCGTCGGACAGCGCCGCCGCCGGCAGCACGATCAGCCGCACTTCGCGCTGCTCCTTGGTGTCGTAAGCGTGGAAGACCCGCCCCATGTTCGTCTCGCCGAGCGTCTCCGCCACGCGATAGCGCCCGGCGATGATCGTATTCGTCTCAAAGCTCCCCATGCCCGAGCGCATCGCGCTGTCCTCGAGCAGCGTCGCGAAATTCTCCTCCGACTCCACCATCGCCGCCGTGGCCGTGCCCGCCGGGTTGTCCGCCACCTGCGCCAGCGCCTCCTCGATCGCCTTGCGCAGTTCCGACGGCGTCTGGAAGCGCTCCAGCGGATCCTTGGCCAGCATCTTGCGCAACACCCCCGCCACCGCTCGCGGCACCGTCTCCAGCTTCTCGAAAGGCGGCGGCTTCGACAGATGCTGACTCATCACCTGCGCCATCGAACCCGCGAACGGCGCCTGCCCCGCCAGCATGTACCAGAGCGTCACCCCCAGCGAATAAATGTCCGACCGCACATCGATCTCCCGCTCCTCCAGTTGCTCCGGGCTCGCGAAATGCGGCGTCCCCACAAACCCGCCCATGCTCAGCGTCGCCATGTCCTCCCCCTCGCCCGCCACCGAAGTCTTCGCCAGGCCGAAATCGATCACCTTCGCCACCAGCTCATCGTCTTCCTTCACCAGCATCAGGTTCGCCGGCTTGATATCGCGGTGCACCAGCTCTTGCTGGTTCGCCGCGTTCAACGCCCGCGCCACCTGCTCGGTGATCGTCAGCGCCAACACCGGACTCAGCGGCCCCTGCCGCTTGATCAGCCCGTCCAGCGTCTCCCCGTCGATGAACTCCATCGCGTAAAACCACGTGTCCCCCTCCGTCCCGAGGTGAAACACCGTCGCCACATTCCGATGCCGCAGCTTCGCCGCCGAGCGCGCCTCCCGCACAAACCGCTGCCGCGCCACCTCACTATTCAGATACGTCGCATTGATCACCTTCAGCGCCACCGGGATCCGCAGACTCGTGTCGAACGCCTTATACGTGATCCCCATCGCCCCGCGTCCCAGCTCGAAAAGCGAGCCGTCATCCCGGGTCAAAACCTCGTAGTGATCGAAAGTAGCGGTCTCGGGCATGGACGAATTTTTACAACAAGCAGCACACGGGTCGCCGCAGAGGTTGCAGTTTTCCGCACCGTCTCGCAAGGTGCAACCCGCAATCAGTAAACCACCCATGGGAGCGAAACTCCAGATCAAACCCGCCCACGCCGAAGCCTTCGATGTCCCCATCGGCAATACCGCCACCATCGGGCGGACCCGCGAAAACACCGTCTGCCTCAGCTTCAGCCCCCTCGTCTCCCGGCAGCACGCCCTCATCCGCTGCCACAACGGCTGGCAATACCAGCTCATCGACCTCGGCTCCCGCAACGGCACCTACGTCAACGACCAGCGCGTCGTCATGCCCGTCACCCTCACCGATGGCGCCCGCATCCGCATCGCCGATAACCACCTCACCTTCTCCGAGCACGACGACGAAACCAGCGGCGAGCACAACGCCATGACCATCGCCGGCTCCATCGACCAGAACGTCGTCACCTCCCGGCCCGTCGCCCTCCTCGTCTGCGACATCCGCGGCTTCAGCAGCATGTCCGAGAAAATCCCCGGCGCCCAGATGGCCCAGACCCTCGGCGCCTGGTTCCGCGAGACCGGCAACCTCGTCGCCCAGAGCGGCGGCACCATCGACAAATTCATCGGCGACGCCATGCTCGCCTACTGGGGCGCCGCCAGCCAGCCCGCCGCCGACTGCGGCACCGCCCTCGACACCGCGGAAAAAATGGCCGCCCTCGCCGCCGACCGCACCTGGCCCGACGGCACCCCCTTCCGCATCGCCATCGCCCTGCACTTCGGCAAAGTCACCTGCAGCAACGTCGGCGTCGCCGCCGAGCGCGACGCCACCATCATCGGCGACGCCGTCAATACCGTCTTCCGCCTCGAAGGCACCTCCAAGGAACTCAACCAGAGCGTCCTCCTCTCCGGCGACATCGCGGAAAACCTCCCCGCCCTGCAGCCCCGCCTCACCGACTTCGGCGAGCGCGCCCTGAAAGGCAAAAGCCACTCCGTCCGCGTCTTCGGGCTGGGGACCTGAGTTGCCTTTATAGACCGGCACCGAGGAGCGGGGCCGGGCGGCCTCGGCGGTGGAATCGACTTCGCGTCCCCCTTCCAAACCCGCCCGGGCGAAGGAGAATACTGCCGTCGGATGAAAAGCCGCCT
>JBBQIZ010000031.1:0-30134 GCA_038325425.1 Chthoniobacterales bacterium
AACCGGCCGAGCGTGTTCGTGTATGGCGGCACCATTTTGCCCGGCTGCATCACCGGCATCCTTGCGGAGAAGCGGCTGCGCAAGGAACGGCGCGAGATGTTCACCGACCGCAAGCTCGACGTGGTGAGCTGCTTTGAGGCGGTCGGACAATTTGCCAATGACAAGATCGACGAACGCGAACTGGCGCTGGTCGAGGAAAACGCCATCCCCGGCGCGGGCGCGTGCGGCGGCATGTACACCGCGAACACCATGGCCAGCGCAATCGAGGCGCTGGGCATGTCGTTGCCGAACAGCTCGGCGCAGAACGCGGTGTCGCCGGCCAAGTCCGCCGATGCCCGTGCGGCCGGCGCGGCGGTGATCGAGCTGATCAAACGCGGCATCCGCCCGCGCGATATCATGACGAAGAAGGCGTTTGAGAACGCGATCACGGTGGTCATCGCGCTCGGCGGCTCGACCAACGCGGTGCTTCACCTCCTCGGCATGGCCCACGCCGCGGAGGTCCCGCTGACGATCGACGACTTCACCCGGATCGGCGCGAAAGTCCCGGTGCTGGCTGATCTCAAGCCGAGCGGGCGTTACCTGATGAGCGAGCTGATCGCCATCGGCGGCATCCTCCCGCTGATGAAGCAACTGCTCGATGCTGGCCTGCTGCACGGCGATTGCCTGACCGTGACCGGGAAAACCGTCGCGGAGAATCTCAAGCGCGTGAAGCCTTACCCGAAGGACCAGGACATCATCCGCGGCTTCGACAACCCGATCAAAAAGGACAGCCACCTCGTGATCCTCTACGGCAACCTCGCGCCCGGCGCCGCTGTGGCCAAGCTCACCGGCAAGGAAGGTCTGGTCTTTTCCGGCAAGGCGATCGTCTTTGACAATGAGCAGGACGCGCTCGCCGCGATCCTCGATGGCCGCGTAAAGAAGGGGCATGTGATCGTCGTCCGTTACGAAGGTCCGGTGGGCGGCCCCGGCATGCGCGAGATGCTCAGCCCGACCAGCGCCGTGATGGGCAAGGGCCTCGGCAAGGACGTGGCGCTGATCACCGACGGGCGCTTCAGCGGCGGTTCGCACGGTTTCGTCGTCGGTCACATCACGCCCGAAGCCGCGCTCGGCGGACCGCTCGCGGTGGTGAAGAACGGCGACCTGATCACGATCGACGCTGCCAAACACAAGCTGAACCTCGACATCCCCGAAGCCGACCTCGCCGCACGCCTCGCGAAGTGGAAAGCACCCAAGCCGCACTACACCCGCGGCGTGCTGGCGAAATACGCCCGGCAGGTCAGCACGGCCAGCAAGGGCGCGGTCACGGATTGAGCGTCCGAAAAACCCGCCGCGCGCCGTCCTTTGCAAACCCCGCAATCTCTGCGAGCGTGCGCGCCCTCATTTTCCGCCGCCCCTTGACCGCCCCGCCGTATGTTTGTTGATCACATCAGAATTTTTGCCAAAGCCGGAGACGGCGGTGACGGTGCGGCCACGTTCCGGCGCGAGTCCTTCGTCCCGATGGGTGGGCCGGACGGCGGCGACGGCGGGCGCGGCGGTTCAATCATCCTGCGGGCCGATCCGAACGCGGACAACCTGACGCCGTTTTTCTACGAGCCGATCGTGAAGGCGCGCAATGGCGACCGCGGGCAGGGGCGGCAGTGTTTTGGGAAAAGTGCGGAGGACAAAATCGTGCCGGTGCCGATCGGGACGATCGTCTATCGCCTGCCGGGCGAGAACGACGAGGCGCTGGTCGATCAATCCGTGGCGCACGGGGATGGGGCGATGTTCGTGGATTTCTCCAAGCAGCCCGAGGACGAGGCCAAGCCCGACCGCAACCGGAAGAAGGCGATCGATCCGAACGAGCTGGAACTGATCGCGGATCTCACCGAGCCGGGGCAGGACTTTGTGCTCTGCAAAGGAGGCAAAGGCGGGATCGGCAACGTCCATTTCAAGAGTTCCCGCAACCAGGCGCCGACGCGTTACACCGAGGGTGTGCCCGGCGAGGAAGGCCACTTTTACCTCGAGCTGCGGAAGATCGCGGACGCCGGGCTGGTCGGCTATCCGAACGCCGGCAAGTCCACGCTGCTCGGGCGGATTTCCGCCGCGCATCCCAAGGTCGCGCCGTATCCGTTCACCACGCTCACGCCGCACATCGGCGTGGTCGAGTTGCCGGGCTTCCAGCGGGTGCAGGTGGCGGACATTCCGGGTCTGATCGAAGGGGCGCATGCGAACATCGGCCTCGGGCATGATTTCCTGCGCCACATCGTGCGCTGCAAGCTGCTCGTCTTCGTGCTCGATATGGCCGGGAGCGAGGGCCGGGAGCCGCTCGAGGATCTGCAGAAGCTGCGCAAGGAACTCGACCTCTACGATCCGAAGCTGAGCGAACGCCCGTGGATCGTAGTGGCCAACAAGATGGATCTCGAAGGCGCGAAGGAGAAGCTGAAGCACTTCAAGGCGCGCTACCGCAAGCTGACGGTGATCCCGGTGGGCTCCGATGAAAGCGCGGGCGTGGAGAAGCTCAAGAAGACGCTCGCGGAGCTAGTGGTGGGAGAAGTGGCTGAGTGAAGAGCCCGATCCCCCAAACTCCGCACAGAATGACCGTGCCGGGTCTTCGGCCCGTCGCTTAAAACACGCCGGAAGTCGGCTCGCTCGGCGGAGGATTCAAGGGGTCTTGGCCCTTGAGCCGGGCCCCGAGCATCGTCTGGAAATCCTGCAGCTTTTGCACCACGTCCGGTCCGCGCTGGAGGACCGCTTTGCTCAGCTTCTCGTAGTGCGCCGGGTTGCGCTGGGCCAGTTCGGAAAGGGCCATGATCACCGCGAGGGTGTTGTTGATATCGTGCTTCACGTCGCGGAATTTCTCGACGATCGCCTGCAGCTCTTCACGGGACATTTCTAGTGGGGTGGCGGACATCGTTAATTAACCTCTGGAGACGGAGTTCTGATTGTGCTTTTCTCGTCGATTAAACCTACGGCGGAAATGCCAGCAGAAGTAATCAAGATCATCGGTGCGCGCCAGCACAATCTCCGCAATCTCTCTCTCGAGATTCCGCGGGAAAAGCTTGTCGTGATCACTGGGATGAGCGGCTCGGGAAAGTCCTCGCTGGCCTTCGATACACTCTACGCCGAAGGGCAGCGGCGCTACGTGGAGAGCCTGTCGGCGTATGCCCGGCAGTTCCTCGACCAGATGCAAAAGCCGGATGTGGATTTCATCGAGGGCCTGTCGCCCGCGATTGCCATCGAGCAGCGGAGCAGCGGGGGAAATCAGCGGTCCACGATCGCGACGACGACGGAGATTTACGACTATCTGCGGCTGCTTTACGCCTCGATCGGTCAGCCGCACGATCCTGTCACCGGCGCGGCGATCAGCAAACTCACCCCGCAGCAGATCGTGGATCAGATCGTGGCGTATCCGGTGGACAGCCGGATCGTGCTCCTCGCCCCGCTGGTCCAGGATGAAGTCGGGGAATTTCGCGATGTCATCGAGAAGCTGAAGCGCGAGGGATTCGTGCGGGTGCGGATCGACGGTGAGATCATCGAACTCGGCCGGCCGGAGCCGATCCGGTTGGAGAAGGGGGAAAAGCATCGCATCGAAGTCGTGGTCGATCGGTTGGTCATCCGCGAAGGCGTGCGGACGCGCTTGGCGGACTCCGTGGACACCGCGCTGAAGTGGGGCGGGAACCGACTGGCCGTGCTGCGGCGTGAGGGCAATGAAGAACCCGAGCAGTGGGAGGAACTGAAATATTCCATCGACTACAGCAACCCGGAGACCGGCTTCACCCTGCCGCAACTCACGCCGAAACATTTTTCGTTCAACAGCCACTACGGCGCGTGCCCGGCCTGTCACGGCCTCGGCACGGAACAGGTCTGCGACGCGGATCTGATGATTCCCGATCCGGACAAGTCGCTCAGCCAAGGCGCGGTCGCGCCGTGGGCCAAGGCGAACAAGCGGATGCAGAGTTATTACAACGGCGTGCTCGAATCGCTCGCGCGGGAATACAAGGTGTCGATGGAGAAGCCATATCGCGAGCTGTCGGCGCAATTTCAGACCGCGCTCACCCACGGCACGGGCGAACGTGTGGTGACGATGAATTGGGGCGAGAACGGGAAGCGGACGAAAGTGGAGAAGCCGTTCGATGGCCTCGTGGCGTCGCTGCAAAATCTCTACGACACGACGGACAGCGAATTCACCCGGCAGCGGATCCGCCAATACATGAGCCGGCGCACCTGTTCGGCGTGTCGCGGCGCGCGGCTCAAGCCGGAGATTTTGGCGGTCACGATCCGCAGCGACGCGATCGGCGACGGCGGCTTGCTCGGTGAACGGAGCATTCACGGTTTCTCCAAGCTCACGATCGCCGACGCGCGCAGTTTCATCGCGGAGATGGTGCTCACCGAGCAGGAAAAATTCATCACCAGCGAAGTGCGCCGCGAAATCAGTGCGCGGCTGGCGTTCCTCGTCGAAGTCGGCCTCGGCTACCTTTCGCTGGATCGCGAAAGCGGCACGCTCAGCGGTGGGGAAGCGCAGCGTATCCGCCTCGCGACGCAGATCGGATCAGGCCTCGCGGGCTGTCTTTACGTGCTCGACGAGCCGAGCATCGGCCTGCACCAGCGCGACAACGACCGCCTCATCGGCACGCTCCGTCGCCTGCGCGATCTCGGCAATTCCGTGATCGTCGTCGAGCACGACGAGGACACGATTCGCGCCGCCGATCACATCCTCGATCTCGGCCCCGGCGCGGGCGCGCGCGGCGGCCAACTGGTCGCGCAAGGCACGCTCGACGACATCCTTGCGGTTGAGAATTCGCTGACGGGCCAGTATCTCTCGGGCCGGGCGCGCATCCCGGTGCCGAAGCACCGCACCGCGCCGCAAGGCGCCTGGCGTTCCGTCGATTCTCCCGGCTGGCTCACCGTGCGTGGCGCGACGGAAAACAATCTGCGCGACGTCACCGCCGCGTTCCCGCTCGGCTGCCTGACCTGCGTGACCGGGGTGAGCGGCAGCGGCAAATCGACGCTCGTCGATGACATCCTGCGCCGCGTGTTGTTCCGCCATTTCTACCGCTCGAAAGATCGTCCGGGCAAACATCTCAAGCTCCACGGCCTCGAGCAGGTCGACAAAGCGATCGTCATCGACCAGACGCCGATTGGCCGCACCCCGCGCTCGAATCCCGCGACTTACACCGGCGCGTTCGGACCGGTCCGCGAACTCTTCGCCGGCCTGCCGGCGTCGCGCATTCGCGGTTACGACGGCGGCCGCTTTTCCTTCAACGTCAAAGGCGGGCGCTGCGAATCGTGCGAGGGCGACGGAATGAAGAAGATCGAGATGCATTTCCTCGCGGACGTGTACGTCGAGTGCGAGGTCTGCCGCGGCCGGCGCTACAACCGCGAGACGCTGGAGATCACCTACAAAGGCAAGAACATCGCCGACGTGCTCGACATGACCGTCGATGAAGCCGCGCGCTTCTTCCGGAACGTGACGCAGATCTCCGATAAACTGCTCGCGCTCGAAGACGTGGGGCTTGGCTACGTGCATCTCGGGCAGAGCGGCACGACGCTCAGCGGGGGCGAAGCGCAGCGGATCAAGCTCGCCACCGAGTTGTCGAAAAAAGCCACCGGCCGCACGGTTTACATTCTCGATGAACCCACCACCGGCCTGCATTTCGCGGACATCCACAAGCTGCTCGAAGTGCTCATGAAGCTGCGCGACAGCGGCAACACACTGATCGTCATCGAGCACAATCTCGAAGTCATCAAATGCGCCGATTGGGTGCTCGATCTCGGTCCCGAAGGCGGTGGCGGCGGCGGCCGGATCGTGGCGCAAGGCACGCCGGAGAAGATCGCGGAGGTTGAGGAAAGCTACACCGGCCAGTATCTCCGACGGATGTTATGACGCGCCGACTTCCGCTGCTTATCCTTGGTTTTGCCGCCGCGACGCTGCACGCCGCCGAGCCCACGCTGCTCGTCGAGGCGCGGCGGGCGCGGGCCGAGTCGATTCCGCAGGTGGCGATTCAAAAGCTCCGCAATTTGCTGAAAGACGACCGTCTCCCGGACGAGACCCGGCGCGTCGCGCATCACGAACTGGCCGGCGCATTGCTGGCCAGCGGGGAGGTGGAGGAGGCGCTTTGGATCATCCAGCCGCTGGCGGAATCGGGAGATGCCGCGGCCCGCTTGCTGCGCGCGGATCTCCTCGCGCGGGGCGCCCGCTGGACGGAAGCGCTCCCGCAATATCAGGCGCTGGCCACGCATCCGGAAGTCGGCGCCGCGGCGCAACTGGGACTCGCGGAAACCTTCCAGGCGCTGGATCAGACGGCGAACGCGATCCAGGTGCTCGAAGGTTTTGTGGCCAAACATCCGGAGCAGGTCGGCGCGCGGTTGCGGCTGGCGGGGCTGTTTGTCGATGCGCGAAAATTTTCTCAGGCGCGTGAGATGATCACCCGGATTAAACCCCGCGAGATGGCGGATGAGAAGTGGTCCAAATATGTCGAGGGCCGCCTTCTGCTGGGCGGCGGACAACCGGCGCCGGCGCTCGTCCTTTTCGAGCAGGTGCTGCAGAATCTCTCCGGGGTTTCCGCGAGTTTGCTGTTCGGGGCGACCCTCGGCGTGATGGAGGCGCGCAGCGAATTGAACGGTTATGAGTCGGCCGACGGAGTGCTCGAAAAATTCATCTCCCGCTACCCGGACAGCCCGTATCTCGAAGCGGCGTTTCGTCGCCTCGACCAGGTTTACGAGCAGGAGAAGCACGCGAGCGATAACGAGCTGAAGAAACAGGCGCAAAAAAGTCCGGCCCGCCGCGCCGCGCTTGCGCAATATTATCTCGCGCACCTGTATCGGCGGGAGGGCAAGTCGGAGAAAGCCATGGCCGCGCTGCAGACTTTTGTGCAGACGTATCCGGCGCATCCACTCCTGCCGGCGGCGTGCCTCATGCAGGCCGATGATTTTCTGGAAAAAGGCGACCTGCCCGCGGCGGTGCGGGCGCTAGAAGTGGCGATGCGGCACGCGCAAAACGATGAAGAGCGGGCCGCGATCGAATTGCGCACAGCGCTCGTGCACTACCGTCAGGGCGAAGGGCTGCTCGCGGCTAATTCCTTTCGCCGCGCCGGGCAGTGGTCGGAAAAACTGCGCCAGCACGCGATCTTCGACGCGGCGCTCGCGGATCTCTCGCTGCGCAACTACGACCGTTTCTTCGAGGATTACCGCGCGCTGAGCAGCCAGTATCCGAACAGCCCACTGCGCAGCCAGCTCGTCCTCGAGGAAGGTTTCACCCAGGCCCGCGCCGGCGACCCCCGGGCCGGCGATACGCTCGAACTTTTCCTCCACCATTTCCCGAAACATCCCCGGCAGAACGAAGCACGTCTCGCCCTCGCCGAGCTGGCTTTGCAGGATGGCAACGCCGCCGGCGTCGCCCGCTACCTCCAGGTTGTGAACGCCGCCGCGCCCAATGCGGAATCGGCCGAGCGCGCGGCTTACCTGGCGATTTTCGCGGCGGGCGAGACGCCGGAGTCCGCGGGCCAAGTCATCGAACTCGCGCGCCAGTTTATCGCTCGCTTTCCGCATTCGCCTTTGCTCCCCGAAGTGCGGATGAAACTCGGGCAGGTCTTTTTCCGCACCGGCGATCACGCCAATGCCGAGACGCAGTTCACCCTGCTCGCGCGGGAAAGCCCCTTGAGTCCCTACGCCGAGACGGCCCTCTTTCTGGCCGGCCAGGCGGCGACGCGCTGGATCGATGCGGGCTCCGTGGATCGCGCGCTGGCGCTGTTCGACGAAGTGGTGAAGCGCGACGGCCCGCTCAAACTTTACGCCCGGCAGCAGCAGGCCATTGTGCAAAGCAAGCTGGGCAAGGAAAGCGAGGCGGTAACAATTTACGATGCGATCCTCTCCGCGCTCCCGCCGCCCGAGGCGGAGTTGCGGGCCGCGGCGCTCTGCAGCAAAGGCGACAACCTTGTCCTGCTCGGCCGCACCGCGCCGGCGCAGCTCGAAGCCGCGATCATCGTCTATGATTTCCTCGCCGCGCTGCCCGAGGTCACCCCTGATTGGCGCAACCAGGCGCTCTACAAAAAAGGCCGGGCCCTCGAGCAACTGAAACGTCCGCCCGAAGCGCTCACCGCCTATTACGACGTGCTCGAAAAAAGCGCCGCCGAGGGCCGGGAATTTTTCTGGTACTACAAGGCCGGCTTTGACGCCGCGGCTTTGCTGGAAAAGCAGCAGGACTGGAAATCGGCGATCGGCATCTACCAAAAGATGGCGCAACTGCCCGGACCGCGGACCGGCGAAGCGAAGGCGCGGCTCTCGCAGTTGCGGCTGGAGAAGTTCATCTGGGACTGAGCGCGGAAATTTAGGATTTAAGATTCCGGAATTCGGACATAGAAACCTCGCCCCTTCGTCGGACGTAGTGCCGAGTAGCCGCAGCCTAAAATCCTAAAACTTACTCCCTCAAATGCCCGTCAAGCTCTTCATCCCCGGCCCCGTCCAAGTCTCCGACAAAACCTTTCGCGCTTTCTGCCAGCCGATGATCGGCCACCGCAGCGGCGAGTTCAAAAAACTCTACGCCTCGATCCATCCGCGGCTTCAGGAACTTTTCGGTACGACGCAACCGGTCTTCCTTTCCACCTCCAGCGCGTGGGGCGTGATGGAAGGCGCGATCCGCAATCTCGTCGGCTCGGGCAAAGTGCTGAACTGCATGTGCGGCGCGTTTTCCGACAAGTGGTTCGACGTGTCGAAGAAGTGCGGCAAGGAAGCCGTGGCGCTGCAGGTCGAATGGGGCCAGCCAGTGCGCGGCGAACAGATCCGCGAGCAGTTGAAGGCCGGCGGTTTCGATGCGGTCACGCTCATCCACAATGAAACCTCGACCGGCGTGATGAGCGACATCGTGGAGATTGCCGAGGTGATGCGCGAATTTCCCGATGTATGTCTCATCGTCGATAGCGTCTCGTCGTTCAGCGTCGTACCGATCCCGATGGACGAACTCGGCATCGACGTGCTGCTCACCGGTTCGCAGAAAGCGCTCGCGATGCCGCCCGGCCTCGCGCTTTTCTCCGCGAGCAAAAAGGCGATGGACCGTGCGGCTACGGTCAAAGGCCGCGGTTATTATTTCGACTTCGTCGAGTTCGCCAAGAACCAGGCCGAAGACATGACCCCGAGCACGCCTTCGATCAGCCACATCTACGCGCTGCAATCGAAGCTCGACGACATTTTCACCGAAGGCGTCGTCGCCCGGCACACCCGCCACGCCGATCTGAACACGCTCGTCCACGAATGGGCGCAGGCGCGCGGCTTCGATTTCTTCGCGCCCGAAGGTTACCGCTCGAAGTCGCTGACCTGCATCGCGAACAACCGCGGCATCGACGTCGCCGCGCTCGCCGCCGCGCTCAAGAGCAAACACGGCCTGATCATCGACGGCGGTTACGGCAAGCTGAAGGGCAAGACCTTCCGCCTCTCGAACATGGGCGACGAAACGCGCGAGACGATGGGCGAACTGCTCACCGCGCTCGACGCGGAACTGCCCGCGTAAATCGGAGGGACGCGCTCCGGCGCGTCCCACTTCCCAAGATGGGGAACACGCGGGAGCGTGTCCCTCCGGGATTGACCGCCCGCACTTTCTTGCGTGAAGGTGAGCGCTCACTCCCAAACACCATGAAGAAACCCCTCGACCTCGCGTCCTCCCTCAATCGCCGCAATTTCCTCCGCACCACCGCCGGCGCCGTCGCCCTCAGCGCACTGCCCATCGAACGTTTCGCCCACGCGGCGGAAGGCGGCCCGCTCAAGCTTGGCCTCATCGGTGGCGGCGGGCGCGGCACCGGCGCGGCCAACCAGGCGCTCAAGGCCCTCCCGAACATCCAAATGGTCGCGATGGGCGAGCTTTTCCAGGACATCGCCGACAAAGC
The DNA here is from genome assembly GCA_038325425.1 of Chthoniobacterales bacterium. Lineage (GTDB taxonomy): Bacteria > Verrucomicrobiota > Verrucomicrobiia > Chthoniobacterales > Chthoniobacteraceae > Chthoniobacter. Next base: position 9,855 of record JBBQIZ010000031.1, read on the forward strand.
CGTCTCGAACCTCTCCGCGACGCACTCGACGAAAGTCGATGTCACCCCCGACCGCATCTTCCTCGGCTTCGACGCCTACAAAAAAGTCATCGCCGCGTGCGACGTTGTCATCCTCGCCACGCCCCCAACTTATCGCCCGATGATGTTCGAGGAAGCGGTGAAGCAGGGCAAACACGCCTTCATGGAAAAGCCCGTCGCCGTCGATGCCATCGGCATCCGCCGCGTCCTCGCCGCCGCGGAAGAGGCGAAAAAGAAAGGCCTCAAGACCGGCGTCGGCCTGCAGCGCCGGCACAAGCCCGGCTACCTCGAAGCCATCAAGCGCGTGCAGGACGGCGCCATCGGCAAGGTCATGTATGGCCGCACGGCCTGGAATATGGGCGCCGCCCGGGCTCTTGTGCCGAAGAAGCCCGAGTGGAACGAACTCGAGTATCAACTCCACAATCAATTCTACTTCGCCTGGCTCTGCGGCGACATCATCGTCGATCAGGGCTTGCACAATATCGACGTCTTCAACTGGATTCACGGCGACGTGCCCCCGATCAGCGCGAAGGGCGTGGGCGGCGCTGAAGTCCGCCGGGGCAAGGATGCCGGCTGCCTCTACGACCATTTTGCCATCGAGTTTGAATACGCCGATGGCACCCGCCTCTTTCACCAGAATCGCCAGATCCCCGGCTGCCTGGCTTACGTCGGGGAAAATGCCCACGGCACGGACGGCCACTTGGAGTGCACGGGCGAAAACTTCGTCATCACCGGCAAGAACGCGTGGCGCTACCCCAAGGAAGATCCGAAGATCGATCCCTATCAGAAGGAACACGACGACCTCTTCGCCGCCATCACCAAGAACCTCGACTACACCGAAGCCGAGCGCGGCGCGAAGAGCACGATGACCGCGATCCTCGGTCGCATGGCCGGCTATAGCGGCCAGCTCATCAACTGGGATGAAGCCATCAAGAGCGACAAACCCTTCGGCAAGGAATTCAGCAGCCTCAAGGAAGAGCCGCCCGTGCTCCCCGACAAGGACGGCATCTACCCGCTGCCCATCCCCGGTAAATATCAGGCCCTCTAAGCGGCCACCCCCAGCTTGACTGACGGGGTGGCTTCGGCCGCCCTGCCCGAAACGCCGTCTGTGCCAAGTGCGCGGGCGGCGTTTCGCTTTTCTGGGAGGCCGGGGGAATGTGCGGAAGGTCGATCCGCAGTCGGGAAACGACGTGCCTCATGCCGGGAAGGGCGAGTCCCATGTCGGCCTGAGGGCATCCCCATCGGGCAGGAAGCCAGCCCGAAAGGCGTCCTCCGCCTCCTCACGCGTCCGTGGATGCGGGGGCTTTCCTGACGACGGGTGTGGTCCTGCTGGCGATCGGCGCGGTGCTCATCGGCGTGTCTCTCCTGATTCGCCGGCGATGACTCCTTCCCACTGCGGCGGTTTGGCCTTTCACTCTCGGCATGACCGATGACGCCCGCGCCCGCTTTCTCCAAAAACTGGAGGCGGCGTGGCCTGCGGAGACGCTGGTCAAACTGACGCTCAGCCAGCCGCGCGGCGCGGAGACGGACCTGCGCAATGTCTATGGCCGCGTGGTCGAGTTGCGCGAGGGGCGGCGGCTCTCGCTGGTCTGGCGCTACGCGACGCGCGATGTGACGAAGAATCTGCCGCTCGACGAAGCGCTCGCCACGCTCGGCCCGCTGCTCGGCGCGGAATTGGAACGCGCGCATCTTTTCACCACGACGGGCGACTGGCAGCTCCGTTGCGATCCGTCGGGCCACGGCTCTTTGAAAGCGAGCCGGCCAGCCTTTGCCATCGCCCCGCCGCCGGAGCATGATCGCGAAAAACGCGCGCCGATCGCGGTGGAGCAGGCCGGCTGGTTGCGGGCGCTCGGGGTGACGAATGCCGCGGGCGAAGCGCGCCCCGGCATGGCGCCGAAGCTGCGGCAGATTCAACGGTTTGTGGAGTTGCTCGGGCATCTGCTGGATGAGGCGAAACTCTCGGAGGGACGCGCTCCCGCGCGTCCCCAATCCACCGGAGATGCGGACGCGCGGGAGCGCGTCCCTCCGATGCCTTTGCGTGTCGTGGATATGGGCGCGGGCAAGGGGTACCTGACGTTTGCGATCGCGGAGTTCCTGCGCGGACGTGGGATCGCGGCGGAGATCACCGGCGTGGAAGCGCGGGCGGAACTCGTGGAACTGACCAATCGCGTGGCCCAGGAGCACAGCTTCGGAGGGCTGCGTTTTGAGCAGGGGGCGATCGGCGCGTGGCAACCCGCGGCGCCGCCCGATGTGCTGATTGCCTTGCACGCCTGCGACACGGCGACGGACGACGCGCTCGCCCAAGCGGTCCGCGGCGGGGCGTCGCTGATCCTCGCCGCGCCGTGCTGCCACCAGGAGGTGCGGGCGCAACTTCAGCCGCCGCCGGTGCTGCGCGAGGTACTCCGCCACGGCATCCTCGCTGAGCGCGAGGCGGAGATCGTGACCGACGGCCTGCGCGCTCTGGTGCTGGAGATCCACGGTTACGCGGCGAAGGTCTTCGAGTTCATCTCGCCGGAGGACACGAGCAAAAACCTGATGCTCGCCGCGCACCGCCGCACCACGCCGCAAGACCCGGAGCCGCTCCGCGCGCGGCTGCGTGAACTGATGGACTTTTACGGCCTGCGTGAGCAGCGGCTGGTAGCGCTTCTTTCCGCATGATCAAACACTGGACTCCGCAGGAACTGAAAGCGCTGCAGCGCATTCGCGAGCGTTTCCTCAACGGCACCGCCGGGGAGGCGGACTACTGGCGCGTGCCGGCCGATGTGGCGCTCTATGATTCCACTTTCGCCGAACGCATCGGCTGGAAATGGGATGCGGTGATCGGCGAACTGCTGCGGCGCGGGTGGCGGCCGCGGAGCACGCGGATGTTGGACTGGGGCTGTGGGAGCGGAATCGCGCATCGCCGCGTGCTCGCCGAGTGGCCGCAGTTTGCCTCGCTCGCGCTGCATGATCGTTCGCCGCTGGCGCGGCAGTATGCGGCGGAGAAAGCGCGCGCTGCTTTTTCCAACATCGCGATTCCGCAAGGCCCGCCGGTGACGACGCCGGCGACGCTGCTGCTCGTCAGCCATGTGATCAACGAACTGCCACCGAAGGAGCTGGATGCTTTGCTGGAGCTGGCGCGTGGGGCGGGGGAGGTGATCTGGGTGGAAGCGGGCACGCACGCGGACAGCCGGCGGCTGATCGAGGTCCGCGAGCGATTGCTCGGCGATTTTGTGGCGGTGGCGCCTTGCACGCATCAGGCGCGCTGCGGGCTGCTCACGGCGGGGAATGCACCGCATTGGTGTCATCACTTCGGCACGCCGCCGTCGGAAATTTTCCAGGAAGCGCGCTGGGCGGAATTTGGGAAGGAGATGGGCATCGATCTGCGCAGTCTGCCTTACAGTTTTCTCGTGCTGGAGCGTCCGCGCGCCACGCCGCCGACGCCGGTGGGCTATTCGCGGATCATCGGCGAACCGCGGGAAGCGAAAGGTTTTGCGCGGGTGCTGAGCTGTCACGAGCACGGCGTGAATGATCTCGTGCTGCAAAAGCGCGACGCGCCCGAACTGTTCAAGGCGATGCGTAAAGGCACGCTGGCGCCGGTCTATCGCTGGACGCTCGCGGAGGGGAAGATCACGGGCGGCGAGGAACTGCGGGTTGCACCCGGCGGAACGACGCTCTAGCCTTCGCGCTCCTATGAAATCCTCCATCCTCCGCAGCCTTTGCTGCACCGCGCTCGGCGCCGCGTTCACCCTCGCGCCTCTCACCGTTATGGCTCAATCCCCACTCGAAAAGGGCGAGAAATTTCTCGCTGAAAACAAATCCAAGGAAGGCGTGAAGACAACCGCCAGTGGGCTCCAGTACAAGATCACGAAGGAAGGCACCGGCAAGCAGCCGGCGGCGACCGACAGCGTGCTCGTGCATTACGAGGGCAAGCTGCTCGACGGCACCGTCTTCGACAGCTCGATCAAACGCAACGAGCCGATCTCGTTCCCGCTCAACCGCGTCATCCCCGGCTGGACCGAAGGTCTGCAGCTCGTGAAAGAAGGCGGCAAAGCGATCCTCTACATCCCGTCGAAGCTGGCCTACGGTTCGCGTGGCGCGGGCGGCGCGATCGGGCCGGACGAGACTCTGATCTTCGAGGTCGAACTCCTCAAGGTCCAGTAGGGCGGGGAAGTTGAGAGCTGATGGTTAATCGTTGAGAGCCACGCATTTTTGCGGGCATTGGGCAGTCGAAAAACCAGCCCTCCACTCTCAACGAACGACGTTCAACTTTTCAGCAGCAGCCACAGCGTTTGCGCCGCGGCTTCCGCGGGGATATCCGGCAAGGCCGGCTCCGCGTGGAAGTCCGCGGCGCTTCGCGTACTCTTGCAGGCGAAGTGCGCGATGTTCTCGAGCGCGCGGCGGTTCAGGCGGGTGCAGTTGGTCGAGAGGAGGATTTTCGCGCGCGGTGCGGCGATTTCGAGCGCGGCGAGGAGCAGCGTCTCGAGATCCTGCTCGACCTGAAAGCGCCGGCCTTTGTTGCCACGGGAGAAGGTGGGTGGATCGAGGATGATCACGTCGAATTGCTCGCGTTTGCGGGCGAGGCGGGGTAGCACGTCGAGGACGTCGTCGGCGTAAAAGCGGTGCTTCGTGGCGTCGAGTTCGTTGAGGGCGAAGTTCTCGCGTCCGCGATCGATCGACTTTTTCGAAAGATCGATGCTGACCGTTTCCGCCCCGGTGAGCGCGGCGACGACGGAAAACGAGCAGGTGTAGGCAAAGGTGTTGAGCAGGCGGCGCGGCGCGGCGCGGCGGACGTAGGCGCGGTTGGCCCGCTGGTCGATGAACAGGCCTGCCGAGTAGCCGGCGCCGAAATCGAGCCCGTAGCGCACGCCGTTTTCCGCGACCGTGGTGAGCAGCGGCCCGGCTGCATCCCCGGTGATCAGGACGGGCGCGATGCGCTCTTCGTTCTGCTTGGGGAGGAATTTCCCGAAGACGCGCTGCGCGGCAAACGCATGGGGCTCCGACCAGGCGCGCAGGCCGTCGAGCAGAACTTCCCGGGCCGCGTCGTCCTTGTAGGAAACCAGCACATCGGCGCCAAAACGCTCGATCCAGCCGCCGGCGGTGGTGCCGATCCGATGGGCATCGGTGCCCGCCGCGGTGAATGCGGCGAGGGTGGCTGGGGAGAGCCAGGTGCCGGCCGATTTGCGCGGTGGCTGAGGCGAGGAAAAAGGGCTCACGAGGGCGGCGAGAATCCTTTGCATGGGAAAGGCAATTCAAGTAGTTTCGGCCACTTTTTCCGACCCATGCGTCACATTGTTCTCCTCCTACTCGCCTGCCTTTTCGTTGCCGCCGCACCCTCACGTGCGCAGTCGAATAGCGATCCTGGCGACCAATTCGTGAACGCCTACATGGCCGTGCAGCAGGGTGAAAAGGCCGAACAGGCGGGAAATTTCAAGCTGGCGCTTACCAAACTCCGGTATGCGGCGGGAGTGCTCGACGAGATTTCGACGCGTTCGGCGACCTGGCAGCCCGAGATCGTGAAGTATCGCAAAGCCCGCACCACCGAGGCGATTACGCGGGTGCAGGAAAAGATCGCCCGCTTCGGCACGGGCAAGGCGGAACCCGGCGAAGGCATCGCGGGGCTCGATGCGCCGCTCCCGCAGTCGGACGATTTGATTTTTGAGACGCCGGCACCGGTGCTTTCTCCCTCGACCGGCACGCCCGCGATCACCCCGAGCACCACGCCCCGCCGGGCCTCGTCGGATCGTTCGGCGGACAGCGATCCGCTCGAGGAAGCGGCCCAGCGGATGAAGAAACTGCAGGTGGACCTAAGGAACGCGAAGGATGAAGCGGAGCGTCTGCAATCCGAGAAAGCCGACCTCGCCCGCAAATTGGAAGAGGCGGCCAAGGCGCGCGCGGTGTCCGAGCAACGGCAGCAGGTTCTGCAGAAACGCGCGGACAACGCGGAGCAGGCGTTGATGAAAGCCGTGGCGGAGGGCAAGGCCGATACCGACAAAGTGAAGGCGTTGCAGACGGAGTATTCGTCGGCCAAACGCGGTCTTCGGGATTTGCAGATCGAAACGGAAGCGGATGCCGAATACCGCCAGCAACTCGACGATCGCTTTAAGGTGGCACTGACCAAGATCGCGCAATTGACCCAGGAGCGCGATGCGGCCAACGCGGCCAGCACGGATGTTCCCGGGAAGATCGCCCAGATTCAAAAGCAACTCGACCTGACGCGGAAGGAGCGCGATGACCTCGCGGTCAAGCTGCAACAAAAGGAAGGCCAGATCAAAGTCGTGGAGCAGGAGCGCGACGAGGCTTTGACCCAGGTGGCGAAGCTGAAGGAAGCGCAGAAGCAAGTGGACAAGCTGGTCGCCGACAATACGACGCTCATGGCCAAGCTCGCGGATGCCGAGAAGACGATCACGCAGTTCAAGACCGAAGGCGCGCAGAAGGATCAGGAGATCGCGGCCTTGAAAAAGGAAGTGGGCACGGTGAAGGAGCAACTCGCGCAGGCCAAGGCGGAGAGCGCCGATTATCAGCGGCAGATGGCGGACATGCAGGTCAAGCTGGAGGAGTCCGGTAAACAACTGGCGCAGGCCAAGGCGGATAACGCGGCCAGCGCCGCCGAGAAAAAGAAGATGCAGGAGGAGAACTCCATTTTGCGCGGCATCGTGCTCCGGCAGCAGAAAGAGGAAGCCGTCCGGGCCAAGACGCGGAAAGTGCTGCTCGCGGAGATGGCCGACCTCGAGATCAATTCCAAGACCCTGCTCAAACAGATTGATTTGCTCAGCCAGCCGATCGTGAAGCTGACCGAGAAGGAACGCGCACTTTTCAAGAAGCCGGAGTTGGAGGTCACCGATACGGAGATTTCGATCGGCGTCCCGCGGGAAGAAGCGGCGCTGCCGACGGCCGAACCGGTGACGACCGCGAGCCTGCCCGTCACCAGTCTTCCGGACGCGCCTGCGCCGCGCACCGAAACCCCGAAGCCTGAGACCGCCCGCGCCGCGGAGCCGCTCTCCCAGCCGAAGGCGCCCGTGCCGCCGCCGGCGAGCGCGACGCCGGAACCCGCCCCGGCCTTGACGCTCGCCACCCCGCCGCAGGATCCGGCCATGGGTCCGTTGGCCATGGCCAAACAGCCAGACACGATTCCTTCAATGCCGACTACCGAGGCCCCGGCGATCACGCCGGAGGCATTGCCGAAGCCCGCCGGGGATCCGACCGCGAGTCCGGCAACTCCGCCGGCAACGACGCCGGCAGGCGGGGTGGTTGAACCCTCCGGTGTCGGTGCGGGGGCGACCTCGGGCACGCCGAACGTGCCTGCGGAACTGCTGCCGCTGGCGCGCGAGGGCAAAGACCACTTCGAGCGCGGCAACTATCTGGAAGCTGAGAAGGCGTATCGCAAGATTCTCGCGAAGGCGCCGAACAACCTCTACACGCTGTCCAACCTCGGCGTCGTCCTCTTCCGCGCGACCAAATACAAGCTCGCAGAGGATGCCTTCAAGAAAGCGATCGCGATCGCTCCCGAAGACGGTTTCTCCCATTGCACGCTCGGCATCGTTTATTATAGCCAGGGCAAATATGACGAAGCCGTCAACGAACTGACCAAGGCGCTGGCGATCAACCCGAAGAACGCTACGGCGCACAATTATCTCGGCATCACCGCGAGCCAAAAGGGCTGGCAGGAGGCTGCGCAAAAGGAACTCGAAACGGCCACCAGCCTCGACCCCACGTACGCGGACGCGCACTTCAATCTGGCCGTGGTTTATGCGATGCAAACGCCGCCGAACAAGGAGAAGGCGCGCGAGCATTACAAGCGGGCAACCGAGTACGGAGCCGAGCCGGATAGCGCGCTCGAGCAGTTGATCAAAGCGCCGTAACGCCTGGACCGAGCGGACGAAGGCGGGTTATTTCACGCCGTAGAAGCGCGCCGCATTGCCGCCGAGAAATTTCTCCCGTGCGGTTGCGCTGAAGCCGCGCGCGGCCTCATCCGCGAGCGGAAAGACCCGCGCGTAACTACCCGCGAGGAGGCACACCGGCCAGTCCGAGCCGAACATGATTCGGTCCTCGCCGAACGCCTCGAAAACGACCTCGAGGTAGGGCGCGAAGTCCGCGGGTTTCCAGCCGGAGTGGTCCGCTTCAGTGACCATGCCCGAGACTTTGCAGAGCACGTTCGGGCATTGCGCCAGTTCGCGCACTTGCTCTCGCCACGGCGAGAGCGTGCCGGCTTTGATGGGTGGTTTGGCGAGATGATCGAGGACGAAGGGCTGATCGGGAAAATGCCGCGCGAGTTCGATCGCCGCCAGCAGTTGGCGCGGATAGATCAGGAGATCGTAGGTGAGCTCGAAGGATCGGAGTTGGGCGATTCCGCGCAGAAAATCCGGACGCACGAGAAAGGCGTCGTCCGGTTCGTCCTGCGCCACGTGCCGCACCCCGACGAATTTCGGATGCTGGGCGAGCGCTGCGAGATCGTGCTCCACCGCGGGTGAGCGGAGGTCCACCCAGCCGACGACGCCCTTGATGATCGCGTGCCGCCCGGTCAGATCCAGCAACCAGCGGCTTTCCTCCAGCGACTGCCGCGCCTGCACGGCGATGCAGCCATCGAGGTTCGCCGCCGCCAGCAGAGGCGCCAGATCCGTTGGTAACCAATCACGATGGAGCGCAGAGCCTCGGGGAATCCACGGATATTGCTGCTCGTCGTACTTCCAGAAGTGCTGATGGGCGTCGAGGTTCATCGGCCGGTGTGATGAATCAGGAAACGGCGACGACCGCTTTGATCACGCCGCTCTCGGGCTCCAACCAAGTCGGGAAAACGTCCACCATTTCTTCGAAGGCCGCGTGGTGGGTGATCCACGGAACGGTGTCGATTTTGCCTTCCTCGATCAGCGCGATGATGCGCGTAAAGTCGGCGGGCAGGGCGTTGCGCGAAGCCATGATGCTGACTTCGCGGCGATGCAGAATCGGCGCGTGGAGAAAGCTAATTTCCTGCTGGGTAATCCCGACATAGACGAGCCGCCCGACGAAGGCGCAATAGGCGAGGGCGCTGGCCATCGATTTGTTGCTGCCGGTTGCGTCGATGACCACGTCCGCGAACTGACCGTGGGTCATCGCGCGGAATTGCTCCACCGCAGCTGTGTCGCCACCGGGCGTCAGAAGGATGGTGTCGGGAACGCCCATCTTCTCGCGCACGAAAGCAAGTCGCGCGGCATTCATGTCCATGACGATGGTCCGCGCGCCGCTGAGTTTCGCAAATTCGATCGCCGAGAGGCCGATCGGCCCGGCCCCAATGACGAGCACGTGTTCGCCGGGTTGGGGATTGCCGCGATTCACCGCGTGACAGCCGATGGCGAGGGTCTCGACGAGCGCGAGTTGGTCGAAGGTGAGCTGCCGTGAGACGTGGAGTTTGCGCGCGGGCAGCAGGTAACGCTCGGTCAGGCCACCATCGCACATCACGCCGAGGGTCTGATTCGATTCGCAACAGTTCGTGTGGCCGCGCCGGCACGAATAACATTGCTGGCAGTTGAGATAGGGCTCGACCGAGCAATGGTCGCCAGGCGCGACATTGGTCACGCCTGGACCGACGGCCAGCACCTCGACGCCGAGTTCGTGGCCGGGGATGCGCGGGTAGCTGAAGAACGGCATCTTGCCGAGGTAACCGCCGTAATCCGTGCCGCAGATGCCGACGCTATGCACTTTGACCAGCGCCTCGCCGGGGCCGGGTTTCGCGGGTTCGGGAATGTCGAGGGCGCGGAACTGTAGGGGAGCGTCGAGGGAGATGGCTTTCATGGTGAAGGATTCGGAAGGGAGTTGCTGGGTTTGCCGTCGAGGAATCACGCAGATTCTGTCCGCGAAGGGTTCGCCGCGCGGAGCGGCCCGGCGCTGCCGCGCGATGGAGTCGGACTGCTCACGCCGCGGCTCGTATCAATTTTTCGCCTCCGCCGCTTTCTTCTTCTCGCGTTGCTGCTCTGCGCGGTCCGCCTCCGCCTGGCGCATCTCGCTCAGGGCGTCGATCATGCGCTGGGACCAGCCAGCAGTTTCCTGCTCGAGCACCCGCTCGGTCAGATCGACGAGTTGCGCTTGGTTCTGCGGAGCCCGTTTTTCAGCGACGGAAAACTTCGCCCACCATGCCTTGACCGCGGTCAGGTCGGCCCGCGCCTGGTTGTATTTCACGAGCGTTTCCTCGGTCTGATAGTATTTGAGGTAGGTCGTCAGCGCTGCGGCCACTGCCGTCGTCACCGCGATCCAAGGTTCCAGTTTCACCGCGGCGAAGGCTGTGCCAGATCCGCCGATGACCAGGCTGCCCGTCGAAAACCAAAACAGCCGCGCGCCGTGCGTTCGGATTTTGCCGGCGTAAAACCGCAACTGATTCTCGACCCGCAGCACCAGGTATCGATCGGAAGAGAGGCGGGAAAGACGATCGTCGTGGTCCTGCTTCTCCACCTTTTTCGTTCTCTTCTGCCCGCTCGCTTTGCTGGGGTCGCCGGGCTCCGGCGCATACGTCTTCAAACCCAACCTGCTGACGTCGGACTGGAAAAGTCGTTCGGTGATCGTGTTGAGCCTCTCGGCAAAATGCGCCTCGGCGGACGTGTCCCTCAACTCTTCCTGGCTGTAGGCACCGGCGCGGTAACGAAAGATTTCGCGCTTGATGGCTTCAGCACTGCCGCGAAGGAGGATCCATTTGTCTCCCGGCCGGAATTGGTGGGAGATGCCGAGAAGGACAGCCGTGAGAACTGGAATGATCACGATCGCGATGTGCAGTCCGTGATCCCACGCGGCGGAAGCGGCGGTGCCCGGCGGAACGGCGTTGCTTGTCAGCTTGAGATGGGTTTGCACCGCCACGAGGACGATTCCGATGATTCCGCAAATCAGGATCGAGCTTTGGAGGCGGCCGAAAACCTTCTGCAGTCGCCGAGCGTTGCCGTCGCAATCGCGGAACCGACCCCAGGCGTCGAGCAGCAGTCCGCGGCGATCGCGCTGCGTTTCTAGGATTTGCTCGAAGTCCTCCAAGGTCGCCTCGGGCGCCAGCGGGCGCAGATCGGCTCGCGCCGCGATGTCCCGCACTTCCGGATCATTCAAGCGAGTGAGTTGCTCGCTGACGCCGCCACTTTGCGCGAGGACCACGACGGGCCAGCCGGCTCGCGTCGCGAGGAGCACCTCGGCCTTGGTGTGATCGCCACCGCCTGCGACAACCGCGACGACCGTGCCGGTGCGCGCCAGTTCGTGGGCGAGCGCGAACATGATCTTGCTCTCGCTCCCCCAATCGTCCGTCGGCGAGAGGACGAAATGCGTATGGTCAGGATCGAGATCGGCCGCATCTTTGACGGTAGCGAGATCCGGGCCGCCGGGATACTTCGCTTTCCCCACGGGCGTGACGCCCAGAAGGATCGGCTTTTCGGGTTGTCGAGCGGCCAACTCACCGGCAATCGCCATCACGCCGGCGTGGGTGCCGCCGGAGAGGATCAGGCCGCGCCGCGTCGCGACAGCCGGGAAGACCGCGCGCCCAAGTGTTTCGCGAAGCTTCGTAGTCGTCGCGGCGTCGAGACCTTCAGCACCGCCAAAAAGCATTAGGACCAGCGCCGGTGGGGCAATGCCTAGCGCCTGCAAAATGGCCGCCGCTTCCGCTTCGGGGGAAGCAACTACGAGTGACGCGACGTTCCCGTTTGGGAAAGTGATCGGGACTGCCTGGGTGGGGGTATCGGACATCTATTTAATGAGGTCCACGATGCGCTGCGCGAGCGCCTCGGCATTTTGGTCGAAGCTAAACACTTTTTCGAACTGCAACTGAGTCAGCCAGGACGGTGGCTTCACATCCGCTTCAAGCCGGATCGGGATCATCCGCAGCTTCTTGCTATCGTAACGCTCCACGATTTTCTGGGCTTCATGCTCGCAGTTGCCGCTCTCAAGATAAGCTTTCGAGAGCAATGGAAGCGCCACGGCGGATTCCGAAAGCTGCTCGAAGATTTCCTTCAGCCACGGTTCGCCCGGACGGATCGACTCCCCATCCTTATAGTCGAAGACTTTCTGGAACCGCTTCTTCAGGGCCGCACTGATCTTCGCCGCCACTGCAGCATCCTTCCCGCTGTAACTCAGAAAGACGTTCTCCTTTCGCAGGGCGGCCTCCGCAAAATATTCATTGGCTTGCTGGCGACTGCTGATGCGGCGCGGCGGGATATCGATCACTTCAACGCGGTCTCGCACCTGCTCGGTGAGGTCCGCCGTGGTTCTCCAGCGGACGGTGTCCTTTGGATAACCCACCTCAATCCCGCCATAGAGAATCCGCTCCAGCGCCGACTTTTCCGCGGCGGCAGGTCCCACTTGCCTCAGCCGCAGGGCAGGCACAAACCTGCCGTGCAGGAAAGCGACCGCAGCTGCGAGATCCGGATCGTCACCCACCTCGACAATGATCCAGTCGAGCGTTTGTGTTTTGACGAGGAACTCCCGATCGAGCACCGGCGGCCATCGCAGGCGGACGGCTTCGTGATTGGCCTCCGCGAGCACCGACTCGATGGCCGCGATGTGTTCGGTATCATAGCCCAGGCCCGCCCCGTTGGCCGGGGGAAGCAGCAACCCGACCTTTGAACTTCGGGCTGGCGCTCCTCGAGTGGTCCGATACGCCATCGATTTTTCGACGCTCTGGCAGAAGTCCTCGAAAGTCTTTTGTAACGCGGTGGCGCTCGGTGCGGCGCAATTGGCCTCGATTTCCTGCGCGTCAAAGGTCGAGGCAAAGAAGTTCGCCGGGCACTCCAGGATTCTGCCGTAGCGTTGGTCGTAATACACGAGCGCCGGTTTTCCCGAGCGGATCGCCAGGTCGAGTTCGAGACGAAAATACTGCGATTCCTTTAGCATCTCCGCGGGGGGCAACGCAGCGGCGGGAGATCCCGGCAAGGGATAGATACCCACGAACGCATCCGCGCCCCGCACCATCCGCTCCAACCGGGTGACATTGGTGGGCAGCTTCTCCACGACGACGATCTGCCCGTCCACGACCTTCTTTAGCGAAATGCCGACATCGACTTCGAACTGCACCTCGACGCGACCGGCGAAAAGGTCGGAGAAGAAAAGGTTAGTCTTCGGAGATTTATACCGGTGGCTGAGAAAGACTTTGAATGCGTTCATCGCCGTCGCTGCGGTTTTGTTATGCAGACATGCTGAGTCCGGTGGAAGGGGAGAAATCTAGTGACTTCAAGCGAGACTAGAGACGCGCCAGCGTGGGTCAATTGGGAATGCTCGGCGGAAAATTCCGGAAACGTGGAGTACGGTCCGACGCTGCGCAGTCAATTATTCTCCGGCAGGCCTTCGGCGTGGCCGAGGCTTTTGATCGGCGCGAAGATTGCCAGCACCTCCGCGAGCAAATCTTCGTCGAGCGGTTCCGCGGCCCATTTGGCCCAGTTGCGGATGTTGTTTGGATTGGCGCTGCCGCTCACCGTGGTGGTGATGTCGGGATTCGCGAGGCTGAACTGCAGCGCGAGTTTCGCGATGTCCACGCCTTTGCTTTGGCAATGCGCCGCGGCGGCGCGGGCCGCGGCTTTCACTTCCTCCGGTTCCTTCAGCCAGGCAGGCAGCGGCGCATTCGTCAACAACCGGGCACTGAACGGCCCCGCATTCATCACGCCCACTCCTTTGGCCTGGAGAACCGGCACGATCTCATCGGCGAAGCGCGAGTTCTGCAGCGTGTATTGGTTGTAGCTGAGCACGCAATCGACGCTGGTCTGGTCGAGGACGAACTTGAAAATCTTCATCGGGTAGCCGGAGAAGCCGATGTAGCGGACCTTCCCAGCCGCCTGCACTTTGCGCAGCGCGGGGATCGTCTCATCGACGATCTGCTGCATCGGCACGAACTCGATGTCGTGACAGAGGATGATGTCGAGATGATCGGTGCCGAGGCGGTGCAGCGAGACGTCCACACTTTCGGCCACGCGCTTCGCCGAAAAGTCGAAGTGCTGCAGATCGTAGCGCCCGAGTTTGGTGCACAGCGTGTAGCTTTCGCGCGGCACGCCTTGCAATGCGATGCCGAGCAGCACTTCGCTCATGCCGCGTCCGTAAAATGGCGACGTATCGATGAAGTTCAGCCCGCAATCGAGCGCGACGCGCACGCTCTCGAGCGCTTCGTCGAGCTTCACGCTGCGGAATTCCGCGCCGAGCGACGATGCGCCGAAGCTGAGGATGGGAAGGTGCAGATCGGTCTGGCCGAGGCGGCGGGTTTGCATGTTCAGCGGTCGTCGGTTTGCGGTTTCGTGGAAGTGCGTTTGAGCGGGAGGATGCCATAGTGCACGAGCGCGCGCGCCTCTTCGACGCTATTCATCTTCATGGTCAGTCGATAGCCGGCGCCGTTGCGGCGCAACACCGCGGAACCCGTATTGCCAAAGGAATCCGTGAAGGTGAACGCCAGTTCGCCCTGCGCATTGATGCGGCCCTGACCGTCGCCATCGGGCGCGGCGCCCGAGCCGTTTTCATGCGCCGCGGAAAACGAAACTTCCGCCTGCTGTCCCTTTTGCACGACATCGAGCGCGAAAACTTTCGGACCACTTTTGACCAGTTCATAGTGGCCGGTGAAATCGTGCGGCGGTGCGGCGAACGCGGAGGTGGCGAGCGCCAGCCAGAGGGCGAGGAAATGGCGGAGGGTCATGACTTCAAGCGACGCGGCAGCCGAGGGTGAGGAGCACATTGGCCCAGAGCGATTGATCGGCGGTCTGGATGGTGAGGATATGATCGGGCGATTCGACGTGCTGGTAGAAGTCCCATTTGAGGATCGGCTCCAGCGTGAGCGGCGCGCCCGACGCCGCGATCACTTCGCGATATTCGGCCCACACCGGCGGTTCGCCCTGCTGCGCGTACGGATCATCGGCGGGAATCCCCATGGTGTTCGCATGATCGATGGGCAGCGCGCTGAGCAGCGCGCGCAGGACTTGCGCGACCGTCGGCACACCCGGCAGGAGTTGCAGGCACACGAGTTCGGCGTTCGGCCCCTTCTTCGTCGCGGCGGGGTAGTTGCCGTCGGCGATGAGGATTTTTGAATGATGCCCGCCGCGCGCGACGATGCGCAGAATGTCGGGATGAAGCAGCGTGGTTTTGAGCATGGCTAGTTTTCGATGCGGTCGTAGTCCGCGCCTTTGAGGAAGGGCACAGAGATCTTCACGATCTTCTCGACCCAGGGGTCGTATGGCTGCGCCTTGGCGTGCTGCGCAAAGGCGGCGGGAGCTAGGCAGTGCAGGACAGGGAGCAGGCGGGTCAGCGTTTTCATGAACCGGCGCACTGATGAAAACTCTCGATCGTCTGGCGAGCGGCGCCGGCCGAATCGGGCAGCGGCAAAATCTCGGCGGAGAGATACCCGCCGTAACCAATCTCGCGCAGCGCAGCGATGATCGGCGGCACGGCGGTGTGGCCGAAGCCGATCGCGCGACGATTCGAATCCGCAAAATGCACATGCCCGACGAGGTCGCCCGCGGCGCGCAACGCGGCGGGGAGATCCGGTTCCTCGATGTTCATGTGAAAGAGATCCGCGAGGATGCGGAGGTGTTTCGTCCGCAGCGTGCGCAGCCAGGCCGCCGCGTCCGGCGTGCGGTGGATCAGATTCGTTTCGTAGCGATTCAGCGGCTCGTAGAGAAAGACCTGGCCGAGGTCTGCGGCGCGCGCGCCGAATTCCTCGAGCGCCTCGCCGAGCCAGATCAGCGCTTGATCGCGCGTCACCTCGCCCGCCCAGCGGCCTTGCATCGAGCCGAGGATCGCGGGCGCCCCGAGCGCCGCCGCCTTCTCGATGATCGCGACGATAAACGCCCGCGCCTGGGCACGGATCGAGCAATCGGCGTGCGTCAGCGTCCACTGGTTGATCACCCAGCCGCCGCCCGTGCCGACCGCGGCGACAGCGAGACCGTGGCGCGTGACGATTTCCCGCACGGCATCCACGTCGATCGCGTGCGCATTCGGCGGAAAGATCTCGATGGCGTCGAAGCCGAGCGCCGCGGCCTGCGCGCAGGCATCTTCGAGGCCGTCCCAGAAAACAAACGGACCGCCCCGCGCTTGCGGGACGAGGGAGACAGTGATCGCGGAACGCATCGCCTTAGCCGATGAAGAGCGGCTTGAGGTGCCGCGCGTAAAGATTCTCGGTCACGTTTTTCCCGACGATCTCCTCATTCGCCACCAGCAGGTCGAGGTAGCGCTGGCCCTGCTTCGCCGCGAGTTTAAAAGACACGTGCAGGAGTTGGCGGAAGCTCGGATTGAAGAGCGGATGCCGCCGATCGTGGCGGAGCGCGCCGGTGAATTGCTCACTCGTCCAGCCAGCGACTTCCGCCGCGCTCGGGAGCTTCGTTTTGTCGATGTCGATCACCGACGCATACGGCGCGCAGAACTCGTCCACGTGCTCGATCGCGGAGCCGTAGATTTCCCTGGCCAGCATGAGACCTTCGCCGCCCGCTTCCGCGAGGCCGATCAATTCCTCCAGCCACGTCGTGCCCGCGGTCTTGAGATGCAGACCCGCGCCGAACTTCGGCAGCGCGCGGCGGATGATCGGGTAGAGCGAAAATTTATCCGAGCCGCTGTGGACGCTGAGCTTCAGATTCGCCGGCAGACCGTAGCGGGCGATCGCGTGGGCGATGACCGCGAGGTCGTCCTGAAACTCCTTCTCGAACTGCGCGAGGTCGCCGACGTAATCCACCCCCTTGTTAAAGCGCCCGGTGAATTTCGGCGCGATGGTCTGCGCGGGGATGCCCTCATCGGCGATGGCCGCGAGGATCACGAGCAGCTCCGGCGGCGTCTGCGGCGAATCCGTTTCATCCATCGAAATTTCCGCGATCAATGCGTCCGCACCTTTCTGCGCGACGATGTGGCGATAGATTTTGCCAGCGTCCTGCACCGCGAGGAGGAACTTCTCCGCGATCCGCTGCACCTCGGCGTGCGTGGTGTGAAAAGGCGTGGCGATCTGCGCAATCTCGATCGTGCCGATCAGCTCCGGATGCCGCTCGATAAAGGCCTGCACCGCTTCGGCCGCGGCCGGCTGGCCGATGGAATCCGCGACATCGAGCGTGAAGAAATCCGCGTGCGGGATGAAACGATCGACCGTCTCGAGGCGGATGTGGTCGGCATCCACATGCCAGCCCTGCGACCAGCCGAGCGCCTGCACCGCCGCCTGCGCGGCGGCCAGGACGCTCGCCGGCTCCGAGCCGATGAAAGTGTGTTCGCGGTTCGATTTGTTCCAGACCGGCACCACATCCGCGCCGTCAGCGGCGAGGAGCTGGCAGGCGCGGAGCTGGGCTTTCGCCTGATGGGCGAAGCGGTCGCCGACGCCGATGGAGAATTTTTCGAGAGTGAGCATGAGGCAGGGGAGTGGGAAGACGCGGGGCAGACTAGTCGGGCGGACCGATCCATGGGAATGGCGAAAACTTCATCCGCCAGAGCCGGCGGCAATGATCCAGCGACCGCCGTTGACCCCGTGGCGCCGCGGCGCTATCGGAACTCCCTCCCCATGTCGAAAAAATCCCGCAGCCTCGCCGCACCACCCACGCCCTTTCCGCTCCGCCGCTGGGGCGCGCTGCTCGCCGCCGTAGTCGCCATCGGCGGCGTCCTCCTCTTCTTTCAGCAAAAGCCAGCCACCGCCGTCGCCGCATCGGGTGGCCTGCGCCCCCTGCCCAAAGGCTTCGAGCCGACCAAGCCGAACGCCGCCAAACCGGGCGGCCCCGCCCCCGCAGGCATGGTCTGGATTCCCGGCGGCGAATTCTCCATGGGCTCCGACGATCCCACCGCCTCGCTGTGCGGCGGCAAGGACTCCATGCCCGACGCGCGCCCCATCCACCGCGTCCAGATCGATGGTTTCTGGATGGATAAAACCGAAGTCACCAACGCCCAATTCGAAGCCTTCGTGAAAGCCACCGGACACGTCACCGTCGCCGAGCAGGCCCCCAAAGCCGAGGACTTCCCCGGCGTCCCGCCGGAAAATCTCGTCGCCGGCTCCGTCGTCTTCGCCCCGCCCGAGACCGCCGTCCCCCTGAACAGCCACCTGCAATGGTGGGCCTACGCCAAAGGCGCCAACTGGCGGCATCCCTCCGGCGCCGGCAGCGACCTCCAAGGCCGCGAAAACCACCCCGTCATCCACATCGCCTACGCCGACGCCGAAGCCTACGCCCAATGGGCCGGCAAACGCCTGCCCACCGAAGCCGAGTGGGAATTCGCCGCCCGCGGCGGCCTCTCCGGGCAACTCTACGCCTGGGGCGATGACCTCCAGCCCGACGGGAAATGGGTCCTCAACATCTTCGAGGGGAAATTCCCCATCAACGACACCGGCGAAGACGGCTTCAAAGGCATCGCCCCCGTCGCCCAGTTTCCGCCCAACGGCTACGGCCTGCACGACATCGCCGGCAATGTCTGGGAATGGTGCAGCGACTGGTATCGCCCCGACACCTACGCCCGCGACGCCGCGACCGGCACCGTCCGCAATCCCCCGGGCCCGGCCGACAGCTTCGACCCCGCCGAACCCGGCACCAAAAAGCGCATCCACCGCGGCGGCTCCTACCTCTGCACCGATCAATATTGCACCCGCTACATGGTCGGCACCCGCGGCAAAGGCGAGATCGACACCGGCACCAGCCACCTCGGCTTCCGCTGCGTCCAGGCCGCGAAGTAGCGCCGCCCCCCGCCGCATGGGGAGAGGAGGCGTGCCGACGCGACGGCGGACGCTCGCCCCCCCGGAAGCGCCCGCGCGCGCTTCGCGCCACGCCCCGCGCCCCCGCCTCCCCCCGGCGTTTCCTCGTCTCCGCCCGGATTTCCCCGGTCCTTCTCTGTAAACTGCCCGTCGCCCCGTCATTTTGGCCGGAGGAAACGATCCATTTCCTCGACGGAACGCCCCTTTTCCTCGACCCAACGGACCATTTCCTCGACCCAACGGACCATTTCCTGGACGGAATGGTCCAAACGCTAGACCCAACGGACCATTTCCTCGACGGAATCGTCCGATGGCTGGACCGATCGGACGATTTCCTCGACGGAATCGTCCCAAGGCTGGAGCGAATCCACCTTTCCCTCGACGGAATCGTCCGATCGCTAGACCCAACGGACCATTTCCTCGACGGAATGGACGCAAGGGTCGAGGGAAACTACCTTTCCCTCGAGGAAAACGACCAAAAGCATGAGCCAAAACCACTGGAATTCAGCCCCTCCCCGGACCGTGCTTGGCGTTGTCAGCGTCGCCCGCGGCCCTCAGCCCCACTCCTTCGGCGGGTCTTTTTGCGCCCGTCCAGATACCCCTCGAAAGCCGGGCCAAGAACTCCTTCGAGACATCTTCGTCATTACTGAACTTTTGATAGAAGTTGAAGTTGTCGTTCACCCAGTCCTCGAAAGCATCCTCGGCCACTTGGCGAAATGGAGCTTCAACCGCGTTTTCCTCTCGTTCCCAAAGTTAGCGGAGCGCTTTGGGAACGCTGCTGCTGGCGAGACTCCGACGCCCTTGGCTCGCGGGATGACGAAAACGCGCGCGGACCCGCAGCCGCCCCCAGCCTCGAAACGGAGTTTCGCCCCGAGGTCCCGCCCCCAAAGCGCTCCGCTAACTTTGGGAACGAGGGCGAAAATACTGCACCCGCTACATGATCGGCACCCGCGGCAAAGCCGAGATCGACTCCGGCACGAACCACCTCGGCTTCCGCTGCGTCCAGGCCGCGAAGTAGCGCCGCCCCCCGCCGCATGGGGAGAGGAGGCGTGCCGACGCGACGGCGGCCGCTCGGCCCCCCCCCGGAAGCGCCCGCGCGCGCTTCGCGCCGCGCCCCGCGCCCGAAGACGCCGCTCGATTTGGGAATTGATCTTCGCCCGTATTTCGTGCGCTCTGGGACGCGCCATGAAGCTCTCCCTCCAGCTCCTTCCCGCCCTCCTCGCCAGCGTCGCATTCGCCCAGGAAGCCAAACCCAAACTCGGCGAAACCCCCGTCACACGCACTGCAAGACCTTCGTCCAGGTCTATGTCGAAGAAAACTTCAAGGGCCGTGCCGTCCGGCTCGAAGTCCCGTGTGCCCTGGAAAACGACGCCCGCCTGCGGGAAGTCGGCATCCAGAACGACAGCATCCAATCCCTGAAAATCCCCGACGGCGTCACCATCACCCTCTACGCCGCCGCCGGCTTCGGGGGTGAGAGCGCCAGCTTCACGGGCAAAGCCGCCACCCTCGGCAAACTCAAGGGCCAGACGAGCTCCCTCAAGGCCGAGGTCAAATAGGCGCTGCGGAGCGCCCCGCGGCCCGCCGCCCCTCCGTAAACGCCCGTGGAAAACTCCGCGCGCGCGGAAAAAACGGATTGGCAAAAGCGATCCCCAGACCGACCAGCAGGCCGG
>JBBQIZ010000032.1:0-29788 GCA_038325425.1 Chthoniobacterales bacterium
ACTTCAGCGACTTCGTTTCGATGCAAAGGCGGTCCGCAACATACTCGATGCGGAGGTGCGCGAAGTCCGGCTGGCCCGTCACCGGGCACATCGAGGTGAACTCCATGCACTCGAAAGTGATCAGGTAATCGCGCTGCGCGTTTCGGTTCGGAAAGGTTTCGAGGATCGCAGCGGCGGGCTCTTCGGGGAATGTCGCGGCATGTCCGAGAAGCGTCAGGCCGGCTGTTTTTTTAGTTTTGCTCACGTCGGTAATATTGGCTGGGCGGCAGTGTGGCGTGGGGCGTCTGTTCGAGCAACGGAACACTCTGCGCAATGTCTGGGAGTCATTCGCCGATGATTTTGATCAGCGCCCGCTTGCGCCGCATTCCGTCGAATTCGCCGTAGAAAATTTGCTCCCACGGCCCGAGATCGAGCCGCCCCGCGGTGATCGCCACCGTGACCTCGCGGCCCATGATCGTGCGTTTGAGATGCGCGTCGGCGTTGTCTTCGCCCCCATTGTGCCGGTATTGGCTGTGCGGTTTCTCCGGCGCGAGTTTCTCCAGCCAGACCTCGAAGTCGTGATGCAGTCCGCTTTCGTCGTCGTTGATGAAGACGCTGGCGGTGATGTGCATTGCGTTGACCAGGCAAAGCCCTTCGCGCACGCCGCTCTCGCGGAGCGCCGCTTCGACCTCAGGCGTGATGTTCACCAATTGCCGGCGCCGCGGCAGCTCGAACCAGAGTTCTTTGCGAAAGGATTTCATCCGTCGATTCTTCCGCGCATCCCCGGCGCGCTGGCGATGCAAAACTCACGCGTGCCATTTTTCGGCGGAGCCGCGGCCTGAGTCGCGGTGCTTAACGATTTCGACGAAATTTCCCGGTCTTGGGCTTGCTGACTCCGGGCGCGCCTTCTACACCTGTGCGCACTTATGAGCCAGTCGCCGCGCGCCAAACTCTTCATCATGATGGTCCTGGAGTTTTTCATCTGGGGCGCGTGGCTGCCGCCGCTCTTTCATCTCATGGGCGCGGAGGACGGGTTGAATTTCACCGCCGGCCAGCAGACGGCGATCGGCAGTTGCTTCGCCATCGCCTCGGTCCTCGGCATCTTTTTTTCCAATCAATTCGCCGATCGCAATTTCGCCTCGGAGAAATTCATGGCGTTCAGTCATCTGGTCGGCGGCCTCGCGATCGGCGCGCTTTATTGGGTGAAGGATTTCCCCACCTTCTTCGCGCTGCTGCTCGTGCATTCGCTCTTTTACGTGCCGACTATCTCGGTCGCCAATTCGCTGGCCTTCGCGAACATGAAGGACCCGGCGAAGGAATTCGGCATCGTACGCATGGGCGGCACGATCGGCTGGATTCTGGCGTCGTGGCCGTTCTTTTTCCTGCTCCAGGGCAAGACCGGCGCGGAACAGATCAATGCCGAGCGCCTGGCCTTCCTCGTCGCGGGCATCGCCTCGCTGCTCCTCGCCGCGTTCAGCCTCACGCTCCCGCACACCCCGCCGAAGCGCGCCCAGGCGGGCGAAAAACTCGCCTGGCTCGAAGCGATGAAGCTGCTCCGCGTGCCCTTCATCCTCGTGTTGTTCATCGTCACGTTCATCGATGCGACGATCCACAACGGGTACTTTGTGACCGCGTTCAGCTTCCTCGCCGACGTTGGGTTTAAGGGTGAACACATCATGCTCATCATGAGCCTCGGCCAGGTCGCGGAGATCGTGACCATGGCCATGCTCGGCACGGTGCTCGCCAAGCTCGGCTGGCGCACGACGATGATCCTCGGCATCCTCGGGCACGCCGCGCGCTACGCCGTGTTTGCGTTTTTTCCGAACAACCTGCCGGTGCTCGTGGTCGTCCAGGTGCTCCACGGCATCTGCTACGCGTTCTTCTTCGCCACGGTTTATATCTTCATCGACGCCGCGTTCCCCAAAAACGTGCGCGCGTCGGCGCAGGGCTTGTTTAATCTGCTCATCCTCGGTCTCGGCGACCTCGCCGCGAAGTGGCTCTTCATCCCGCTGATGAATTCGTGGAAAGTGACGGTCGGCACTGGGGACCAGGCGAAGGTGATGATCGATTATCCGAAGCTCTTCCTCGTGCCGGTAGGCCTCGCTCTTTTCGCGGCGGTGCTGCTCGGCCTCGCGTTCCGCCCGCCGAAGGAAATCTCCGCCGGCGGTCTTGCCGCGCCGCCGCATTAGACAACCCGGAGGGACACGCTCCTGCGTGTTCCCTGATCACGGACGCGCAGGAGCGCGTCCCTCCGAGAGTCCCTGATCACGGACGCGCAGGAGCGCGTCCCTCCGAGTGTTCCCTGATCACGGACGCGCAGGAGCGCGTCCCTCCGAGAGGGCGCTCGCGGCGCGCAGATTCTCGGGGGTGCGGCCTTGGGCACGCAGCGCCCGCAGGCTCAGGGCGTCGTGCCGTTTGGCGAGGCGTTGGCCGTGCTCGTCATTGACGAGCGGGCAATGGAAGAACGCCGGCGTTGCCCAGCGCAGCGCGCGGTAGAGCAGCAGTTGACGAAAGGTGCTCGCAATCAGATCCGCGCCACGGACGACCTCGGTGATGCCCATCGCCGCGTCATCGACCGTGCAGGCCAGTTGATAGCTGGGAAAATCATCTTTCCGCCAAACGAGGAAGTCGCCGAAATCCCGGCCTGCCGTTTCGCTCTGCGGGCCCCCCGCACCGTCGAGGAAGGAAATCGTTTCGCCCGCCGGAACCCGGAAGCGCCAGTTGACGCCGTCGCGCGACCGCTCCGGTGAAGCGTGGCCGCAGGTGCCGGGATAGACGGGTTCCTCTTCGCCCTGGTGCGGCGCAGTCAGCGCGCGCAACACATCCTGCCTCGAGCAGGTGCACGGATAGATGAAACCGCCCGCCCGCAGGCGCTCGAACGCCGCCCCATAGTGCGGCATGCGCTGGCTCTGATCGTAGGGCGCCTGCGGGCCGCCGACATCCGGCCCCTCGCTCCAGCGCAGGCCGAACCAACGCAAATCCGCGAACATCGCCGCCACAAATTCCGGCCGGCAGCGCGCGCCGTCGAGGTCGTCATTGCGCAGGATCAGCATTCCGCCGGCGGCTCCCGCACGCTCTTGCGCGATCCAAAAAGTCCGCGCGTGACCGAGGTGCAAATAGCCGGTCGGCGACGGCGCGAGGCGCCCGCGGTAGCTGGCCGGCGCGCTCACCCGAGCTACTGAGCGACTGGCTTCAAATTCTGATCGTAAACGACGACCGTGCCAATCTTCTCCAGCGCCGGTTTGATCTCCTTGGCTTCGCCGACGACCACCACCGCGACGTTTTCCGTGGTCAGATATTTCTTCGCCAGTTTCTGGACTTTCGCCGGCGTCGTCTCCGCCATGCGGCGCGCGTAGGTTTTGTAGAAATCGGCGGGCAGATCGTAGAGGTCGATGTCCTGCACGCGTTGCGCGGTGCGGCTGCTGTTTTCGAGGCTGAGCAGATAATTGCCGACGTTGTATTGGCGCTGCAGGGCGATCTCCGGTTCGCCGGCGACTTCGTCGCGCATCCGGGCGATTTCCTTGAGGATTTCGGTGACCGCCGGGGCGGTGACCGCATTGCGCGTTTCGGCCGTGGCCTGAAAAGCACCGGCAAATTTTCTGTAGTCAAAGAAGGCCGAGGCGCCGTAGGTCCAGCCGTGCTTTTCGCGGAGATTCTGGAAAAGCCGTCCGCTGAAACCACCGCCGAGCGTCGAGGTCAGAACGTTGACTTCCGGGAGGTCCGGAAAGTTCCGCGCCGGGCCTTGCATGGCGACGATGATGTTCGATTGCACGGAGCCCGGACGGTCCACGAGATGGATGGTCACGCCCTTCAGTTCCGGCACCGCATTCGTCATCGCTCCTTTGCTTGCGCCGCGGGCCCAATTGCCAAAGGTCTTTTGAATGAGCGGGAGAATGGCGTCCGCTTTGATGTCGCCGACGATCGCGAGCGTGGCATTTTCCGGCAGGAAATGGTCGCGGTGGTAAGCCGCAAGATCGTCCCGCTGGATGGCCTTCACGGTCTCGGGCGTTAGGTAGTCGCCATAAGGCGAAGTGCCGTAGAGCACCTTGCCGAGCAGTTTCGAGGCGAGGCTTTCGGGTTGCTGTTTTTCGGCTTCGAGCGACGAGAGCTTCTGGCGCTGCAGCCGGGCGAATTGATCCTCGGGAAATTTCGGGTGCAGCACCGCGTCGGCCAGTAGTTCGAGGATCTGGTCGGTGTATTTCGTCAGCCCGCTGGCGGAGACGGAAATCGCATCGTCGCCCGCCATCGCCTCGACGCGCACGCCGATGGAATCAGTCTCCATCGCGAAGGTCGCCGCATCGCGCTTCTCCGTGCCGCGGTTGAGCAACGCCGCCACAAAGCTCGCGGTCCCGGTCTTTTTGCCATCAAGGAAGGAACCGCCGCGGATGAGAAGGCGCAGCGTGACCGTCGGTTTGCGGTCGTCTTCGATGACGAAAACCTTGAGGCCGTTGGGCAGGGTTTCGGTGCGGTATTTGGGGAAGGACGCGGCGGGTGTAGGGCCGGGCTCGGGCTGTTGGCTGCGGTCGATGGCGCCAAAGGCGGGAAGCGCCAAGGCGGTGAGCAGGACGAGGGAAAGGAGTTTCATCGAATGGAAGATGGGAGATCGAAAATGAAAGATGGAAAACGGATCGACGCTGGAAATCATTTCGCGGCCGGTGCTGGACGGGCAGCTTTGTCGGCCGGGGAGGAGGAAGCGGCGGGAGCCGTCTTTTGATCCGCGGAGGTGGCTGGTTTGGCGGATCCGGCGGGATCGCTGGAGCTGGCGGGTTTTGCGGTTGGGGCGGGCGTGTCGGAACCGGTGGGTTTGCTGGTGGCGGCGGGGTAGCGGAGCTTGAAGACGCCTTCCTTGGTCAGATATTGCTTCGCCACGCGCTGCAGGTCTTCGCGCTTTACCGCAAAATAACGATCCAGCTCCGTATTGATCAGGTTCGCGTCGCCGTAAAAGACGTGATACCGCGCCAGATTGCGCGCCCGGGTGGACATCGTTCCAAAGCCGTTCGCGAACTCTGCTTCCTTCTGGTTGAGCACCTTTTGGAACTCTTCCTGGGTCACACCTTCGGCTTTGACCCTCTCGACCTCCTCGGCGATCAAGGCGTCGAGTTGCTCGAGCGTCGCCCCTTGTTGGCCGGTCGCAAAGACCCCGAGCATGCCCGCTTTTTCGAGCAGGAACGGGAACGCGTCCACGTTCAGCGCGGCCTGCTCCTTTTCCACTAGCCGCTTGTAAAGGCGCGAACTGCGCCCGCTGCTCAGCACGCTGCCGAGCATCTCGATCGCATACGCGTCGGGGTGCGTTTCTGGCACCGCGCGCCAGGCGTGCAGCGTGGCGTTGAGCGGCGTCTTGGCTTCCTTGACGTCGAGCTTCACCGGCTCGGTCTGCGGCGTGAGCTTCACTTCCGGGCGCTGGATTTCCGGGCCGCGCGGGATCGGGCCGAAGTACTCCTCGACGAGCTTTTTCGCCTCGTCGAGATCGAAGTCGCCGGCAATGGCCAGCGTGGCGTTGTTCGGAACGTAGTAGGTTTTATAAAAGTCCCGGAACTCCTCGATCGTCGCTTGGTCGATGTATTGCGCCGAACCGATCGGCACCCACGCGTAGGGCGTGCCGGCGAAGACCAACTCCGCGAGTTTCTCGAAGAGCGAACCGTAGGGCTGGTTGTCATACCGTCCGCGCTTTTCCTCCTTCACCACCTCGCGCTGCGTCTCGACGCCTTTCTCGTCGATCACCGCCTGGAGCATGCGGTCACTCTCGATCCAGAGTGCGAGTTTGAGCTGATTGCTCGGCAGGTTAAAATAGTAGTCCGTCTGGTCGAAGGAAGTGCTCGCGTTGAGGTTGCCGCCGGCGCCGGAGATCAGTTTGTCGATTGTGCCGCGCGGGATGTTCTTCGTGCCTTCAAACATCAGGTGCTCGAAAAAGTGCGCGAAGCCCGTGCGGTCGGGCCGCTCGTTTTTTGCGCCGACGTGATAGAGCACGTAGGTCGAGACGACGGGGATGGAGCGGTTTTGGTGGAGGATGACGTGCAGGCCGTTCGGGAGCGTGTATTCCTCGAAATGGATGGGTTTGAGCTGCACGCGCGCGGGTGCAGCAGCGGCATCCTGGGCGGTGAGGGAGAGAGGCAGGGCGAGGGCGGCGAAAACGACCGCGAGGGGAGCGAGCTTCATGAAGAGCAGATGAGACAGGCGGGAGTGTGGGGCGTTCAGCCAGGACGGCAAGTTTTCGGGAAGTTCGTTTTGGTCGTGAATCTGGACGCCCCGCGGTTTACGTATCGACCACATGAATGCCCGCTGCCTACTCGCGCTCGCCCTGCTGCTTTCCTGGTCGGCGCTCGCGCCGGCGGCGGAGGGATTAAAGCCGAGCGAAATGAAAACAAAAGATGCGCTCCATGCGGTGATCTCCGGCCAACTCGCGGCTTTTCGGACGGGGGATTACGCGGCGGCCTACGTTTTTGCGGATCGGGA
This sequence comes from Chthoniobacterales bacterium, assembly GCA_038325425.1. Taxonomy (GTDB): domain Bacteria; phylum Verrucomicrobiota; class Verrucomicrobiia; order Chthoniobacterales; family Chthoniobacteraceae; genus Chthoniobacter. The sequence goes on from JBBQIZ010000032.1 coordinate 6,433, forward strand.
AATCCGCAGCCAGTTTCCGCTGGAGCGCTTCGAGCAGATGGTGAAAACGGGTTATCCGGCGATCGCGCAATCGGTGTCGGCAAGCTTTGGGCTGACCTTCGACAATGGCGACGAAGCAGTGGTGAACGTGCGCGTGGCCGGCGAGGATCGGCAGGCGGTCGTCTATCAATACATGCTCGGGCGCGAAGGCGAGGCGTGGCGGATCACGGGCGTGGCGCTGCTCAAGGACCAGACAACTGAGGTCTGAACGGTGCGCCTTTTCCTCGCGCCACTGGCGGCGATTCTTCTGGGCGGGGCGTTCGTTCGCGCCGACGAAATATTGCAAAAGTTCGTGTACGAAAAGGCCGAGATGGGCCTGCCGTTTCGCGTGTCGCTCTACGCCGCAGATCCCGCCACCGCCAAGGCTGCGGCGGACGCGGCGTTCGAGCGCATCGCGTTTCTCAATACCGTCTTCAGCGACTACGAGCCGGATTCGGAGCTGAGCCGGCTCTCGCGCAGTGCAGGGCGGGGGCAGCCGGTGCCGGTGAGTGCGACGCTGTGGAAGGTGCTCGTCCGCGCGCAGGAATATGCCGCGCGCACCGGCGGCGCCTTTGACATCACGGTCGGGCCGCTGACCAGCCTCTGGCGCCGCGCGCGCCGCAAGCAGGAGATGCCGGGCGCGGAGTTGCTCGCCGAGATGAAGGCGCGGGTGGATTACAAAAATCTGCGGCTCGATCGGGAGCGCCGGACCGCGGAATTGCTCGCGCCCGACATGCGGCTCGACCTCGGGGCGATCGCGAAAATTTTCGCCGTCGAGGAAGCGATCGCGGTGCTCCAGGAGCGCGGCATCACCCGGGCGCTGGTCGCCGGGAGCGGGGACATGACGGCCAGCGACGCGCCGCCCGGTCAGCCGGGCTGGCGGATCGAAGTCGCCCCGCTCGACGCGCCGGGCGCGCCGCCGCCGCAGGTCGTGGTCTTGAAAAACCGCAGCATCGCGACGAGCGGCGATGTCTTCCAGCGCGTGGAAATCGCCGGCCGGCGCTACTCGCACATCATCGATCCGCGCACCGGTCTCGGCGTGACCGATCACAGCCTCGTGACCGTGATCGCCGACGACGCGATGACCGCCAACGCGCTTTCCACTTCGCTCAGCGTGCTCGGTCCGGAGCGCGGCTTGCCGCTGGTCGAGGCGACGCCCGGCGCCGCCGCGCGCGTGGTCCGCAAGCCGGGTGAGCGGATCGAGGTGATCGAATCCGTCCGGTGGAAGGACGTGCCAAAAGTGAAAGAGGCGCGGTGAGCGGAGTCCGGGAATCGGCGCAAAAAAAGCCCCGCTCCGGCGACGAGCGCGGGAGCGGGGCGGATGAGTTTTCGGAGCGCGGTGGTCGGCTTAGACGACTTCCGTGACGCCCGGGATGGCCCGTGGGTAAAGGCCGTCCGAGCCGGGCACGACTTTCGGCAGGGCGTCCCAGGCGAGGTTCTCGGGCATAAGGTCGAACTTCGAGGCGAGCGCTTTATTCCACTCCAGCTCCTTGCCGGAGTAGGTCGCCATGCGGCCGAGGATCGAGGTCATGGTGCTCTCCGCGCCATAGAAGGCTTCGTTGAATTCCTTGTTTCCGCGGATCGCGGCGAAGAGGTCGTCGTGCTCCTGCTGATACGGATCTTTTGCGCCTTCCTGCTTGAAGCGCCATGGTTCGTCGGTGCCGGTGATGGTGTAGGCGTTGATCGTCGAGCGGCCCTTGGAGCCCTGCGCATGCTCGGTCACGCTGTTCCAGCAACCGGGCTGATGGCGGCACTCGCTGTAGCAGATCGAGCCGTCCTCGTATTCAAACTGCACGGCGAAGTGATCGAAGATTTCGCCGTCGTCGGCGCCGCCGTTGTTGATCTCGCGACCGCCCATGCCGCGGGCCTTTACGGGATGGCCCTTTTTCAGCCAGTTGATGACGTCGAGGTTATGGATGTGCTGCTCGGCGATGTGATCGCCCGAGAGCCAGGTGAAGTAGTACCAGTTGCGGAGCTGGTATTCCATTTCGGTGAGTTCCTTGCCGTATTGTTTGTTCAGCTCGGCACGCTTTTTCTGCCACGGGCGCCGGCCATTCCAGTAGGCGCGCATCGAGGTAATGTCGCCGATCGCACCGTCCTGGAGGCGTTTGATCGTCTCGATATAGCCGGCCTGGTGGCGGCGCTGCAGGCCGACGCCGACCTTCAAATTCTTCTTCTTCGCTTCCTCGGCGGCGGCGAGCACTTTGCGCACGCCGGCGGCATCGGCCGCGACGGGCTTTTCCATGAAGACGTGTTTGCCCGCTTTCACGGCGTCTTCAAACTGCTGCGGACGGAAGCCGGGAGGCGTGGCGAGGATGACGACGTCGGCGAGTTCGATCGCCTTTTTGTAGGAGTCAAAACCGAGGAACTGGCGCTCCTTCGGCACGTCCACGCGGTCGGCGTGCTGCTTCTGCAAATTCTGGAGCGACTGCTGCATGCGGTCCTCATGCACGTCAGCGGTAGCCACGAGTTTGATCGGGCCGAGGGTGTAGGTGCTGAGCGCCTGGCTGGCCGCCCCGGAGCCGCGTCCGCCGCAACCGACGAGGGCGACTTTCAGCTCATCGGATCCGCTGGCCGCGTGCGCGAAACGTTCCGGCGCCAGCGCGCCGAGTAGGGCGCCACCGGCCATGGCGGTGGAGGTTTTGAGAAAACTGCGGCGACTGAACGCCTCAGGGATGATGATCTGGGATGGTTTGTTCATTGGAGTGTGAGGGTGGGACGGAGACGTTAGAGGAGGCGCTGGTGGTTGGCTACGACATCTTAATCATGCCGCCGGGAAAAGCTTTGGCGCTTGCTCAGCCCCGGCGAAACCAGCCGCGCAGCCGGTCGAGGAACCGGTGCCGCTGCGGATTGTTCCGGCGATTCCAAGTGGCCACCGCCTCGTCGATATTATCGGCATAGACGTTCACCTTTTCGGAATCGCAGGTCGCGCATTTGATCAGGAAGTTTTTCCCGAGCATCAAGATCTCCGGCATCGTGCCGCAACGTCGGCAGCGCCAGAGATCGGTGTAGCCCATGGCCGGGCGCCCTTACTCCGCCTTGGAGAGTTCCGGATTATCCTTCTCCACGCCGCTGTTCCAATAAGCCTGCGCTTCTTCGGCGGTCGGCACCTTCAGCGGACGCACGAGGCGGAAGCCGAGGAATTGCGCATCGGTGTGATACCAGATGCTCTTCGGAAGCTGCGGATCCTGGATCTTCCAGTCGGAATTGGAGGCGCGCCGGGCGGTCACGCGGAGCTTCTCGGCGCTGTCGTCATCCCACGAACCGCCGCGCGCGGTGTGCGGATACGGTTTAGTCGCCTTGTTCCACGGATTCGCAGCCGGGGAGGTTTTGTAATAATCCGCGTCGTATTGGTCGATGGTCCACTCGATCACGTTGCCGAGCATGTCGTGCAAGCCCCACGGGTTGGGCTTCTTCTTGCCGACCTGCTGATACTTGAAGTCCGAGTTTTTGCCCCACCAGACGTATTCACCGATCACCTTCGGGTCCGTGCTATCACCCCAGAAATAGGGCGTCGTCGTGCCAGCTCGGGCGGCGTATTCCCACTCGGCCTCGGTCGGCAGACGGTAAAAGTGGCCCGTCTTTGCGCTCAGCCACTGGCAGTATTTGTTGGCCGCGTGCTGGGTCATCGAGATCGCTGGGAACCCTTCCTTGCCCATGCCAAAGCTCATCTCCACATACGGCTGGGTCGGGCGCGTCGTCGCGTCGGTCAGCGCATTGATCGCCGGGTCCACGTTCTTGCCCTCGCGTCCCTTCTTCTCCTCGTTCGGATACATGAAGAGCTCGAATTCGTCCCACTTCACCTCGTGTTTGCCCATCCAGAATGCGGCGATTTCGACCAGATGTTGCGGGCCTTCATCCGGCTTGCGGCCCGCCTCATTTTCCGAGCTGCCCATCTGGAACTTGCCCGCCGGGATCGGCAGCATCTCGTAGCTCGCCTCCGAGCCCGGAATCGTCGTCGTGTAAGGCTGCATCTCCGCCGCCGCCTTGGGCGTCGGACTGGTCAGGATGCGCTGATGAATGCTCGCCACCAGCGCCTGCTCCGCGCCTGCGCCCGCGGAGGCCACTTCCTTCTTCAGCGCCTTCAGCTTCACCCCGTCCGGCCAGTTCGCACCGGCTTCGATCCATTTTTTTAAAACTTCCGTGTCCGCCTTCGCCAGTCGTTCCAGCGCGCCCGTCACCTTGTTCTTCGGCGGCATCAACTTCTTGTGATCATCCGCCAGCACCGTCGTCGTATAGAGCTTCGATTTCTCCGGGTTGCCCGCCGCGATCGTCGAAGCGACCTCGAACGCCGCCTCCTTCGTTTCCAGATTCACGTCCGTCCCGCCATCCTTGTAATCCGTCGCGTTCGGATTGTGGCAGCGCACACAATTCTGTTCGAGGATCGGCTGGACGTCCTTGATGAAATCGACGGCACGCAAGCCGGCGGCAGGGGTGACAAGAACAGCGAGGAGGAGGAAGCGCGGGGTTTTCATGCGAGGTAGGGAGCCCTACCTTTGACTTCTCCTACGAATGGTGTCAACGAGCGGTGCTGCATGCCGAACGAAATTCACTATCAATGCCAGCGCTGCACAAATTGCTGCCGCTGGCCCGGATTCGTCAAAATCGATCCCGACGAAACCGCCCCGATCGCTGTCCACCTCGGCCTCACCGAGCGCGACTTCATCCAGCGCTTCACCCAGCTACGTCCCCAGCGCGACGGGCTCGCTCTTGCCGCCCGCCCGCCCGCCGCCGATGGCGCCCCCGATCACGCCTGCATCTTCCTCGAAGGCCGCGACTGCATCATCCAGCCCGTCAAACCCCGCCAGTGCGCCGGCTTCCCGAACACCTGGAATTTCCCCGCCTGGCGGGAAGTCTGCGAAGCCATCCCTGTCCTGGACATGGTCGCCCCCTGGTCCGCCGGCTCAGTCTAGCCGAGACGGCCCGCGATCAGCAGCAGCATCAGGATCACCACCAGCAGGCCCGCGCCGCCGCTCGGCACGTAGCCCCACCGCGCGTTGTAGTCCCACATCGGCAGCAGCGCCACGAAGAGAAATACGAGAACGACCAAGAGGATCAGCGACATAGGGGGGCTCCTTAAGTTTAATAATTCGCACGGGCCAGCCGCGCGGCGGTATCCGCGATCCGAATATCCCCGCAGCCGGCCGCGATGGCAAGAGTGCGCCCGGCGGGATTTGAACCCACGACCGGCGGATTAGAAATCCGCTGCTCTATCCAACTGAGCTACGGGCGCCGAAAAGTCGTCCGTCTCTACCTCGAATTGCCTGGGAGCGAAAGCGTGAAGTCAGCGCTGCTTTTCGGCGTCCCCCGCGCCCGCTCGCGAAAACCCCTCGACGCGAAACTGAGTTCCGCTCCAACCAGAACGCTCCCAAGTAGCTGCTGCCGTGTTGGTTCGGTTCCGGAAAGACGCGGATGGATGGCCATTCGTCCTGCCCGGCGGCACTTGGCGAATCCGCGGGAGGGTCGAGCGGCGATTCTGAGGATATGCTTTTCCGATCGCCCGCGTCGCCAGTGACGCCCCCCAAAATGGCCGCGCCCGCGCTGCGGATGGCTGGCCTTGCGGTGGGCGTGCATTTCCTGCTCGCGGGGTGCGCGGCGACGCCGGCGCCGAGTGGCAGCCAGATGGTGGTGACCAGCCCGGCGGAGTTTTACCGCAACGGTCCCGCTCAAGATACCCGCTTTGCGTTCGATCAGGCGACGGCGGTGGTGGGGGCATCCGGTCCGGATTTCCAGCTCGCTTCCGGGGCGAGGGTGACGGTGGTGCAGCGGGAGTTTGGCTTTTCGAAAGTGCGCACCGAGGGGGGCGATGTCGGCTATGTGGCCAATGAACAGCTCCGGCTGGCGCCCGTGATCGCCCGCGCGGCGCCGCTGCTGGAAACGCGGAAACCGCGAGCGTCGCAGCCGCGGCGCCGGTCCGCGCCTTCGTCACGGCCGCCGGTGGAGCAGCTCGATCTCAGCGATATTCCGCTGCCGTTGCCGAGCTAGCAGGGGCCGGCGCGGGCGATGCGAACCAGACGGGCGGTTCAGTCTTCCGCGACGAGCACGGCGATCGGCAGCGTCCCGAGCAGTTCCCGGAGCGCCAACTCGCCGCCGGCATGGCTTCGCGCCGTGAAGATGTTCCGCCAGGGACGCGGGGCGCCGCCGGGGACGATCCGCGTTTCCGCCCACACGTCGCCGATCGCAGGAAAACCGAGGCTGGCCGTGAGCCGGGGGACGACGATTAACACCGTCTGATCCTTGGTCGCGCGCTGAAAGGCCACCACCTGGTCGGGGAAAGTCCCGTCGGTCGGCACCGCGGAATAACTCCCGCCCGCAAATAGCGCGGGCTGTTTCTGCCGCAACTCCAGAAGGCGTTGCGTGACGAACATCTTGAGCCGTCCGTCGCGCCATTGCGCGAGCAGTTCCGCCGGATCGGCGCCCTCCAGGGACTGGAGCCGCTCGGCGCGCAGCGCGTAATCGACGGGCCTCCGGTTGTCCGGATCGACGAGACTGAAATCCCACAATTCGCTGCCCTGGTAAAAGTCCGGCACGCCGGGAGCGGTCAGCTTCAGGACGGTCTGCGCGAGGGAATTGATGGCGCCGGCTTCGGCGACGCGCGCGGCCACGGGGGCAATGCTGGCCGGGAATTTGTTGGCGCGCTCGCCGGAGAGAATCGCGGCGACGAACGCGCGCACCGCCGTGTCCCAAGTCTCGTTCTGCTCCATCCAACTGCTGTTCACCTTGGCCTCGTGCAGCGCTTTCATCATGTAATCCTGAAGGCGCGTGATGAACTCGGCGCGATTGCCTGCATTCAGCCCGGCGAAGGGCCAGGCTCCGACCAGGGTCTGGTAGAGCAGATATTCTTCGTTCGCGTCGGGTGCAAATTCGCCCTCGATCTCCTGGCGATGTTTCCGGTTCATCGTCTGCCAGCGGCGCACCGCGCGAGCCCAGTCCTCGGGCATCTCGGAAAGGACGGCGATCCGCGCGCGCACGTCTTCGCTGCGTTTGGTATCGTGCGTGGAGGTGGTCAGCAGGCATTGCGGAAACTCCGCGAGCCGGGCCGCATTGTGGCGATGAAAAGCTTCGACGGACATGCCGGCGGCGTCCGGTTCGCCGCCGACTTCATTCAGCGCGATGAGGCGGTTGAACACGTAGAAGGCCGTGTCCTCGACCCCTTTGGCGGTGATCGGGCCGGTGCATTGCTGAAACTTCAGCACAAACGCGCGGCGCAATTCTTCGTCCACGGGATGCAGGTTTTCCGCGGGCGGGAGCAGGACATCGCGAAGAAACTCAAACACCGTGTGCTCCAGCGCGGGGTTGCGGCGGCGCGCGAGATTGATCGCGCGGGCGATGACGCGCCGGTCCGATTCGTCGGCCGGCTGCCCGGGATGGAGGTAGGTCCGATAGACGGGGAAACAGGCGATCACTTCGCGTACCGCGGCGGTGAGCGCGTTGACGGTGAAGTCGCGATACCAGCGATGACTTTCCGACACGCGGTTTAGCAGATGCCCGAGCGCGTTCACTTCGCTGGCCATCGTCGCCTGCATGACGAGCTTCTTTCCGGCGTAGACGATCTCCTGAAAGTCGGGCCGGAAGCCGAGGATTTTGGGATAAGTCGCGGCGAGTTGGGCCACGCCGGGCGCGGAGACGAGCAACTGCACGAGATGATTGGCAAACTCGTAACCAGTGGTTCCCTGCACGGGCCAGTCGCTGCGCAGCTTTTCGTCGGGACCGAGGATTTTTTCGACGAGGATGTAGAGAGACGCGCCGCCGCGCTGGCGCAGTTTGGTCAGGTATTCGAGCGGATCGGCGAGGCCATCGATGTGATCGATGCGGACGCCGGTGACGTGCCCGGCGTCGATCAGTTCAAACAAGAGGCGATGGGTTTCATCGAAGACCTCGGGCAATTCCATGCGGATCGCGGCGAGCGTGTTCACGTCGAAAAAGCGCCGGTAGTTGATCTCTTCCGCGGCCACCCGCCAGGAGCTCAAGCGATAGGGCTGGGTGTCGATCAGCCGGTCGAGCTGATCAAAGCGATGCGGGTTCGTCGGATCGTGCAGCTCGGCCACGGCCTGTTGGATCGCCTCCAGCACCGGCGGGGTTTCCGCGCACAGCCGCTTCAGCCGATCACGAATGACGCCCTGCTCGCGGGCGCGCTCGGCGACCCGCTCGGGTGCCGTCTCGGTGCGCTGCGGCAGATAATCGATCGCAATGAGAATGCTCTCCAACTCGGCGGGAATGGACTCGATCAATTCCTTCGCGCGATGGAGCAGGGGCAGGATGGTGCGCGGCGCGACCGGGAGGGTGAGATCGCCGTAGCGGACGAGAAATCTGCCGTCGTCGAATTCCACGCTGAATCCGTCCGCTTCGAGCACGCGGCCGTATTGATCGCCGAGGACCGGGAGCAGCACTTTGTTCTCGAGTTCCCGCTTGAGTGGCTGCCAGTCGATGTCGAAGAAGGGCGCGTAGGGCGACGATGGGCCGCTTTCCAGGACGTCGCGCCACCACGGATTCAGCGCGCCTTCGATGCCCATATGGTTCGGCACGAAATCGACGATCAGCCCCATGCGATGTTTTTTTAACTCCGCGGAGAACGCCTCGAATTCCGCGCGGGTGCCGACTTCGGGATTCAGTGCATTGTGATCGACGACATCGTAGCCGTGCATACTGCCGGGGGCGGCCCGGAAAAACGGGGCGGCATAAACGTGGCTGATCCCGAGGCGGGAAAGATACGGCACGAGCTTCTGCGCATGGGCAAAAGTAAAACCTCCGTGGAACTGGAGGCGATAGGTGGCAGTCGGAGAAGCGCTCATCGCGCGGTAATCGCTGAGCCTCCGAATAACGGTTGCATCAACCTTCCGAAGCCGCCATCCACTCGGTGGCGAACCGCACCATTTCCTCGGCGTCCTTGAAGCCGAGCTTTTCCTTGATGTGCGCGCGGTGCGTTTCGATCGTCTTTACGCTCAGGTGCAGACGTTCGGCGATTTCACGGGTGCTGTTGCCGCGGCCGAAAAGTTGCAGCACCTCGAGCTCGCGATCGGAGAGTTTGTCCACCGGCGATCCGAGATCCGTGTCGCTCCCCTGGATCGCCTTGAAAACGAGGCGCTCGCTGAATTGCGGGCTGACGTAGATGCCGCCGCTCATCACCTTGCGCAGCGCGTCCAACACATTCTCCAAGGCCTGCTGTTTCATCACGTAACCTTTCGCGCCGGCCCGCAGGGCGCGCAGGGCGTAGAGCGATTCGTCGTGCATCGAGACGATGAGGATGATCAGCCGGGGCTCCTCCGCGAGCATGAGCTTGATCAACTCGATGCCATTGGTGCCGGGCATCGATACATCAATGAGTGCCATTTCGGGTTTCAGCTTCCGCATCGCCTGCAAGGCCGTCTGGGCGTTTTCCGCCTCCCCGCAAATCGTCACCTCGGGAAGTTTGCTGATCAACTGAATGACGCCGTGTCGAAAAACCGGATGGTCATCGACGATGAGCAGCCGCCGGGTTGTTTTCACAGTCGGGCTTGGTTCGGCGAGGGTTGGGGTGGGCACACTCATCTTCGTTTCGGCAACGCACAGACAACGCTCGTGCCGCCGCCGTTGGTTGTATCAAACCAAATCCGCCCGGCAATGGCGTGCGTGCGATATTTCATGATCTCCAAGCCGAGCCCGCGCGGGGCGGCCGGCGGGGATTTCAGGCCCACGCCATTGTCCGCGATCTGCAGATAGACATTTTGCGCGTCCTCCGTCAGCCGGACGACGATCTCCGTCCCGCGGGAGTGCCGGACCGCGTTGGAAATGGCCTCCTGGGCGATTCGATAGGCATGCAGCGCGGCCTCGGCGTCGGGCAGGAGCACCGGCTGTTCGCATTCCAGGCGGCAGGTGAATCCGGCGTGCGGACGCTCGGTGAGTTCCTGCAGTGCCGCCATCAGCCCGGCGGCTTCCATCTCCACGGGGTTGAGGCCCCGCGCAATGTCGCGCGCCTGTTGCACCGCGGAATTGATCAGGCGCGCCAGCGCATCGAGCTCGGTGGCCGTCTCCGAATCCGCGGGCAGGCCGGTGGCGATCGCCTTGGTGCTGAAGGCCGCGCCGAGCAGGTGCTGGCAAAGATGATCGTGGAGCTCCTGCCCGATGCGCCGGCTTTCCCGCTCGGTCGCCTCGAGCAGCGCGCGCTCGAGAAACTTCCGCTCCGTCACATCCATGACGATGGCCAGGCTGGCGAAGACTTCGTGCCGGGCGTTGAACATCGGCGCCCGCCAGATCTCGACCTTGAGCAGCGACCCATCGCGGCACTGGCGGATCGTTTGCCAATTCTGCCGCTCCGCGGAGGCGACTACGGCGCGCAGCTCGGTCGCAAAATGGTCCCGGCTTCCGGTGGGCAGATTTGGCAACTCCGTGCCGAGCACCTCGGCTTGCGACCATCCGAAGAGCCGCTCTGCAGCAGCGTTCCAGAGCTGCACCCGCGCTTGCAGATCGAGCGAGATGATCGGCAGCGGAGAGTTTTCGATCAGGGTCTTGAAACGCAGGGCGCTCTCGGAAGCGGCCGTCGTTGCGGCGGCCAGAGCGGTCGTGCGCTCGAGCACGCGGTCTTCCAATTCGAGGCGCGCTTTCTCGGCCGCCTCCACCGCCTGGCGGCGGTCGGTGACGTCGCGGATCACGCCGATGGCGTGCAACGGTTCGCCCTGCGCGTCGCGCACGAGCGTGGAGGTGACGCTCACCCAGATCGTGCTCCCGTCCTTGCGCCGATAACGTTTCTCGATGGTGAAATTGGTCGCGCCGCGCTCGATCGTCTCCTCCCATCCGCTGCGGTCGCGCTCCACGTCGGCCGGATCAGTCAGGCTGTAGGAAGTCAGCTCGCGCAATTCCTCCGCGGTGTAACCGGTGATCTCGCAGAAGCGGCGGTTGACCCGCTGAAAGCGATAGGTCTGGGCGTCGGCGATGACGTTCCCGACATCGACCATTTCGAAGAACGTCCGAAAGTCGCGTTCACTCGCCCGGCGCGCCTCCTCGGCGCGATGCCGGACGGTGGCTTCCTCCTGAAGCTGGCGCACGACCGCTTTGCGGGCCGTGATGTCGTGGGTGACGGCGCAGGTGCCGACGATCTGGCCCGCCGCATCGCGGATCGGGGCGAGCGACATGGCCACTTCGATGAGCCGCCCGCTCCTGTGCCGGCGGAGCGTTTCGACGGTAAAAATCTCCCCGCGCTTGACCCGCTCGTAATCTTCCAACGCTTCCTCCATCCGGTCCGCGGGCACGATCATCATCAGATCCGAGCCCAGCGCCTCCTCGCTGGAGAAACCGAAAATGTCCGTCGCCCCCGCGTTCCAGCTTTGGATGCGCCGATCCATCGTCACGCTGGTGATCGCGGCATTGGACGCGCGCACGATCGCGGCGAGGTGGTTCGTCAGATCGTGGGAGAGAGGGTTTGCGTCCATGCCGGAAATTGCCGCGGAGGAGTGGGGAGAAGATGGGGAGGGGTGATTGCGCGCGCGCGCGGGAGTGATCGCGCGCCTGGTTTTTTGGGGGGATTCGTAGTGTCTTTGGTCGTCGAGTGCCGGGGGGGGCGTCCGGCCTACGCTGCGCGCACGGGGATTGGTTGCTGCGAATATGGGGGATGCGGATCGTCACCTACAATGTCCATAGCTGTGTCGGCGTGGATGGCCACCTCGATCCGGCGCGGATCGCGGAAGTGATCGCCGCCACGGACGCCGACGTGGCCTGCCTGCAGGAGCTCGACGCCGGGCGGCTCCGTTCCGGGCGGGTGCATCAGGCGGAAGCGATCGCCGGAGAGTTGTCGATGGACTTCCACTTTCATCCGGCGATCCGGGTGGCCGCCGAGGAATACGGTGACGCGATTCTGTCCCGGCATCCGTTGCGCCGCGTGCGCAGCGGGGAGCTGCCGCATCCGCTCGGGTTTGAAAAGCGTGGCGCGCTCTGGGTGGAAATCGACGACGGCGCGACCCGCTGGCAGGTGCTCAATACGCACTTTGGCCTCGGCCGAATCGAACGGCGCGCCCAGGCCCGGGCGCTGGCTCCGTGGACCGCGGAAGCGCTTGCCCAATCGCCGGTGGTCCTGTGCGGCGACCTGAATTCCCGACCCAGCTCCGCCGTCCATCGCCTGCTCGCGACTGGTTTCCGGGAAGTGCAGCGCACGTTGCGCGGGTTCCATCAGCGGACCTTCGCCACCCGCCTGCCGTGGATCTGCCTGGATTACATTTACGTCAGCCCGGACGTGGAGGTGCTCCGTGCGGAGGTCCCGCGGACGCCGCTCGCGCGGGTCGCCTCCGATCATTTCCCGCTGGTGGCGGAACTGCGAGGGCCGGCTCCGACAGCACGCTGAACGCTCGTTCCAACAAGGAGTCCCGGCCGGTCGCACGTCCGCAAAAGCCCGCGGGTTCGATGCGAAGGAGACAACCCACTGCGATCCATGAATAACAAAGCCATAATCTCCGAAGCCGAACCCCCGCTCAAAAATCCGCCGTTGAAAACGCTCGCCGCGGAAAAGGCGGGTGCGCTCGATGCGGGCGACTCGGTCAAAACCGCCGGCGATCTCCTGCGCGAGCATGACGCCGATCACTGGCCGGTCGCCGAAGGCCGCCGACTTGTCGGGGTCGTCGAGGAACAGAGTCCGGACTGGAAAATCGGTGGCCACGGGCACGATCCGAAGAGTTGGAAGGTCGGACAGATCATGAGCCGCGACGTGGTATTTTGTTACGAGGATCAGGATTGCGCGGCGGCCCGCCTGCTCATGGAAGAGCGCGGCCTGCGCTTTCTCCCGGTGGTCGATCGCGACCTGCGCATCGTCGGGATTTTCAGCCGGGAGGAGATCGAGGAAAACAGCCGCGGTCCGGTCGGCGCAACCCCATCCCAAAAATCATGAAGTCTGAACCCGTTATTCCCGATCGCCTGAAAGCGGGGTCTCCCGGTTTGGGCGAAGCAGCCGCTGTGGATGTCGAGCGTCGCGCCATTGAACTGGCAAAGATCGACGGCCGTACCGCTTTTACGGATGCCGATCTGACGCAAGCCCGGGCGGAACTGTCTGGTGGGCGGGTGGAGATTGTGGCTCCTGAAGTCGATGTCCGCGCCGTCGAGGAACTGGAAGAATGGGACGTTCCGTCGGATCAAAATGGACGGCAGGTCAATCAGGTGACGATCGACGATGAGGCGACCGTCGCCGAACAACTCATCCAGGACGGGCTCGAAGAAGCGGATCACGACCGGCGCGTTGCGGCTGCGGAAGACGCGACCGAATAAACGAAAAAAGGCGGGCAGCGCCTGTGCGCGGCCCGCCTCGTTGAGGTTGGGGGTTTTAGTCCTGTTTGCCGGCGCTCGCCGCTTCCGCGTTGACCGCGGATTCCGCCAGCTCCGTGAGCTTCGCGTCGGTCGCTTTTTCTTCCGCGAGCGTTTCGTCGAGGATGTCGGCGATCTCGTGGTGACCGAGCTGGCGAGCCAGGCAGGCGGCCGTGCCGTAGCCGGCGATCTCGTAGTGCTCGACGCGTTGGGCGGCTCCGATCAAGCCGGCGTCGCGCACCGATTCTTCCGCGTCTTCGCTGATCAGCTCGCTGCCTTCCTCGACCAGACCTTCCATGGCCTTGCACTTGTGGCCGGTGAGCTTCCGTCCGAGCGTTTCGCCGATTTTATCGAGCCGCTCGACCTGGCCTTTGGTTTCTTCGAGATGCTTCTCGAAGCCGGCCTTCAACTGCGCATTGGTGGCGGCTTTGGCCATCTTGGGCAGCGCCTTCACCAGTTGCGTTTCCGCGCTGTGGAGGTCTTTGAGTTCGTGAATGAGGAGGTCTTCCAGGGTATTGAGTTTCATAGGATTGTTGGTTTGTAGATTGCGTTGAGGCATCGCTCGGACTTGGGGCGCTGGCCGTCTGCTTTGGGTCCCGCAAGGCCTCCCGATGCCTCGCTCATCCCCGCCCCCCACCGGCGTTGCGGTGCTTTTTTTACGACCAAAAACCCCGCAAACGGCGCGCCGTCTGGCGGAGGACTCGCTCCAACTGTGCTTCCCCACGGTGCAAGCCGCTGCCGAGGACTTGCGCGCTTTCGGAGGCGAGCTTGGAGGCCTGGCGAAAGGCCGGCGCGCTGGTTTCGCGAACGCGTTCCTCGAGGTCTTCGAGCAGTTCGGCGAGCCGGTGCTGGGGCCGCGGTTCCGGGCGCAGCCCGCGGACGAGAATGCCCAGCGCGAGGCCGAGGCCGAGCGCGACGAGCAGGCTGCCGCCGGGATTGCGGCGCACGCATTGATCCAGCTCCGCGCCAAGGTCCGCGGGGGCGTTGGAGACGGGGTCGAATTCGGAGTAGTCGGTGGAGTGATCGTCTGGGTTATTCATGATTGGATGGGGTTTTGGATGGGACGCCGCAGAATTCGCAGGCCTTCACGAGGCCGAGGAAAAGGAGCGCGGGACGGACGAGGGTGAAGGCGATCGCCACGAGCGCGCCGGCGATGGCGCCGAGCGGCAGCAGGTTGAGCAGAAAGCCCACGCCGAAGGCGGAGACGACCGCTTTCGTCGGTTCGCGCCGGGCGAAGTCGTCGGCTCGTTGCAGGAGAGGCGAGGTTGATTCAGAAGTTGGGTATTCCATGTTGACGCATCGCGCTGCGGGGCCAGCGTGCGTGCATCCCGACTGGGGAAGTTTTGCCGAAGCCATCGGGTGTTTGCCTGACGCGCACCTCAGGTAAGGCCGGATGGCTGGCGGCGCGCGATTCTTGGCCATGAATGAATTTACTTTCGATAACCGGTGGGACGAAATCAAAGGCCAGCTCAAGCAGCGCTATGGCCAATTGGTCGATGACGACCTGACCTTCGTGGAAGGCAAAGGCCAGGAGTTGCTCGCGCGGCTCGGCGAAAAACTCGGCATGTCGGCCGACGACCTCGACGGCATGCTGCATGAACTCCGCGACAACGCGGGCGGACGCATGGACCGGGCCCGGGAGAAAGCTTCCGAACTGGCCGGCGAAGTGCGGGCGCGGGCTTCGGCGGTGGCCTCGGACGCGAGAGCCCAGGCGGGCGTCGCCTACGATCAGGCCCGGCAGCGGGCGCGCACGTTGCAGGAAGACGGCGAGGAATGTGTCCGGCAGAATCCGCGGCAGTCGCTCGTGGCGGCGTTGTTCGCGGGCTTTGTCGTGGGGCTGCTGATCCGCCACTAATCGCCGGTGATCGCAGATTCCCCGGACCGGAAATCCGTGCATCAGCCTCTCGTTTCTCTGCGCGCGCTCGCGACCGATTACGATGGCACTCTCGCCCACAATGGCGCGGTTACGGAGACGACGCTCGCTGCGCTGCAGAAGCTGAAGGAGGCCGGGTTCCAGCTAATTCTGGTCACGGGCCGCGAGCTGAATGACTTGCAGGCGATTTTTCCACAGATCGCCTGGTTCGACCTCGCGGTAATGGAAAACGGCGGCGTGCTTTATCATCCAGCCACCGGCGAAAGTGAGGCGCTTGCCGAGCCGCCGCCGAGCCAGTTTGTGGCGCATTTGATCGCACGCGGCCTGCCGATTTCGGTGGGCAGAACGATCGTGGCGACTTGGGAGCCGCACGAGGGTGTGGTGCTCGATACGATCCGGAAATTCGGCCTCGAACTTCAGGTCATCTTCAACAAGGGTGCGGTCATGATCCTTCCGAGCGGGGTGAACAAAGCCACCGGCCTGCGCGCGGCCGTCGAGCGACTCGGCCTCGACGTGAATCAGGTCGCGGGCATCGGCGACGCGGAGAACGATCACGCTTTCCTCGATGTGTGCGGACTTTCCGCGGCGGTGGCCAATGCGCTGCCCTCGATTAAAGAGCGCGCCGATTTTGTTACCGTGGGGGACCACGGGTTGGGCGTCGAAGAACTCATCGGGCGGATGCTCGCCGCCGCCGAGGACGCCGCATGAAAGTGCTGATGATCGATATCGGCGGGACCAGTGTGAAAATGATGGCCAGCGGGCATGAAGGATTCCGCAAGTTTCCGTCCGGGCGCAGCCTGACCGCGGCGCGGATGGTCAAGGGGGTCCTCGAGCAGACCCAGGATTGGGAATACGAGGTGGTGACGCTGGGCTTTCCCGGGCTGGTGCGCGACGGGCAGGTCGCGCGGAACCCGCTCAACCTTGGCGGCGGCTGGATGGATTTCGATTTCGACAAAGCCTTCAAGCGTCCGGTGCGCGTGATCAATGACGCAGCCATGCAGGCGCTCGCCGCCTACGAAACCGGCCGGATGCTGTTCGTCGGCCTCGGCACGAGCGTCGGCGCGACGCTGATCGTGGACGACGCGGTGGTGCCGTTGGAGATCGGGTCGCTGCGGCTGTCGAAAAGCGAAGGCTTCATGGATCGCCTGAGCAAGGAGGCCCTGAACTCGAACGGCAAAGAGCGCTGGCAGAAAGCGGCGACGCGCGCGATCGACCTGCTCCGCGATGTCTTCTGGCCGGATCATCTCGTCATCGGCGGCGGCAATGCCAAATACCTCGATCCGCTGCCCGCGGGCAGTGAGCGCGGGGAAAACCAGGACGCCTTTCGCGGCGCCATCCGTCTCTGGCCAGGCGCGGACCTTCTCGCCGAGCCGCTGGCGACGAGTTTGCGGATCACCCGCCCAGCCACGAAAAAGAAGTAGCCGCTCGCGCGCAGAAAAGAGATTGGCGGGCGGCGCCGGGGCGCACTAATTAGCGGGACTGTGAGTTTGCCCCGCGCCCCTCTTCCCTCGACGAACGAGACGCCGGATGACGTTGCGCAGGCGACGCGCGAAGAGTTGATCGCGGGTTTGGAGATGAAAACCCGGCGGATCGGGGAGCTGGAGGCGCGGCTCGCCGGAGAGGAGCGCGCCGATGAGCAGCTCCGCAGCGCCGAGGAGCGCTACCGCGTGCTGCTGGAAGTATCGCCGCAGATCGTTTGGATCACCGATGCCGAAGGCCGCGCGACTTCCATCAATGAACACTGGATCGCCTTTTGCGGGCGGTCACGCGAGACGATGCTCGGCGCGGGCTGGCGGGAGGTCATCCATCGCGACGACGTCGCGCAGATCGAGGAAGCTTTTCGCAGGGGCGTGATCAGTGGCCGGGAAATCGAGATGGAATTGCGCCTCCTCCGGGCGGACGGCGTTTATCGCTGGTTCCTCGCCCGCGCCCGGCCGTGGCGGGAGGCGGAGGGGCGCATCGCCGGTTTCGTCGGCGTCTCGCTGGACATCCATGAGCGCCGCCAGACCGAGCAGCGCCTGCGCGAAAGCGAAACGCGCTACCGCTGCGCCACGCTCGCGACGGCCGACCTGCTGTGGACAAACAATGCGGAAGGCGAGATGCGCGGGGAGCAGCCGGGTTGGGGGCGTTTCACCGGTCAGACCCACGCCGAATATCAAGGCTACGGCTGGGCGCAGGCGGTCCATCCCGAGGATGCCGAGCCGACGATCGAGGCGTGGAAAGAAGCGGTCGCCCGCCGGGGCAAATTCGTCTTCGAGCACCGGGTGCGGCGGCACGACGGCGAGTGGCGGCATTGCGCGGCCCGCGCGCTGCCGGTGCTCAATGACGATGGCTCGATCCGCGAATGGGTCGGCGCGCACACCGACATCACCGAGCACAAGCGCGCCGAGGCGGCGCTGCGCGAGAGTGAAGCGCTCTTCCGCAGCGTCTTTGAGAATACGGTCCTCCCGATTTTCCTGTGGATCGGCGAGCGCCTCACCGAGACCAATGAAGCCGGCCTCGCGCTCCTTGGTTACCCGCTCGAGGAATTCCGCGCGGGCCGGGTGAATTGGCGCCGCATCACGCCGGGCGGTCTCGCCGATGCCGAAGGTCTTCCCTCGAAATATCTCCAGAGTGGAAGCCGGGCCGCGCCTTTCACCACGGAGTTTCTCGGCAGTGGCGGCCAGATCATCCCGGTCGAAATCGTCGCCACGCGGATCGGCGATTGCCCGGACCGCGGCATCGCCTTTGTCACCGATATCTCCGCCCGCCAGCGGGCCGAGGCGGAGCTGCTCGCGAAGGAGCGCCACCTACGGCTGGCCTTGGAAAGCACCGGCCTCGGCACGTGGGAGAGCCTGCCCGGGTTTGGGTGCACGGATTGGTCGCCGCGGATGCGGGAGATCATCGGCGCGCCTGCGGACCTCGCCCCCTCGCGCGAGTGGTTCATGGCGCGGCTGACCGCGGCGGATATTTTCGTCTTTGTCCAGGCCTTGGAACGCGCGGCGCATCCCGACGCCGGACACTTTGTCCTCGAGCAGCAGATCCTCTGGCCGGATGGCGAAAGGCGCTGGGTGCAAATGACCGGCCGTGGCGTCTTTGACGACACGCCCGCCGGGCGGGTCTGCGTGCGGGTCATCGGCACGGTGCTCGATATCACCGAGATCAAGGGTTCCGAGGCGCGCCGCCAGGAGGCGCTCGCCGCCGCCGAGCGGGCCAATGCCGCGAAGGACGAATTCCTGGCCAAACTTTCCCACGAACTGCGCACGCCGCTGACCCCGGTGCTGATGGCGGTCAGTTGGATGCTGGAGGAAGGCGCCAGCGAGACGGATCAGCGCGCCGATCTGGAAATGATCCGGCGCAACGTCGAACTCGAGGCGCGGCTGATCGACGATCTGCTCGATGTCACCCGGATCATCAACGGCAAGCTCGTCCTCAAGCGGGTCGTCTGCGACGTGCACGACGCCATCCGCCACGCCCTGGGCGTCTGCGCCAGCACCCTCGCCGCGCGCGGCATCCGCGTCGCGCCGCGGCTGACCGCCGCCTGTGCGGAAGTGCGCGGTGATCCCACCCGCCTGCAGCAGATCTTTTGGAATCTCTTCAATAACGGCGCCAAATTCGCGGCCGAAAACGGCCTGCTCGAAGTGACCTCCGAAGATACCGCAGATGGGCATCTCCGCATTTGCGTGCGCGACGACGGCGCGGGGATCGATCCGCAGCATCTGCCCCTGCTCTTCGAAGCCTTCGCCCAAGGCAGTTCCGCGATCACGCACCGCTTTGGCGGCCTCGGCCTCGGCCTCGCGATCTGCCGCGGCATCCTCGAAATGCACGGCGGGCGGATCTGGGCGGAAAGCGCCGGCCGCGGGCAGGGCGCCACTTTCGTCGTGGAGTTGCCCAAGGACGAAGCCGCCGCCGAAATCTTGCGGTAAACCTCAGCGCGTGGCGTTTTCGCGGGCCGCTTCCTTGAGATATCGATCGAGATCGTGCGGGGTGAAGGGCTTGAGCAAATGATGGCGGTAACCGGCTGATTTGCTGCGGCTCTGGTCGCTGCCCATGCCGAAGCCGCTCATCGCGAGGGCGTAAACCGTGGCGGGTAATTGGGCGCGCTCCAACAATTCCCAGCCATCGCCATCCGGCAGGCCGATATCGGAAAGGAGCACATCGCCCGGCGCCTCCGCGAGTGCTTGCAGCGCCTCTTTCATCGTGCTTGCAGCGCGCACGGAGTGGCCGAGCTGCTCCAGATATTTGCGGAGATATTTCAGGGTATCCGCGTGGTTTTCCACGACCAGGATCTGGAGCGAGCCGGAAGGGTGGGAGCCAGTCATGGGACTCATCATCTGGAATAATTCGCACCGTGCGAGCGCATAGTCGTACGGAGCGCGACCGGAACATTTTTGTCGCCGCATCGGGTAACCCTCCGGCCTGGAAAACCGCCGCCGCGTGTCTCGACTTCAGTGACGACCGGGTCGCTTGCGAGGATCGTCCCGGCCTGGGCGGTGCTGAAATTGCAGGCGAGCAACCGCCCGACCGCCAGAAAAGGAAAGCGCATGGGCCGAGTAGAGCCGGAACGATCTCGGGGTAGCAACCTGACCGGGGCATCCGGCTGAGGGCCTGCGGCGGGGCTTCCCTTCGCGGCGGAAAGCGGGCAAACAACGCCGCTTCGTTTGCCGATATGACTGCGCCCTCCCTCTCCTCGCCGCGACTGCTGCTGGTCATCGCCTACCTCGGCTTCATCAGCCTCGGCCTGCCGGATACGGTGATCGGCGTGGCCTGGCCGTCGGTGCGCGATACCTTCGGGCGGCAGCAGAGTTCGGTCGCAGTGATCTTCATCGGCGTCGGGCTGAGCTATTTCCTGTCGAGTTTCTTCACCGGCCGTCTGCTCAAAATGGTCGGCATCGGCTGGTTGCTCGCGGGCAGCAGCCTGCTCGTGGCGGCGAGCGCGGCGGGTTACGCGCTGACCCCGTGGTGGGCGCTCTTTGCGGTCTGTGCGACGTTTCATGGGCTCGGGTCGGGCGCGATCGATGCGGGGCTGAACCACTACGTGGCGCACCATTTCTCCGCACGGCACATGAACTGGCTGCACGCCTGCTACAGCCTCGGCGCGACCTTTGGGCCGCTGATCATGACTGCGGTGCTGGCGGGCGGGAACTCCTGGCGCGCGGGTTACGGGACGGTGGCGGCGATCCTCTGCGGGCTGGCGCTGCTCTTCGGGCTGACCCGGCGGAAATGGGACGCGAATGAGGAATCGGTGGACGAAGAAAAGCCCGCGGAGGTGAGTATGGCGGCGACCTTGCGCGACCCGACGGTGCGGCTGCAGATCGCGCTCTTTTTTTTCTATACAGGGCTGGAGGCGACCGTCGGTCAGTGGAGCTTTACGCTGCTGACCGAGGGACGAAATGTGCCGCAGGAAAAGGCCGGCGTGGCGGTGACGATCTACTGGGCGAGCATCGGGGTCGGGCGGATTCTATTCGGCTGGGTGGTAGATCGGATCGGAGTCGATCGGTTGGTCCGCGGGAGCACGGTGCTCGCGGCGGCGGGCACGGTGCTGCTCGCGTTGAGCGCCTCGGTGTGGCTTTCCACCGTCGCGCTGGCGCTGACCGGTCTGGGCCTCGCGGCGATTTTCCCCTGCCTGATGACGCGCACCCCACAGCGACTCCCGCCGGGCATGGCCGCGCACGCGATCGGCTTTCAAGTCAGCGCCGCGATGCTCGGGGTGGCGGCGCTGCCCAGCGCGACTGGGGTGTGCGCCGAACGATTCGGCCTCGCGAGCATCGCGAGTGCGGCAGTGCTCATGGCCGCGGCAGTCTGGCTGCTGCACGAGAGTCTGCTGCGGATGGGCCGCCGCCGGGCGCGGTGAACGACCCGCTTACCGGCTCGGCGAGCTCAGTGCGGGATTCGGGCCTGCGGGGTTCGGACGCACCGGAGCTTCGCGCAACACGCCATCCAAGCCGAGCACCTGATTCGCCCGGAGAGTGACCTTGTTGCCATTCTCGGAAATGATCGTGCCATCGGCCTGCACGACGACACCGTTGGACATCCGCACGTCGGAGGTGACCTTCTGCATCACGCCATTTTGCGTCAGGAAAACTTCCGTCCCGGAAATGGTGATCCCGTCCCGGGCGGAGATCCCGACATCGGCCGTGGCGGCCGGCATCGGAGTTACCGCTTGCAGCGGAGCCACACCGGCTTGGATGACGGTGACGTCCTGAAAGACGCCGTCGAAGGTGAGAATCTGGTTGGCGCGCAGAGCCGTGGTGCTGCCGTCCGGCAACGTGACGGTCCCGTCGGGCAAAACGCGCAGGCCATTCGGGAACCGCACTTCCTGATCCATTTTCGCGCTGACGCCTGCGCGGGTCATGATCGCCTCGGTGCCGCGGAGGGTGAATCCTTCTCGCGGAGAGGTGGCGGGCATCGTCCGGGCGGAGCCGTCGGTGCTGGGATTGGAGGGTGATTGCGCGAAGGCCGAGGTCAGCAGGACCGCGGAGAAGATGGGAGCGAGGCGGAGCGTTTTCATACTCTGGATTCGCTCCCGCGGCGGGATCTGCGCGCCCGTGATTCCCTTCTGAGGCGCGGAATCTGACCACGCCCGTGTGAAAAAATCCGCGACCGCATTATCCAACCGACCGCCACGCGGAACGCGCTCCGCTATTCCGGCGCGGGCGCGGGGACGATCATCGTCACGGCCTGCGGGAGAATCTCGAAGGTCAGCGGCGAGTCGCCGATCAACTCGCCATCGGCATTGAAAGGCATCGCCGGAGTCGCGCGCACCGTGATCTTTCGCGCCTGGCGAAAGAACACGTCTTCGTTTTCGAGATGGTGGCCGGTGAGCACGAGAGGCGCGAGCAGCGCGAGGCGGGCGCCGGAGGTCTCGCGGATCGCGATGACATCGAGCAGGCCATCCGCCGGATCGGCCTTGGGGGCGATGGGGATTCCGCGGGCCACGAACTGCGCATTCGCGACGACGAGATTATAGGCGCTGAGCGGAATCGGCGGTGCGTCGTCGAGCGTCAGTTCGCACGCGTACGGCGCCAGTTCGTTGAGCGAGCCGAGCATGCCGCGCACATAGGAGAGCGGCCCCCACGCGGCCTTGAGATCGCTCGTCATTTTCTCACTGACCGTCCCGCTGAATCCGCCGGCGGAGACGTTGAGGAAATGGTGCATTTTTTCACCACCATTGACACGGACGACATCGAAGCGGCGGGTGTGGCCTTCTTGCAAGGCGACCAGCGCTAGGTCGATGTCGGCCTTGAGCGGGAGCACTCGGGCAAAATCATTGCCGGTGCCGAGCGGCAGCAAACCGAGGCGGATGCGGTCGGCGTGCGGCAGCAGGCCATTCAGGACTTCGTTGAGCGTGCCGTCTCCGCCCGCCGCGACGATCGTCGTGAAACCGTTCGCCGCCGCTTCCTCCGTCTGCCGCCGCGCATCGCCGGCGGCGTGGCCGACAAATACGCGCGCGCCGGGCAGCGACTCTTCGATGCGCCGGATGATTTCTTCGATTTCCGCGACCGCGCCGGATTGCGGATTAAGAATGACGGCAATCATCGGGGGAGCATGTTCTTTATCGGGTTGGGGCCTCGAATTTTACCGTGCACGGTCAGCGTGGCTGCGGCTCGGCTTCATTCTTCGCGGTTTCCCTGATCGATTCCTAATTCGCGTGCCGCGGCCAAATTGCGCGGGCAACCTTCACAGCGTCGCCATCGGGCCGGAGGGCGATTTTTTCATCAGGCGTCGGCCGCCCCGGATGCGCGCCCTTGGCGGCATGGTCGCCAGCCTGGTCCGGCCGGTGAGAGCCGGAATGGCTTACTTCGCCGCCAGCGCGCCCTCGATGGCCGCGGTCAATTCCGCCGAAGTCGGCTCCACCTTGGAGTCGTAACGCGCAATGATTTTCCCATCACGACCGACGAGGAACTTGCTGAAGTTCCACTTCACCGGGCCGGGCACCGGCGAGGTCGGGCCGGTCAGCGCGGTGTAGAGCGGATGTTGCTCCGGGCCTTTGGTGTGGACCTTGTCGAAAAGCGGGAAACTCGCGCCAAATTTCGAGGAGCAAAACTCGGCGATCTCCGCGTTCGTCCCGGGTTCCTGGCCGCCAAAGTCGTTCGACGGAAAACCGAGCACGACGAGGCCTTTGTCCTCATACTTTTTCCAGACCTCTTCGAGGCCCGAATACTGCCGCGTGTAGCCGCACTTCGAGGCGACATTTACGATGAGGAGTGCCTTGCCGGAGTAGGT
>JBBQIZ010000033.1:0-29640 GCA_038325425.1 Chthoniobacterales bacterium
GGCCAGCAAGCTCCGCCGCCCGCCGGTGCGCCCGGTTTGACGAAGACGAAAACCAGGATCAGCTCGCGTCCCATCCAGGCCGGTCTGCCTTCGGAGCCGGGGCCGATGCGCGGGCCGCGAAGCAGTTTCCCGCACTGGTTCCATGCCGAGAGCCCGACCTCACAGACAACTTCGCCACCGCTCCCTTGCCGGCACTTCCCTGAGCGTGCTACGGTATGCGGCATGAGCACGCTGACCGAAATCGAATCTGCGGTCGAAACCCTCCCGCTGGTGGAGCAGGAGGAACTCTTGAATCGCCTCTTCGTGAAGCTCGGCGGTGCCGGAGCGGCGGAGTTTTCGGTCCGCGAAGATCATGTGCGGCTCCTTGATGAGCGCTTCACCGCGTATCGCGACGACCCCCGACAGGCGTCCACTTGGGAGGAAGTCAAACGCCGCTTCGCAGCCCGCCGCGGCTGATGCGGATCGAACTGCTCCGGGGCGCGGAGGCGGACTTGCTCGAAGCTTACGTCCGGATGGAGGAGCGGCGACCGGGTCTCGGAGAGCGCTTCTATCGCACGCTCGATTTCGCCTTGGAACGCCTGCGGCAGCATCCCGAGATGGCACCCGTCTATCGCGGCGCGTATCGTCGGCTGGTCCTGCGGCCCTTCGGGTTTGGAGTCTTTTATACGATCACCGGCGACCGGCTGATGGTTGGGGCGATCCTCGATCTGCGGCAGGATCCAGAAGCCATCGCGCGACGCCTTTCTCGGTAGCATGCGAACCGGGGCGGAGGCCTTTGCGGAATTTCATTGCTCCGCGAAACGCCGTTTCGTCGCCTTGGCCAGCCAGCTCCGCCGCCCGCCGGTGCGCCCCGTTTGACGAAGACGGAAACCAAGATCAGCTCACGTCCCATCCAGGCGGGTCGGCCTTCGGAGCCGGGGCCGATGCGCTGGCCGCGAAGCGATTTCCCGCAACTAGCCCCTCTCAATGCCGCAAGAACCGCTCCAGCGCGCCGCCGAAGAGATCATGCACATCGCGCTCGATCTCGGTGCGGGTCGGCTCCCAGCCGGTCGCCGTGAGGTCTTCGTATTTTTCACCGAGCACTTTCGCGATGATGCCGCGCGAGTGGCTCCATTTATAGACAAGCTGGTCGAGCACCCGGCAGTCGCTGTGCTGCGGCGTCATGCTCAGGCCGATGAGTTCGAGCCGCATGCGCGTCATCTCCTCGATGATCGACGGGTTGTTCAGGAACCACCAGCAGCCGAAGACGTGCAGGTTGCGGAACTTGCGCGCGGTGACGCAAAGCTCGTGCTGGTTTTCCCGCGCCAGCATCGTGCAGAGGAATTTGTTGTCGGGATATTCGGAGCAAATATTTTCCACCGCGGTGATGTCGGAGAGTCCGACACTGTCGCCCGCGAGCTTGAGCAGCGGGTTCACGTTGCGCTTCACACCGATCATCATGGCAAAGGCCTGCCCGTGCTCCTGGCCGTGCGGCATGATGGCGTGCTGGATGAGTTGCGCGGCGGGCGTGTGTGCGGGGAAAGCGAAGTCCGGGGTGAGCGAGACCATGCAATACTGCGCGTTGATCTTCTTCGTCCACTCGCCGAGGAAGCGGCGCACTTCATCGAACGTCTGGCCCGCAAAATCGGCGGTCACGTCGTAGCCCCACGCGCGCATTTTCGGCACGGTGTTTTCCCAATCCATGAGCAGCGGATCGATGCGCAGCGCGGCGACAAAACGCGGGTCGCGGCTGAATCCGCGCTCCCAGACGGGACGCTCCAGATCATCGAACGGCGAGTTGGTCATGCAGACCTGGCGGACGTTCGCGAGTTCGAGGCAGCGGGTGGTGAAATCCTCGACTTTCCACTTTGCGAAATGCTGGCGAAGCGCGGGCAGGTCGCGCTTTTTCACGTCGAGCCCGAGCGCATTCAGGACGGTGAGCACACCGCGGCAGGCTTCGGAGATCGGTGAGTGATCGATGAAAAGCGCCTGCCAGATGGCGTCAGCCTGCTGCGTTTTCGACATCTCCCAAAACTTGTCATACGGCAGGTCGAACTGCCGGAAACCTTCGGCGATCAGGTAATGATAGATGAGCAGTTCATCGATGCCCCAGAGCAGCAGTTCGCCGAACGCGGGATCGTAAAGATGCGTATGGATGTCATAGACCGGCGTGCGTGCGACGACGTCGGCCACCGTGTCGCGGATCGAAGCGGGGGCTTGCATGGTGTTCATGTGAATGATTCGCCGCGGAAAGGCCAAGGCAATTTCCGGCGGAAACCCACCCCAGACAGGCCTCCTCCCGCTACCACTGCGCGAGCTGGCGTGGGAATGGGCACTGCGCGCAGTCGCTGGCGTCGCGCAGACAGAAATCCTCGTAAACTTGCAGCAACCCCTGCTGCAGCACCGCGAATTTGAGGAACTCCGAGGCGCGCGCACTCTCGCCGAACAGCCGCAGGGCGGCGACTTCCACGCGCTGGTTGGTCAAAGGTGCGCGCAGATTCTGGAAACCAATCCAGCGCGTCTCATCCGCGGCAATGGCGAGCGGAAAGAAGACATTGGCCAGCATCTCCGTCGTCCGCGATTCGCCGACCAGCGCCATCCGCCGCCCGGCGGTCTTCGAAGTCACGGTGTAGTGGAAATCCCAATATTCGTCGGTCAACTGCGCAAAGAATCGCTGAATCGCGGCGGGGTCGCAGGGGTCGCGCAGGGTGCGGATTTTAGGCCAGTGGCGGATGATTTGCGCGAGCGCGGCGAGCCGGCGTTGCGGATGATTCAGCGGCCGCTGGCCGCTCATCTTCCACAGGCCGGGCTCGATCTTCAGCCGCTCAAACTCCGCCCGGCGCGGCCACCACTGCTCCCATAATCCGCGCAGATACGAGCGCGTCGCCGCGTCGAATTCCTGCAGACCGGAGGGCAGAAATCCGCTGACCCCGAAGAGCAGCGCGGCGGGATCGCTTTTGCGAAGCAGCTTCAGCGGCAGGCGCTGGGCGAGGAGCGTGAAAGGCAGCTTGTTGCTCTTGTAACCGAGCGCCGCCGCGAGCGCCTGGAAAAGGGCTTCGTCCGCGCCGTGCGATTCGGTCAATCGAGCCAGCGCCGCGGCTTTGCGCCGCAGACGAAATTGTGCGGCGCCGAGCAACACCGCGCGCGCTTTTTCCTCGGGCAGTTCCCGCAGCGGCCCGGAACAGCGGCCAGCCTTCGCCTCGGGCAGCGCGAGCGGGACTTCGCCCGTGAGGAGCGCCGCATCGAGCAGCACCTGCGGGACATTCCGATGCGCCGCGGTCCGGGTAAAAAATTCGCCACCGCCCGCGCGCGTGAAAACGTGCAGCACCACCGTTTCGTAAGCCGGATTCGTCGCATGGCCGTGATGCTCCCAATCGCGCGCGTCGGGATCGAATTCGATGCACCCCCGCACCGGCTCCGCACCATCGAAAGACACCGCCGCTTCTGCGAAATCCGGCCCCGCTTCCCGATTCCAAACCCCGAACTGCACCACCCGCACCGCGAGGCCGCTCGTGGTCGTGAACTGGCGCCCGAAGTCGCCCGCGAACCAATGCGCCTGCAACTCCAGTTCCGTCAGCGCGCGCGGCACCGTGAGCAGCGGCTCCTCACGGACCAGCGTAGCCCGCAGCGTCGCGTAGCGATCCCCGAAGTTCATCACGCCAGCAAAGCAACAGTCCGGAAGAAACTCAACGCTTCGCCGGAGTCGCCGCCGGAGTTGGCGTGGCGGCGGGCGGTGGTGGCGGAGGTTCGACGAGCAACCGCAGCAAGTCCGCCGCCGGCATATCGGGCGCTTTGACCGTGACCCGCCGCACGAGGATGCGGGCCTCGGCATCGCGGCCCGCCGCTTTCAATTGCATGACTTCGTGCAGCGCGACGCGCAACCCATCGACCGTCGGGCCGTAGAGCGCACGCGCTTCGGCAAACGTCTCCAGCGCCGCCCTGCGGTCGTCCACCGATAGCTGGAGCAGGCCGAGTCCCTCCAAAATCATCCCGCTGCGGTTCTTTTTCGCCAAGGCGCGCAAGGCCGCATCGCCTTCCTCGCGCGGGCTGGAATACCACGCGCGGGCGCCCTGCCGGTAGTCCGCCCATTCGCCGGCCGCCGGCCGCTCGCCGAGTTCCGCCGCCCCCTTGAACGGCCGATAGAGTGGATCGCCGACGCACGTCGTCATCCACGAAAGCACCCGCTGCGACATGTAGGCGCTTTCGGCGAAGGTCAGTCCGGAGCGCAGGCGATCGTGAAAAATATCGAGCTGCGGAGTCAGCGCGAGATACGGCTCATAGACATTGCCAAGCGTGGCCGCGGCACCAGCGGCCACGAGCGGCCCCGCCCAGTTGCGCAGCGGATCCCGCAGAGTCGAAGCGCTGAAGGAATGGATGTGCACGGCGACCGCGCCGCGCACGAAACGGAATTCCGGACGGACGAACGGCCCGCTCAAATCCCCCGCGTACCAGCCGAAATAGAGCGCCGCCTGAGTCATCGGATAACTCTGGGGAAAGATCCCCGGACCGTTGTCCAGCACGGTGGGCGTGCCGCGGCGGCGGGCGGTATTGGCCAGGGCGAAAAGCCAGTCGTCGCCCATCACATAACCCGGATCGGAAACGCCGCGCGCATCGATATAGGCAAATCCGGCGAGCCCTGCTTCCTCCGCCGCGAGCGAATCCGTGATCATGCGCCGCACGATCTCCGGCGTCGGCGCATCCAGCCGGCAGACGAGCATCAACTCCGGGCGGCCCGCGGCCGCGATCGGCGTGTAGCTGCGGAAATAGAAATTGTTCATCGCCCCGGAAATGACCCGCGTGCGATAGCCGAGCACCGCGACCTCGGCATCGACGGCCGCCTCGTTGGCCGAACCGACCGGAGCCGGCCCGGTGAGTTTGTCCCCCTCGTAAAGTGGCATGGCCGCGATCTTCAGCGGGATGCCGCGGATCAGCGCAACGAACCGGATCTTGTTCGATTCGACAGGCCCGACCGGACTCTCCACGGCGCGCAGCTTCCACCAACCTTTCTCGGTGAAGATGCGCCGCAGCGGCTCGGCGATCGTTTTGTCGTATTCCTCCCGGCTGATCTCCTCGGTTTTGGCGCACTTCAGCCCGATAACCTGCTCCTTCGGCACACCGCGCTTTTCCGCATAAAAACGCGCCAGTTCCACCGACTCGCGGTCGTTCTGATTAAAGACGACGAGCGTCGCCGCGGACTCCGCGCTGACCGGCGCGGCCTTCGCCGGGGTCGCGGTCTTTTTCGGCGCCGCCGACGCCGCCGGGTTGGCCAGCAGCGCGAAAACCAGGGCGCATGCGCAGATTTTGAGAAAGTGGAGGGCGCTCATATTTCGATCTTCAAGCCGTCGTAGGCGATGCGGACGCCAATGGGAAGCGTGGGCTCCAATTCCGCGTGCATCAGGTCGTGGCTGAGATGCGTCAGCCAAGTCTGGCCCGGGGCGATTTCGGCGGCCAGCGCGAGCGCTTCGTCCACATTCATATGCGTGGGGTGCGGGGTGTAACGGAGCGCATCGACGATGAGATGCCGCACTCCGCGGAGTTGCGCGCGCGCTTCGACCGGCACCTCTTTGCAATCGCTGAAATACGCCGCCAGCGACGCGCCGTGCCGGCGAAAGAGAAAGCCATTCACATGCGATCGGCCATGCCGCACCGAAATCGGCACGAGCTCCGTTTCCCCGAGAAAAAATGGCCCGTCGATCCGGTGCGGGAGCGGGCGGATGTAACCCGGCCAGCGGTTTTGCCCATTAAAGGCGAATCCAAAAACGCGTTCGAGATCCGCCATCGTCTCCGGCGCCGCGTGGACCGGGAGATCGTATCCGCCAAAACAAAACGGGCGCAGATCATCGAACCCCATGATGTGATCGGTGTGCGAGTGCGTGTAAACAACCGCATCCACCCGGCGCACCCTTTCGCGGAGCGCCTGCTGACGAAAGTCCGGCCCGGTATCAATGACCCACGCGCATTCCGGCGTCTCCACGTAGATCGACGCGCGGGAGCGCGCGTCGCGCGGATCGGCCGAGCGGCAGACCGGGCAGTCGCAGCCGATCATCGGCACGCCGAGGGAAGTCCCGGAGCCGAGAAAGGTTATTGTGAGGTCAGCCATGCGCGCGGATTGAAAAGCCGGCGCAGGCTTTCATAATCCCGCCGTGCCCGCAACGCTCGCCTCCCTCCGCATCCGCAATCTCGCCCTCGTCGAGGAACTGACCTGGCTGCTCGCGCCCGGCTTTATCGCGGTCACGGGCGAGACGGGTTCGGGGAAATCGATCATCGTCGGCGCGCTTCAGCTCATCCTCGGCGAACGCGCCGACAAATCGCTCATCCGCACTGGCGCGGACAGTTGCACGGTCGAGGCCGTCTTCAACGTGGGCGACGCCAAGGCGTTGAACGCGCAACTCGAGGAGTTCGGCGTCGAGCCGTGCGAAGGCGGCGCGTTGATCCTCAAGCGCGTTTTCTCCGCCGCCGGCACGAACCGGCAATTCATCAATGGCAGCCCGACCACGCTCGCGGTCCTCAAGGATCTCGGCGATGGACTCGTCGATCTGCACGGCCCACACGACCACCAATCGCTCCTCTCCGACGCCAAACAGCTCGACCTGCTGGACGCCTTCGCCGGCGCCGGCGCGTTGCGGGAAAAATACGTCGGGCAGTTCCGCCGACTGAACGCGCTGGTCGCGGAACACACCGACCTTTCGACGAGCGA
Organism: Chthoniobacterales bacterium; assembly: GCA_038325425.1. Taxonomy (GTDB): domain Bacteria; phylum Verrucomicrobiota; class Verrucomicrobiia; order Chthoniobacterales; family Chthoniobacteraceae; genus Chthoniobacter. The sequence goes on from JBBQIZ010000033.1 coordinate 6,677, forward strand.
AGCCGCGCTGGAACGCGAAGTCGATCTGCTGCGGCATCAAGTGCAGGAGATCGACGCGGCCCAGTTGCGGCCGGAGGAAGAGGAGGAATTGCTCGCGCGTTACAGCGTGGCGGCGAACAGCCGGCGGTTGCTCGAGCTTTCCACTCAAGTCGTCGGACGCCTTTCCGAAGCCGATGACGCGTTGCTCACCCGCTTGGGTGAGATCGGCAAACTGCTCCGCGATCTCGAACGCGTCGATCCCGCCGCCGCGCGCTTCACCGAGTCGCAACTGCGCGCGACGGTCGAACTCGAAGACCTCGCGCAATCGCTCCAGCGTTACGCGGAGGACATGGACCTCGATCCCGAGCGGCTCGCCCAGATGGAGGAACGCGTGACGCTTTTCGAAACGCTCAAGCGGAAGTACGGCGGCAGCGTCGGCGACGTGATCGCGTTCGGCGAACAGGCCGCGGAACGCCTGCGCAAGATCGAATCCCGCGGCGCCGAACTCGAGCGGCTCGACCAAGAAATCGCCGCCGCGCGCCAATCCCTGCTCGAAACCGGCGCCAAGCTCGGCGCCAAACGCCAGACCGCCGCGCCGAAACTGGCGACCAGCGTGACCGCGCATCTCCGCGATCTCGGCTTCAAAAAATCCGACTTCCGCGCCGCGCTGACCGCGCTCGAAAAACCCGGCGCGCACGGCCTTGAAAGCGTCGCCTTCCTTTTCGCCCCAAACCCCGGCGAACCGCCGAAGCCGCTCAAGAGCATCGCCTCAAGCGGGGAAATCTCCCGCGTCATGCTCGCCGTGAAATCCGCCCTTGCCGCGCAGGATACGATCGCGCTGCTCGTCTTCGACGAGATCGACGCGAATGTCGGCGGCGAAATCGCCCACGCCGTCGGTGCGAAGATGAAGTCGCTCGCCGCCGCGCATCAGGTGCTCTGCATCAGCCATCTCCCGCAGGTCGCCGCGCTGGCGGACACGCAGTTTGTCGTCACCAAGGAATTCGCCAAGAACCGCACCGTTTCGCATCTGGAAAAAGTCGAAGGCAAAGCCCGGCTCGAGGAACTCGCCCGGATGTTGGGGGGCAAGGGCGAATCCGCGCTCGCCCACGCGAAAACCCTGCTCGACGCAGGCTGACGCGCGGGCTTGCCGTGCCCGCCTTGCGACGTAGCTTGTGCGCGATGCGGCGACCCAGCCTCCTTTTCTCCCTCCTCCTGCTGACCCTCGGCGCGCAGGGGCAGGCCCCGCCTTCGCCGAAAGTCATCGAGCGCTACAAGCAGATGCTGGCCGCGAATCCGACCGAAGGCACCGCGCTCGACCGGCTCTGGAAGACGTATGCCGAGCAGGGCCAGACCGGGCAGTTGCTCGATGAATACAAGGCCGGCGATTCGTTCGCTGCGCAGATGATTTATGGCCACTTGCTGCGCCGCGCCGGCCGGTCGGACGAAGCGGTGACCGCATTCCAGAACGCGGCCAAACTGGACGCCGAAAGTCCCCTCCCCGCGCTGGCGCTGGCGCGCATGGAAAGCGAACGCGGCCGGCCCAAGGAAGCCGCGGCCGCCTACGAAAAGGCGCTCGCGGCGATGAAACCGGGCGACCCGAAGACTGCCGAGACGCTCCTCGCCCTCGGCGCCGCCTGGCTCGATGCGGGCGACTTGGTGCAGGCGGCCGCAGCGTGGGAGAAAACCGTCGCACTCAATCCCGCGGACCTCGCGCTGCGCCGGCAACTGGCCGACACCTACGAGCGCAATTTTCTGCCCGACCGCGCGATCGAGCATCTCACCTACCTCGAAAAAAATGCGCCGGCGACCGAGCGCCCGCTCGCGCTCCAGCAATTGGCCCGCATCCACCAGGGAGCGGGCCGGCAGAATGAGGCCATCACTGCGCTGGAAAAGGCGCTGACCTTTACCGGCCCGGGCAACTGGCTGCGGGCCGACCTGGAATCGCAACTCATCCGCATCCACCAGCGCTATCGCCGCACCGATGAACTCGAGGCGCGCTGGAAAAAATATGCCGAAGAAAATCCGCGCGACCTCGGGGCCAGCCTGCAGTTGGTCGATCTCTACGAGCGCCTCGGAAACCTCGAAGAACAGCGCGTGTGGCTGAGCAAACTGACAACGCTCGCGCCGAAGAATGCCGAATATCGCGTCCGGCTCGCGCGCCTGCTCACGCGGATGGAAATGCCGGAGGCGGCGATCGCGATCTATGACGCGCTCCTCAAGGAGCAGTCGGCGAATGCGGATTTCGTCTTCGAGCGCGCCAGCCTCGACGTCTTGCGGGATCAAACCGCCGCCGCCGCGCAGCGCATCGCCGCGCTCCTCCTTGCAAAAAAGAACGACGAAACCCTGCGCGCGCGGGCCCTCGAATTTTACGGGCAAAATCATCTCACCGATCTGGTTGAACAACACCTCGTCGCGGACGCTACGGCGGGCGGCGAGGAAGCGCTGGCGGCCCTCGCCAATTTCTATTTCAGCCAGCGCCGGGAAGAGGAAGCGCGCCGCACGCTCAACCGCCTCGTGCCGCCGGCCGCTCCCCCCGCACCACGCGCCGCCGCCCATCTCCGCATCGCTCAGCTCCTGCGCGCACAGAACGATCTCGATCCCGCGATTGCCGAACTGCGCACCGCAGTGGAACTCCAGCCGCAAAACCGCGAGGCGCATCTCGCCCTCGGCGATCTGCTCGCGGCGCGCGGCGACTATCCGGGAGCGCAGTTTGCCCTCGAGCAGGCGGCCCGATTCAGCGTCAGCGATGCCGAACGGTCCGAAGCCGACCAAAAACTGTTCGAGAGTTTCCGCGCCGCCGCCGTCAGCGCGGTGGCGACGCGACCCGCCGGCACGCGCTTTCCCTTCCTCGGTCGCGGCGCGCCCGGCGACCCGGCATCGGAGCCGAACCCCGCGCTCGATCAGTTCATCCTCAACCTCGAGCGCGCGGCGAATGCACAGCCGAGCGAAGGAGCGTGGCTGCGCGTGGCCCGCTGGCAGCTCTGGAACCGGGAACCGAACGCCGCCGTTCTCGCCACCCGCCGGGCGCTCGAGCTCAATCCGAAGTCGGCGGTCGCGCATGAACTGCTGGTGAAAATCGATACCACGCTCGGCCAATCGACCGGGGCGGTGCCGACGCTCCTGACGCTCGCGAAGATCGATCCGGCCAATCGCGCCAGCTATGAACGGCGCGCCGGCCAGTTCGAGTTGCAGGCCGGGCGCATCCCGGAAGCGCTCGCGATCTTCGAACGGCTGGTCGCGGAAAATCCCGGCAACGCCGACGCGCTGACCGATCTCGCGCTCACGCAGCAGCGGGCCGAGCTTTGGGCCGAAGCACTGAGCACCTGGCGGCAGGTGTATGCGCTCAGCCCGGTTTCGCGACGCAAGGAATCGCTCGCCCCGTTGCGCCGCGCCCTCGAGCGCATGCGTCGGCACGAGGAATCCGCCGCCCTGCAACTGCAGGCGGTCGAGGCGGAACCCGGCACCCGCGAACGGCTCGCGGCCTTCAACGAATTGCTCACTTTCTGCACCCAGCATGGGCAGCTCGATTGGCTGCGCGGCGAGTTTGAAAAGCGCCGCCGCCTGCGCGCGGACGACTATTTCACCGAGGTCGCACTCGGCCGCATTCTCAAGGCTTCGGGCGACGCCGCGGGCGCGTTCGAAGTGCTGGCCGACGCCTCCTACGCCGCGGAGAATCAAGGCGAGGCGCTGCCCGAGCTGATCCGCGAGGCCGAGGAGCTGCACAAGCTCGACGCCGCGGTCAAACTCCAGGCGCAGCTCCTGCGCATCGTGCCGCAGGACACGCCGGACGGCCTCGAAAAACTCGCGCAATTGCAGGAGAAAAATTTCGAGATCGAGGAAGCAGCGCGCACCTGGGAGCGGGTCGTGACCAAGTTTCCGCGCGACACCGAGGCGCTCAATCGCGCGGTCGATTTCCAACTCGCCTGGGGCACACCCGAGCGCGCGCTGGCCCTGCTCCGCCGGGCGCGGACGCTGGAGCCCTCGAACCTGCGCACGCTCGCGACGCTCTCCACACTCGCGCTCGAGACTGGCGCCACGGCGGAAGCCGAGAGTTGTCTCGAACAAATTCTGCGCGTGACGGCACCGGAAAAACCCGGCGATCCGCTGCGTTTCCCCGCGCGCAAGTTGACGGAGTTCGGCCGTTTGCAGACGGCCTATCTCGCGACCGTCGGGCAGCGCCGCGGCAAGACCACCCGCGAAACCATGGACGTCCTGCGGAGCTTTTGGGTGGACGATGGCGCGGGCGCGACCGCCCTCGGCCGTCCCCCTTCGCCGAGCGAACGCGACGCCCGCCTCGCCGCCATTCGCCAGCTTTCGCAACTGCTTCTCGCCCGGGGCGGCCCGACCCGCGACGCGTGGGTGGCGCGCTGGCGGGAGGCCCAGACCGCGCCGAGCGAAGCCCTGTGGGCGCTGTATCACAGCGGCGCCGGGGCCGCGACGCTGGACCGTGTGGAGGCGATGATGAAAGCCGATCCCGGTGATCAAAAATCGGCGCAGGCCTTTATCTGGCTGGCTCTCCAGACGGGGGAATATCAGCGCCTCGGCGCGTGGCTGCGGGATCCGCAGCGCACGCCGATCGAGCGCGATTTCTTCTTCATCGCGCTCGGCCAGGAGCTGGACGGCCAGCGCGGTGCGGTCGCGCCGGGCCTGATCGACGGACTTTTCGCCGAAGGCACGCACCTGCGCACCTGGCAGGCGGCGACGCTCTTCGCCGCCCGGAATCGTTTTCGCGAGGCGATCACGCTCGGCCGCCGCGTCTTCGATCAGGCGAGCAGCCAGCGCGCCGCCTACGCGCAGGAGCTCGCCCACTGGCACCTCTTTCTCGGTGAAGCCGAATCGGCGCGGACCGTCCTCCGCGATTCCCTCAACGCGACTGCTGACAGCTTCGACGCGCCGGTCGCTCTGGCGTTGCGCGAGTATTATTTCCTCCTGCCGGAGAAGGAACGCGCCGGCTTCGTCACCAGCTATCTTGCCGGGATCGATGCCGCCCGGCAACCGCTCCACGCCGCCATCGCCACGGCACTGCTGCGCGGGCTCGCCGGACAGGAAGCGGAAGCGCGGGCCGCACTCGATCGACTGATCGAACTGCGCCCGCTTTCCGGCAGCGAATTGAACGAAACCGCCAGCGCCGGTCCGCGGCATCTGCGTTTCATCCTCGAGTCCGGGTCGCATCTGCAAACGCTGAAGCTGGAAAATCTGGCGGTCGATCTGTGGGAGAAAGCCCTCGCCGATGAAGCACTGGTGCTGCTCCAGGGGGATGAAGCGGGCACGCTGGCCCGTGACATCCGTCAGCGGCTTTATGCATTGCGCGCGGCGACCGCCGCGCCCGGCGAGATGCCCGCGTGGGTCGCGGCCTTCCTGCGTTTCGCCCCGGCGGATGGCGTCTCTTCACTCGCTGGCACGCTGTCCACGATGGGCGCGCACGCCCGCGCCATCGCGCTCTTTCGCCAGCTTTGGGAACGCGCCCCGGACGATTCCGAAGCGTTGCGCAATCTGCTCACCGCCTGCCGCACCGCGGGCGACAATGCGACCCCCGAGGCCGCGCTGCGCGTCTGGTTGCGCCACGGCGGAGGCGGTTTCCCGGACGGCGCGCGGCGGGAATTCATCCTGCAACTGGCCGATCTGCTCGAGCAAAAAGGCGACCTCGCGGGCGCTCTCGCGGTCATGAACGGGGCCATGGAGAGCGCGCCCAACGACACGCGCGTCCTCCTGCGGCTCGCCCAATTGCACACCCGCATCGGTCCGCCCGAGGCCGCCATGTCCGCCTACCAGCGACTGCTCGTCTTCGAACCGGGGAATACCGCGGCGCGGCTCGCCTTGTCCGCGCTTTATGAAAAACACGGCCGGCTCGCGGATGCCCTGGGCCAGCTCAAGGGCACGCCGGGTTCGGACCTCAGCACCAGCCTGGCCGTCCTGCTTCTCAAGGCCGGCCAGCCAGAGGCGGCCCAGGCCGTGATTGAGCGGCTCGTTCCTCCGCGGCACATCGAACCTTCGCTCGGCCTGGCCACCGCCTTTGCCGCCGCCGATCAACCCCGGCAAGCGCGCGCCGTCATCCACGCCGCGCTCAGCCGCACCGAACCGCAGCTCAGCTTTCCGCTGCAGTGCAAGTTGATCGAACTGCTCACCCCGGAGGACGGCGCAGAGGCCGCGCTGCGCGAATTGCGGCGGCTGCGGCGCTTTTCCAATGCCGGCGAAAATCCGATGGCCCTCCTCGGCAGTTATCTCGATTTCGCCGCGCCGCAGGCAGCCCGGCTGGGCGTGGAAAAGGAATTCGCCGCCGAGGTCCGCGCGTTGTGGGCGGAAGGCGCGGGGCCGATTGCCGCGGGCGTGGCGGCCGTCGTCGCGCAAGCCGGGACCGGCAATCCGGCGGCGATCACGCCGCCGCTCGATCAACTGCTCGCCCGCGAAGACGCGACCGATTTCGGTCTGCAGGTCGTGGCCGAGGCCTTGCAAAAAGCCGGGCTGCGCGAAGCACTGGCGCGGGTGCAGGAACGGATGATTCAGCTCAATCCGCTCAACGGAAAAATCACCCTCGAGCTGGCCCGCACGCTCCACCAGCTCGGCCGGACCGACGCCGCCCGCGCGCGATTGGAAACGCTCGCCCGGCGCGCCATCCTCGATGAAGACACGCTGGGCGATGTCGCCCAGGCTTTCAGCGAACTCGGCGACACGGACCGGGCCCTTGCGCTCTATGCCCAGGCGGCGCGGGGCGATCGTTTTGCCCGGAACTGGACGACGTTCCTCGCCTACGCCCGGCTCCAAACCAAGCAGCGCGATTTTGCCGGGGCGAAAGAGACGCTGCGCACGGCCTTCACCCACCCGGCGAATCGGAACTTCGTCGAAATCATCGAGTGGCTCGTCGCCGCGGGCCGGTTGGAAGCGGCAGAGATCGAGGTCGTCGACTTTCACCTCACCACGCCGCGCGTGATCGAGCTGCGCCGGGCGCTCTTTGGATATTTTGAAAAGGCCGGGCAACCGGCCCCGGCACTGGCGCTCGCCGAAGCCCACCCCGAAATCGTCGAACCCGCGCTGGCGCCGCGGCTGCGGCAACTCGCGACCGCCAGCCGCGCTTTCGAGCGGGCGGCCCGGATCCTCGAAAAGCACGCGGCGGAAGCGGAAAGCCCGGACGTTTTTTCCCTGGAGTTGGCGCGGCTGCTCGGCAGTTGGGCGCAGACCGAAATCGCCGCCGGGCAGACCGAATCCGCCCTCGCCCATCTCCGCACCGCCTACGAACGGCACCCGGAGCTGTTCGAGATCGCGACCCAGCTCAGCACCGTCCTCGCCGGCGCCGGCGACCGCCAGGCCGCGATGGAAACGCTCGAAGGCTTTCTCGCCCTCGGCAAAAACCCCGCCGAAATCGAGCAGGCCCGCGCCCAACTCGCCAGGCTGCGCGCCGGCGGTTAGCCGCGCCTTTACTGCCGCCGCCGGGTGTGGCATGTGTCCCGCGTGCGTTTCCTCCCACTCCTCCCCATTTCCCTCGCGCTGGCCTGCGGCGGATGCGCCCTGTTTCCGCACAAGACCACGGCGGACGTCACGGAAAATGAAAACAGCCGCGCCATCGAGCAGCGGCGGATGCGGGCGGTGGATCACGGCGACGTGACCTCCGAGCGCGGCGCGGAGATTCTCGTCGCGGATTACACGAAACAATTCGACCCGAGCCGCAGCGGTGTGGGCGCGGCCCGCAGTTTCGGCACCGGCGGCGCGCGAACGAAGGAGTTCGGTTACGATCAAAAAGTCCGCGCCGACCGTTTCGCCACGAAGGATTTCGCCGATTCAAAAGCGAATGCGGCGGCGGAACGCAAATACGCCACCAGCGAGGCGAATACGCGCGGCAAATTCAAGATTCCGAACTCCGACAAGGACGTGGGCAACAAGACCGCCGAGACCAAGGACCTGCCCGACGGCGACAAAGTCGCCGCCACCAAGGATCTGCGGGACGGCGACCGCCAGTTCCTCGGCCAGGAAAGCAAAAAACTCGGTCGCCCCGTCGATCCGAAAGATCTCGCCGATTGGCGCAAGGGCGGCAGCGAGTCCGTCATCTACAACGCGGGCTCGGTCGATCGCATCGGCACGATCAAGCAACTCTCCATCGAAGACGTGCGCGAGTTGCTGAACAAAAACAAGTAGTCCGTGGAGACTCGCGTCCCACGGCGCTTTTCGTGCTCGCCTCGCGCGGCAAAGCGCGCGTATGCAATCGGTTAAATCCGTTTTATGGAATCACCCGAAGCGCAGCTAGAGATTCTAAAAAGGGGCGCGGCGCAGATCATCAATGAAGCCGAGCTCCTGGAAAAACTGCGCCTGGGCCGCCCGCTGAACATCAAACTCGGCGTCGATCCGACCGCCCCCGACATCCATCTCGGCTTCACCGTCGCGCTGACCAAACTGCGGCAGTTTCAGGATCTCGGGCATCAGGCGATCCTCATCATCGGCGATTTTACCGCGATGATCGGCGACCCGTCCGGCCGCTCCAAAGCGCGGCCGCAACTCACCCACGATCAGGTGATGACCAACGCGCACAGCTTCCAGCAGCAGGCTTACAAAATCCTCGATCCCTGCCGCACGCGCACCGTCTTCAACGGCCATTGGTTTGAGATGATGACCTTTGAGGAAGTGATGCGGCTGAATGCTCGGGTGACGCTTCAGCAGATGCTCCAGCGCGAAGATTTCAAAAATCGCGTGGATCGCGGCGAGGCCGTGCATCTGCACGAAATCCAGTATCCGATCATGCAGGGTTGGGATTCCGTGGTGGTGAAAGCCGATGTGGAAATCGGCGGCACCGATCAGCTTTTCAATATCCTCGTCGGGCGCGATCTGCAGCGCGCGGAAGGCCAGGCGCAGCAGGTCGTCTTCCTGATGCCGCTGCTCGAAGGCCTCGACGGGGTGCAGAAGATGTCGAAGAGCCTCGGCAATTACGTCGGTGTGAGCGAGGCGCCGTCGGAGATGTTCGGCAAACTGATGAGCATTTCGGACGAACTGATGGCGCGCTATTACCTCCTGCTGCTCAGCGAGGAATTGCCGGCCATCCATCCCATGGAGGCGAAGAAGCAACTCGCGCGGCGCATCGTCGAGCGTTACCACGGCGCCGACGCCGGGAATGCGGCGCTCGAAGATTTCAACACCAAGTTCAGCAAACGCGACGTCGAGCATGCCGAGTGGCCGGTCATGACGCTCGACGGCATCGGCCCGGACATCGTTTCCGTCGTCGTCGCGGCCTTCGGCGGCGCCTATCAGATCACGAAGTCGCGCGGCGATGCGCGGCGGCTCGTCGAGCAAGGCAGCATCCAGCTTCGTGAGGAAAAGATCACCGATCCCAAAGCCACCCCCGCGCTCCAGCCCGGCGACGTGCTGAAGCTCGATAAAAAGCGCGCCGTGCGGATCGGCTGAGGATTTGAAGCGCGTCACGATTCACACGGACGGCGGCTGCGAAGGCAACCCCGGTCCCGGCGGGTGGGCGGCGGTGCTCGAATCCGGCGACCACAAAAAGGAATTGAGCGGCGGCGAAGTGGCCACGACCAACAACCGCATGGAACTGCAGGCGGCGATCGGCGCCCTCGCCGCGCTGAAACAACCCTGCACCGTGGATTTCTACACCGACTCCACTTACGTCCGCGACGGCATCACCAAATGGATCGCCTCGTGGAAGGCACGCGGCTGGAAGACGACGGCCAAACAGCCGGTGAAAAACGAGGATCTTTGGCGGGCGCTGGATGCCGCCAGCGCGCCGCACCGCATCGTGTGGCACTGGCTGAAAGGCCACGCCGGACATGCCGGCAACGAACGCTGCGACCAGCTCGCGGCGGAGGAAATCGCGCGGATTCGCAAGCAATTCACCCGCGCACAACTGCGGGCCAGCGTGGAGACTTTTCAAAGCGCGCGGCAACCCGCGGGCGCGCCGCCGGGGCTGTTCGAGGGATAACCGCCCGCCTCGCGGGTCACTTCCGCTTCCGCGGCTTTTTGGCGCGGGCCGCGCGCTCCGCCGCGGCGAGCCCTTTCCACGCCCACGCGACCAGCAACTCCCGGTCATCCAGCGCCTCGGCGGGCGGCTGATAGTAGCTCATCACCGAAACCTTGCCGTTCGCCTCGTAACGAAACGGCTGCAGCCCGCGCGCCTCGAACTCCGCGCGGCTGGCTTCGTCCACTTTCAGGAAAAGCGTGTCCTCGGCGACGAGTGCGAAAAATCGCTCGCCGGCATAAAGGCCCCAGCCGCCAAACATCGACTTCGCGCGCACCGCGCCGAGGGGCTGCAGCATCTCGAGCAGATACTCGACGAACTCACTTTTGCTCGGCATTCCAGTCGGGGTTCACGCCGAGAAACTGGCCGAGCGCGGTCAGCAACTCCGTCGGCAGAAAAGGCTTTTGCAGGAACATTTGCGTTTCGCTTTCGAGGAAGCCGGGCAGCGCCACTTCTGCGCTGTAGCCGCTCGCGTAAACCACCCGCAAGTCGGGCCGATCGCTCAGGAACATCTCGGCGATTTCACGCCCGCTCAAGCCGTTGGGCATCATCATGTCCGTGAAAAGCACGTCGATACGATGCTGCTCCCGAATCCACACGGCCTGCGCGGAAGGCCCGTCCACGGCCACGAGCACGTGGTAGCCGCCGCGTTCGAGCGTCTTGCGCACCAGCGCCCGCACCGTGTGATCGTCCTCCACCACGAGGACGGTGAGGCATTCCGCCGCCGGCACCGGCAACGAATAAGGACTCGAAGGCGTCTCCGCTTCGACCGCATGCACGCCGGGCGGCAGGAAGATTTCCACGGTCGTCCCCCGCCCCACCTCGCTGGAGACTTCGATCCAGCCGCGATGCTGTTCGACGATGCCATGCACCGCGGCCAGGCCGAGGCCGGTGCCCTTGCCGACTTCCTTGGTGGTGAAAAACGGCTCGAAAATGTGCGGGAGTTTGTCCGCCGGAATGCCGCACCCCGTGTCGCTCACGTGCAGGCAGACGGCGGGACCGGGACGCGCCTTTGGGTTTCGGGTCGCCGCATCCGCGGGAAATTCGACGAGCCGGGTGGCGAGCGTGAGTACGCCGCCGCGCGGCATCGCATCGCGCGAATTCACCGCGAGGTTCGTCACGATCTGATCGAGCATGGAGGGGTCGGCTTCGATCGGCGGAAGATTCGGACTCAACTCGCAGCGCAGCGCAATATTGGCGCCCAGCACCCGCCCGAGCATTCCCGCCGCAGCCGCCATCGCGTCATTGAGTTGGATCGGCCGGGCGAACATCGCCTGGCGCCGGCTGAAGGTCAGCAATTGTCGCGTGAGATCCGCCGCCCGCTCCGCCGCCGTGGCGATGCGCTCCGCATCTTCGCGGCCCAGCGCGGGCAGATCTTTCTGCCCGAGCAGCAACTCGGCGTGGCCCTGGATGATGGTCAGGATGTTGTTGAAGTCGTGGGCGATCCCGGCCGCGAGCAGCCCGATGGCCTGCATCTTTTGCGACTGCCGCATCTGCTGTTCCAGGTTCAGGCGCTGGGTGATGTCCTGCGCGAGCGAGAGGATGCTGACCACCCGGCCCTGGCGATCCATGACCGGAGCGTTGAACCACTCGCAGGTGATGGTGCGCCCATCACGCGTCACGTTTTCATTGAGGTGGCGGCGACCGCCGGTTTGCGCGAGCAGCGAATGCCAGACTTGATCGAAACCGCGCCGCGCACTCGGCGGCACGATCAAATCCATGACCATGCTGCCGAGCACGTCCGCCTTCGGATGTCCGAAGATCCGCTCTGCTTCAGGATTCCAAGCGAGGATCTCCCCGTTTTGTCCCCACTCGATGAGGGCCAGCGGCATCTGTTCGATGGTCAGATTCCACCGCTCCTGCGCCTGACGCAGCCCCTCCTCCACCGGCCGCCGACGCGCCACATCCGCCCGCAGCGCGCCGATCGCCCAGCCTGCCGCACCGACCAGCGCGAGCAGAAAAGCGAGTTGCAGAAAGCGTTCGCGCCGGGCCGCTCCGATCGCCGCAAACCACCGCCGCGCATCGAAGTCGATCCCCAGCACCGCCTCGGTGCGCCCGGCGGCATCATAGACCGGAGCCCACGCGCCCACCCACGTGCCCCACTGGTCGGTGATCGGCTCGAAATCAAAATTTGCCTCTCCCTGGAACGCCCGGTCCAGCCCTGCGTCCGGCACCTCGTATTCCCTCCCTAACTCCGCACCGCGCTCGCTGTCGGTCACGATGCCATCGCCATCGTAGTCCGTGTCCGCATCGACCATGAAGACGGTGCGCCCGTCGGCCAGACGGCGCATCGTGTAGATGTCATGGGCTCCGGGATTGTCCACGATCCATTCCCGCTGCATTTGCAACAGACGCCGGTAAACGGGATCGTCCGGCGGCGTTTCCAACGTCAGTTGCGCGTGCCCGTTGCGGGCCATCTCGCGGGCATAAGTCGGGGCCATCGCGCTGACGATCCGCGCGATGTGCTGACGCTGTTTTTCGCCGGCATCCTCGACCCGCCACCAGCCACCCACCAGGATGGCGGCGAGCAGCACCCAGATCGCGCCTGGCAATTTTGCTCCGTTGCGCGACCGCGAAAGCAGAAAGGCCAGACCGATAAAAAGCGCCAGCGCTACACCCGCGAAGATGGCGTAGCCGTAGTTTTGGGAAATGAGCGGAGGCATGTTGCGGCGCTGAACTACCAAGTTCAGCCCTTCGACGCGCTATTTTCCGCATCCCGCATCTCAAAAAGTGGCCGAAACTTCTGTGATCAGCGCCGCATAGGTCTCCGCCGGCCGATCGCCCGCCGGGTCTTCGACACAGCGATCGAGGTTGCGCGGGATGTCGATGGAATAGAGCCCAAAGCGCGGCGTGTAGGTGCCCCACTCGTAATTGTCGAAGAGCGACCAGTGCAGGTAGCCGATGAGCGGCACGCCATCCTTCACGATCTTCGCCACCTCATGCACGTGCAGGCGGAGAAACTGGCTGCGCGTCATGCGATCACGGCGGGCGCGCCACGATTTGTGGCCATCCACGCGCCGTCGCAGCGCCATCCCGTTCTCCGCGATCAGCACCGCGCGGTCGAAATCCTCGGCGTAGTATTTGCAGAAAAAATGCAGCCCGCGCGGCAGCACCCGCCAGTCCCACCATTTGCTCGTCACCGAGGCGAGCATCCACGTGCGCAGCGAGCGGTTCTTGAATTCGTGGTCCCACCACACCGGGAAACGAAAGGCATGCGCCGCAAAGGGGTCGTAGTAGTCGAGCCCGATGTAATCGAGAAAGCGGGTGCGCGGCTGCGCGTAGAGCGTGTCGAGCAGCGGCGCAAAGTGCGCGGCGTCAAAGCTCCGGTAGCCGATCCAGTTGCTCAGTCGCTTCAGCGCCGCGCCAAAGTAGTAGGCCACGTCCTTGTGCAACGGGATGCGCGCCGCGACGAACGCCTGCTCGAACCGCTGCGCCTGCTCGCGAATGTGCATGCCGACCTTCTCCCGCGCGATGCCGCGCTCCCGCGCGCTGACCAGATCGAGGAGCAGCTTGTCCGACCAATAGAGGTCGCTGCAGTAGTTGTTGAATGTGACCTGCGGCGCCGCCCAGCCGCGCTCGGCATAGAGATCGTGGACCACGCTGTAGGCGAGCACATGGGCGCGCAGGAGCTGGTTGTAAGCCGCCATCATCGGCGTAAAGCCGGGTCCGCGGCGCGCGGGAAATTGCCGGCCGAGATACGAATTGAGCACGAGCATGTTCGGCTCGTTGATCGTGATGAACCAGCGCATCGGGCGCGGCAGCCGCTCATTCACATACGCCACTGCGACGCGCACATACTCCGCGAAGAGCGACGGCGTCGCTTCCTCCAGCCACGGGTCGCTGCCCAGCCACGCCGGATGCACGAAGTGATGCAGCGTCACCACCGGCTCCAAACCCTGCCGCTGGCAGGCTGAAATGAGCGTCGCGTAATGATCCAGCGCCGCATAATCGAAAGCCGGCGGCGCGCTCACGCCCGCTGCCGCCGTCGGCTGGATGCGACTCCACTCCAGCCCGAGCCGGAACGCCGTCAGCCCCAACTCCCGGCACCGCACGAAATCCTCCTCGTAGCGGTTCCAGAAATCCGCCGACGCGCCCGTCACCGCGACATCGCGACTTTCCTCCGCAGCCGCCCAATTCGTGCGCGGCTGCCCGGCCCCGTTGTAACCACCTTCCGCCTGATACGCCGAGGTCGCGACGCCCCAGAGGAAGTCCTTCATCATTCGGCGGATTTCGACGCGGCTTGGGCGATGGCTTCGCGCTGTTCGGAATCGAGCACGAGCGGCGGCAGATGATCATCGAGCAAAGTCTCCACGACCGTGCGCGCCGCATGGGGCCGGCCCAAAGCCAGTGCCGCGCGCCGCATCGCCGCGAGCCGTTCGGGATCGTCGAGCAACTGATCGATCTTGAACGGCAGTGTGGTCAGCTCGTTGCATTTGATCGCGATCCCTTTCTCCAGCAGATGATCGCTGTTGCGTTCCTCCTGGCCGGGGATCGGCGAAAAAATGGCCATCGGCAGGCCGCAAGCCAGCGCTTCGGAAGTCGTCAGCCCGCCCGGCTTGCCGATGAAAAGATCGCTGATCTTCATAAGTTCGTGCATGCGGTCGCTGTAACCGAGAATCCGGAATCGCCCGTGGAACGCCCCGACCGACTGCTCGACGCGCGCCTTCACTTCCTCACTTTTGCCGCAGGTCACGATCGCCTGGAAATCGTTCCGCAGATGTTTGAGGCGCTCGACGATCAGTTCCGTCGGCCCGACTCCGAGCGCGCCGGCGGAAAGCAGGAGCGTCGTGCGTTTGGTATCCAGTCCGTGAGCCGCACGCGTCGCCTCGCGATCCAGCGGTTCGGAAAAAACCGGGTCAATCGGAATGCCGGAAACCGTGATCCGTTCCGACGGCAGGCCGAGCGCCTCGAGGTGCGCCTTCGTTTCATCGAGCGCCACGAAGTAACGGTGGAAACGCCGCGAGAGCCACATCGCGTGACAATCGAAATCCGTGACGATGATGGCCAGCCGCGTGTCGAGTTCCCCCTTTTCCATGAGGTGCGAAATGATCCCCGCCGGCATGAAATGCGTGCAGACCGTAATGTGCGGATCGAATTCACGGATGAATTTCACGAGCTGCTGCGTGTTCAACCGGTCGAACTGCGTGCGCACCTCTTCGCCTTTCCATGGCTCGTCGCTGGCACGATACACCCAGCCGAGCACGTCCGGCGCGGCCCGCACGAGCTTGATGTAGAGCGTGGAGTAGAATTCGCGGAAGAGCGTGTTCGTAAATTCCAGCGCGTCTTCGTGCCGCACCTCGGCCACGCGATCATCCGCCGCAAATTCCTTTTCCAACGCTTCGGCCGCGCGCACATGGCCGGTGCCGGCACTGGTCGAAATGATGAGGACACGCTGTTTGGTCATGGCAGTCACGCTGGCTGTGAATCGAATCAAAGGCGAGCGCGGATGCCACCCCGCGATTGCCAAGCTCCCGCCCGCTACCTAGCCTCTGCGCCCCATGCTCGACATCCGTATCCTCCGCGAACAGCCCGATTTCGTGAAGCAGCGCCTCGCGGCGCGCGATCCCGCGCTCGCCTCCGCGGTGGACGAAATCCTCGCGTGCGATCAGAAACGCCGCACTGCCGAGACGCTTTTCCAGCAGCTCCAGGCGGATCGCAAACGCACCAGCAAGGAGATCGGGGCGAAGAAAGCGAAGGGCGAAGACACCGCGGCCATCGAAGCCGAGGTCCGGACCGTCGGCGCGGAAATCGCGAAGCTCGAAGACGAAGCGAAGCAGCTCGACGCCGCGCAGCGCACGCTCCTGCTCAACGTCCCGAACCTGCCTCACGAACAATGCCCGGTCGGCACGTCGGCCGAGGAGAACCCCGTCATCCGCACTTGGGGCGACAAGCCCGCATTCGATTTCACACCCCAGAGCCACATCGCGCTCGGCGAAAAGCTCGGCCTCTTCGACCTCGAACGCGCCACAAAAATCACCGGCAGCGCCTTCGCGCTCTACACCGGCCCCGGCGCCCGGCTCGAACGCACGTTGATCAATTTCCTGCTCGATCTGCACACCCGTCATCACGGTTACACCGAAGTCAGCCCGCCGCTGCTCGTGAACGCGGAAGCGCTGGTCGGCACCACGCAGCTCCCGAAGTTCGAGGAGCAGCTCTACCGCTGCGACCGCGACGATCTTTACCTCGTGCCGACTGCCGAGGTGCCGGTGACGAATTTGCACCGCGAAGAAATCCTGCGCCTCGACCAGTTGCCGCTCCGCTACGCCGCCTTTACTCCGTGCTTCCGCCGGGAAGCCGGTTCGGCGGGCCTCGGCACCCGCGGGCTCATCCGCACGCACCAGTTCGACAAGGTCGAGCTCGTCAAAATCACCACCCCGGAGAATTCCTTCGCCGAACTCGAAACGCTCACCGCCAACGCCGAGAAAGTGCTGCAACTGCTCGGCCTGCATTATCGCGTCATCGAACTCTGCACCGGCGATCTCGGCTTCGGCTCAACCAAGACCTACGACATCGAAGTCTGGGCGCCCGGCCAGAATGCCTATCTCGAAGTTTCGAGCTGCTCGAATTTCGGCGACTATCAGGCCCGCCGGATGGCGCTGCGCTTCAAAGGCGCGGATGGCAAAAACCAATTTGCTCACACCCTCAACGGCTCCGGCACCGCGCTGCCACGGCTCTTCGTCGCGCTCATCGAGACGTATCAGCAGGCGGACGGTTCGGTGCGTGTGCCCGACGCGCTGCGCGATTCCTTCGGCGTCGATCGCATCGGCTGATGAACCCGGGATTCTCGCCGGACCAACGCTGTCTGATCGGCGTTTCCGGCGGGCGCGATTCGGTGGTGCTGCTGCACCAACTGGTCGCGGCCGGCTTTCAAGACCTGATCGTCTGTCATCTCGACCACGGCCTGCGTCCGGAGAGTGCGGACGACGCACGATTCGTTGCCGACCTCGCGAAGAACTACCGCCTCGAAGCCGTGATCGGCCGGCAGGATGTCGCCGCTCGGGCGAAGCGCCGTCGGCAATCGCTCGAAGCCGCCGGCCGCGAAGCGCGCTTCGGCCTTTTTTCCCAGACCGCACGCAACCGCGCGTGCCCGCGCCTCTTTCTCGCGCACCACGCGGACGATCAAGTCGAGACGTTCCTCTTCAACCTCTTCCGCGGCGCAGCGATGAGCGGCCTCGCGGCGATGCGTCCGCGCAGCCAGCAAAAGATCGCCGGCTTCACGCTGGAAATCTCCCGTCCGCTGCTCGGCACCTGGCGCGAAGAAATCGACGCTTACGTCGCGCGGCACGGATTGGTCTTTCGCGAAGATCCTTCCAACACGGACCAGCGCCACACCCGCAACCGTCTGCGCCACGGGATCATTCCCGCCATCGAGCAGGCGCTCGGCCGCGAGATTCGGCGGCCCGTCTGGCGCGCCGCGGAAGTGCTGCGGGCTGATGACGAGTTTCTGACCAGCCTCTGCACGGAGCACGCATGGCCCGCGCAGCCAGCGACGGGCCAGATCCTCGCCCAGCCACTCGCCTTGCAGCGGCGGCTCCTGCACGCGTGGTTAAAAGCGCACGGCGTCCCGGATGTCGGCTACGAAGAAGTGGAAACCGTGCGGACGCTGCTCACGGGCCGCCCGGCGAAGGTCAACCTGCCCGGCGGCTGGCATGCCCGCCGGCGGGCGCAGAAACTTTTCCTGGAACCGCCGGGTCCCGCGGACGCTTAGGCGGACACTTAGCGCGCCACGGTCACGGCCAGTTTGCGGCCCTTGAACTTGATGCCGTTCAGCTTCTTCAAGACAAGGTTGGCGCTCTCATCGGCGACATCGACCAGCGCCTGTTTGTCGAGAATCTCGATGCGACCGACGACTTCCTTGGGCACGCGCGCCACGCCGGCGATCACTCCGACGAAATCGCCCGGCGTGATTTGATGCTGGTGCCCGATGTTGAAGGCGAGGCGCACCATGCCCTCTTCGTGGGACACCGGCGACGGCTCCCGTTCCGGCCGTGATTCGGCGTACGGAGCGCGCGCGACCGGGGCCGCCGCACGCTTTTCGGGACGCCCTTCGCGAGTTTTGAGCGGTTCGTATTTCGGATATTCGCGAGAGGGCCGCGGCTCATAGCTCCGCTCGCGCGGTTCGCGTTCGCGGAATTCACGCCGCGGTGCTTCTTCGACGATCGGCTGCACCGGCGGTTTATCGCCGCCGAGCAGGTGAATCAGCGCGCTCGCGATGTCCGTCGCCGCGTGACCGGCGGTGAGGAGTTGATCGATCACCGCGTCCTGGCGCTTGTAGTCGCCCTTTTCCAACGTCTCGCGCAGCGTGTCGAGGAAGGCGTTGGTGCGCTTCTCTTCGACTTCTTCCGCCGACGGCACTTTTTCCCGCCGCACCTTCCCTTTCGTAAAGCGGATGATCTGCTGCATCTTCCAAATCTCGCGCCCGGAGACGAACGTGACTGCGCGCCCGGTCTTGCCGGCGCGACCGGTGCGGCCGATGCGATGCACGTAATCCTCGGCGTCCTGCGGCAGGTCGTAATTGAAGACGACTTCGATGTCGTCCACGTCGAGCCCGCGCGCGGCCACGTCGGTCGCCACGAGGAACTCGAAGCCGCGCTTGCGGAACTTCGCCACCACGCGCTCGCGCATCTGCTGGGTGATGTCGCCATGCAGCTTGTCGGAGCTGTAACCGCGCGCCTTGAGATGATCGGCGAGTTCGTCGCACATCATTTTCGTCCCGCAGAAGATGATCCCGTATTTGATGTCCTGCAGATCGATGAGCCGGCAGAGCACCTCGAGTTTGTTGCGGCGATCCACTTCGTAATAAACCTGATCGATGGCCGGCACGGTCATCTCCTGATCCTTGATGCGGATGTTCACCGGATCGCGCGTGTAACGCTTCACGAGTTGATTGATCGCCGGCGGCATCGTGGCGGAGAAGAAGACGGTCTGCCGCTCCGGCGGCGCCTGGCTCAGGATTTTTTCGATGTCGTCGCGGAAGCCCATGTCGAGCATGCGGTCGGCCTCGTCGAGGATGACCATCGCCGCGGCGTCGAGCTTGAGCGTGCCGCGTTCGAGGTGATCCATCACGCGACCGGGCGTGCCGATGATGATCTGCGCGCCTTCGCGCAGGCCGCGGAGCTGGCGGTCGTAGCTCTGTCCGCCATAGATCGGCAGCTCGCGGATGCCGCGCTTGAAGAAGGCCAGCTTGGCGACTTCCTCCGCGACTTGCATCGCCAGTTCGCGCGTCGGGCAAAGGATCAGCACCTGCGGCCCGCGCACGGTGACATCCACGCGCTCGATCGCCGGGATGGCAAAGGCCGCGGTTTTGCCCGAACCGGTCTGGGACAATCCGACTACATCCTTGCCTTCGAGCAACGCGGGGATGGTCTCGGACTGAATCGGCGACGCCTCCTCGAAGCCCATCTTGGCAACGGCTTTGAGCACCTCGGGCGAAAGGCCGAGTTCGGTAAAAAGTTTCTTCTGCATCCGGGCTTGTAGCCCGCGCATCCCAAAGAGGCGAATGAATTACCGCGCCGCGGGGGTGGCAACGGGTAGCGCGGGCCTCCGGCCCGTTGGTCGGCGCATCCTGCGCCGACGGACTTTTCCTGTCCTGTGCTGCTCGGGAGCTCCGCGCGCCGACTGCGCGGCCGCACGTTCGTGTCCGCAGAATGGGGAAACCCGGGGGCCGGAGGCCCGCGCTACCCGGAACTCAGCCGCGCTACTTCTTCCCGACGCACCACAGGTGCTTGTGCGTGCGGATGAAAATATCGCCGTCGGAGATGGCGTGCGAGGAATTGGTCAGCCCGTCGCCGAGCGAATTCACGGCCAGCATTGCAAACTTCGGGCTGGCCCGCAGCACGACGGTGTCGCTGCTTTGATTCAGCACGTAGATGCGGTCGCCGCTTAGGACCATCGACGACCACGACTGCGACCGTCCGCCGCTGCCCACGCGCTCTTCCCAGACCTGCTCGCCCGTCGCGAGGTTGATGCACTGCGCGGTCCCGGGCGAGTTCAGGATGTAAAAATGACCGTCCTTGATCACCCCCGAGCCGATGCGGTTTTTGTCGCGAACCTTCTGCCAGAGCCGCTGGCGGGTCGAGACATCACCCGAGCCGCCGGTCTTCACCGCGATCGTCGTGCCGCTAAAACCGCCGGCGCCAATGACCAGCCCATCACCGGGCATCGGCGAGGTGTAGAGCAGCGGGTTCATCCCGCTCGCGCGCCACAATTCGCGGCCCGTCGCCGGATCATACGCGACCATTTTTTCCGGCCAGGTCATCACGAGTTCGTCGCGCCCTTCGGCCTTCACGATCACCGGCGTGCTCCATGAGCCGACCATGCCGTCGCTTTTTCCGGCAAACCCATCGGTGCGTTCCGCCGCGTCCACCGCCGGGCCTTTCACGCGCCACACTTCCTTGCCCGTCCTTTTGTCGAACGCGGCAAGCCACCAATTCGAGCCCGCGGCGTTTGCCAGCAGGCAGAGATCCCCGTGCAACACCGGGGAAATCGCATAACCCCAATCGTGATCAACCTTGCCGATGTCCACGCGCCACAGCTCCTTGCCCGTGAAATCGAACGCATACAGCCCGGCGCTGCCGAACGAGGCGAAGATACGCTCCCCATCCGTCGTCGGTGAAGCCGAGCAAAGCGTGTTCGTTTTGTGCGTCGGTTCCTTCTCCGTGTAAGTCGGGCCGGCTTCCCAGAGCACCTTGCCGTCTTTGCGATCGAACGCCATGACCAGCCGCTGCGCGGCCTTCGCCTGCGTGACAAAGACGCGGTCCCCCCAGACGATCGGCGTCGAATTGCCCGGCTCCGGCAACGCCACTTTCCATTTCACATTCTCATCCGCGCTCCACTTCAGCGGCAGATCGGTTTCACTGGTAATGCCCGTGCCCGCAGCATCGCCACGCCACGCGGGCCAGTTCGCCGCGAAGGCGGCGGCGCTAAAGACAAAAACGAAACCGACGAGGAGAAGGCGGGTGGAGGGAAACATGCGCGCACTCTAAACGGAACCGCGCGGACTTCCAAGAATTGCCTCGGAGGGACGCGCTCCCGCGCGTCCGTCACCAATTCCGCGCTCCGAAGCTCAGCGGCTCCCGCGATTCAGGGACGCGCAGAGGCGCTTCCCTCCGGCTTTTTTGGACGAAAAAACACCGCGACATTGCCGACCTGCATGACCACTGCGCTGCCCGTCTGCGCGGCGATCTCCGGGACCAGCGTCTTCTTCTCCTCCTTGTGATCGGAGAACTTCATCTTCACCAGGCCGTGCCGCGCCAGCGCTTCGTCCATGCTCTTCAGAAAAGCCTCGCTCATTCCGCCGTGGCCGAGTTTTACCACGGGTTCGAGGCGTTGGGCACGCGCCTTCAGGTCGCGTTTTTCGGCATTGGTCAAAGCAGGAGTCATCCCGCGCAGTCTGCGGGCGGACTCGCGGCGCGACAAGCGCGCGTTGCCCGGTAGGTTATTTCAAATACGGCTCTTCGCGGATCAGTCCCTTGGAGAGCAGCTTCGTCAGCTTCGGGCGGATGACCACGGTGCAGTACGGATTCCGGTCGCCGGTCTGGTTGAAATAATTCTGATGATAGTCCTCCGCCTTGTAGAACTTCTTCAGCGCCGCGACCTCGGTGACGATCGGGTCTTTGAAGTCCGCCTGCGCCTTCTTCATCGACTTCTCGACCGCCGCCTTCTGCGCGTCGTTTTCGTAAAACACCGCCGAGCGATAGTGCGGGCCGACATCCGCGCCCTGGCGGTTGAGCGTCGTCGGATCGTGCGCGGCCCAGAAGACTTCCATCAGCGTGTCGAAGGACAGTTCCGCCGGATCGAATTCCAGCTGCACCACTTCCGCGTGCCCGGTGTTGCCGGTGCTCACCTGTTTGTAAGTCGGATTATCCACATGCCCGCCGGCATAACCCGAGACCACGGACTTCACGCCTTTCAGCCGCTGGAAAACGGCTTCGATGCACCAAAAACAGCCGCCGCCATAGGTGATGCGTTCCGTGGAGGCGGGTTTGTCGGACGAGGCATTCATAGGCTTGGGTTCGGCGGCAAAAGCACCGGTGGCGAAGATGGCGAGGGCGAGGAACGAAGGAAGGAAGGTTTTCACAGGGTGTGGGAGACGAGGGAGACAATGACGGATGCTGATTGTTCGATCAACGGTGGGGCGCGGATTCACCTGGGAGGAATGCACGGTGCGCCCGTTTCACGCGAGCAGCGCTTTCACGACGTGGCCGTGGACATCGGTCAGTCGGAAGTCGCGGCCTTGGAAACGGTAGGTGAGCCGCTCGTGATCGAAGCCGAGCAGATGCAGGATCGTGGCCTGCAAATCGTGCACATGAACTTTGTCCTGCACGATGTGAAAGCCCATCTCGTCGGTCGCGCCGTAAGTGAGGCCGGGCTTCACGCCGCCGCCCGCCATCCACATCGTGTAGGCCTGCGGATGATGGTCGCGGCCCTGCGCGCGGCCGAGCGCGGGGTTCGTCTCGACCATCGGCGTGCGGCCAAATTCCCCGCCCCAAATCACGAGCGTGTCGTCGAGCAGCCCGCGCTGCTTGAGATCAAGCACCAGCGCGGCGCTCGCCTGATCGGTCGCCTCGCAGTTGCGCTTCGAGTTGCCGACCACGTCGGTGTGCGCATCCCAGCCTTCGTGGAAAATATTCACGAAGCGCACCCCGCGCTCGATCATCCGCCGCGCCAGCAGACAGGCGCGCGCGAACGACGGTTTTTCCGGATCGCAGCCGTAGAGCGCGAGCGTCTCCGGACTTTCGCTCTTCAGGTCCATCAACTCCGGCGCGGAGGTCTGGAGCTTAAAAGCCATCTCGTAATTCGCGAGGCGCGTCGCGATTTCAGGATCGCCGTCCCGCGCCAGCCGCTCGCGATTCATCGTGCCGACGAGATCGAGCGTATCGCGCTGCAACTGCGCATCCACGCCCGCCGGACTCGACACATTCAAAATCGGATCGCCCTGTCCGCGCAGTCGCACGCCGGAATAGACCGTCGGCATAAACCCGCTCGAATACACCGCCGCGCCGCCGCTCAGCCCGCTGCCCGTGCTCATCAC
>JBBQIZ010000034.1:0-29600 GCA_038325425.1 Chthoniobacterales bacterium
ACAAGCATGTGCTCCATGCCCGGCTCAAAGGAGCGGGTACCGCCTGGCTGCCCGCGCACGCCGACGCCCTCGCCCAACTCCGCGTCCTGCGCGTCAACCACCACTGGGATGCCTTCGGGCCCGCCGCCCAACCCATCCCAAGCTTGCACCACAATTAATCACACCCCGGCCGCTCCTCCTAAAGCAGGTGCCCCATTTTCAACCGCTTCGTTTCGAGGTACTTCGCGTTGTGCGGATTGGAGGGCGACTTGATCGGCACGACTTCGACGATCTTCAGCCCATAGCCGTCGAGCCCGATGACTTTCTTCGGGTTGTTCGTCAGGAAGCGCATTTTGCGGACCCCGAGATCGCAGAGGATTTGCGCGCCCATGCCGTAGTCGCGGAGCTCGGCCGGAAAGCCGAGTTTGATATTCGCCTCGACAGTATCGAGCCCTTCCTCCTGCAGTTTGTAGGCGTGAATTTTCGCGGGCAGGCCGATGCCGCGTCCTTCCTGGCGCATGTAAAGCAGGACGCCGTTGCCGGCGGCTTCGATCTGCTGGAGCGCGGTGTGGAGTTGGCCGCCGCAATCGCACCGCAACGAGCCGAAAACGTCGCCGGTCAGGCACTCGCTGTGGACCCGCACGAGGATGGCTTTCTTCGGCGAGATCGTGCCTTTGACCAGCGCGAGGTGGTGCACGTTATCGATGACCGAGCGATACATGTGCAGGTCGAATTCGCCGTAATCGGTCGGCAGCTTGATGACCTGTTCGCGCTCGATGAGCCGCTCGCGGCTGCGGCGATAGATGATCAAGTCCTCGATCGAGCACATCTTCAGCTTGTGCTTTTTGCGGAACTTCAGCAGCTCCGGCAGCCGCGCCATCGTGCCGTCGGCATTGAGGATTTCGCAGAGCACGCCGGCGGGCGTGAGATTGGCCAGTCGGGCGAGATCGACGCCCGCTTCGGTGTGGCCCGCGCGGCGGAGCACGCCGCCGGGTTTCGCCCGGAGCGGGAAGACGTGTCCGGGCTGCACGAGGTCCAGCGGCTTGGCTTGCGGATCGACGAGGAGCTGGATGGTCCGCGCGCGGTCATGAGCGCTGATGCCGGTGGTCACGCCTTGCGCCGCATCGACAGAGACGGTGAAATCGGTCCGGTAACTTTCGCGATTCTCCAGCACCATGCGCTGCAGGCCGAGTTGCTCGGCGCGCTCCTCGGTGATCGGCGCGCAGATCAGGCCCCGACCGTGGGTGGCCATGAAGTTGACCGCGTCCGGCGTGATCTTTTCCGCGGCCATGACGAGGTCACCTTCATTCTCGCGGTCGGCATCGTCGGTCACGATGACCATTTTACCGGCGCGGATATCCTTGATGACGTCTTCGATGGGGTCGAACAGCGAGGCGGTGGGCATGGCAGGACGGTCAATCAATCACGCGCGACGTTCCAAGGGAAAGGAAAGATGTGCTTTGGCTAAGGAGCGCTGGATCCGACCACGGCTTCCGGGCGATAGAGATCGGCGTTGCTGCCCTCGAATTCCGCTTTCAGTTTCACCCGGAACTCCGCGAGGTCGATCAACTCCCAGCGCGCGAATTTCACCACGCCCGCCGCGTCGCGTTCGTGCTCGATGCCGACGATCAAGTGGTGGGCGTCGTCGTTGACTTTATTGGTCGCGCGCTTGGGCTCGAAATAGAATGTGCGGAAGCTGCTGCTGCGGCTGCCTTTGGCGTAGAGCTTCGGATCGAGGTAGAAGATGCGTCCGGAGGCTTCATCGAGGAGCCGCAAGTCCGGGTAGCCGGAGCGCTGTTTCTGGCCTGAGGTCGTGGTCGGCAGGGTGCAGGCGAATCCGGGAATCGCGTTCAGTTTCGGGAGTAGCGCGTTTTCGAAATGACTGCTCATTTCGTTCACGCGTTTCACGCTGCGGGTTTTGCTTTCCGGCGCGTTCATGATCGCGAGCACTTCATCGAGCGCGATGCCGATTTGCGCGAGGATGCGCTGATCTTCCGCGTCCTTGGGATCGATGGGGAGCACGCGTTTGCCCGAGGTGGCGGCAATGACGTCGGCGAAGCGGATGCCCTTGAACGAGTCCGCCTCGTCGAGCAGCCACGGGATGAGCGTTTGCACGGGGTTGGGTTTTTCGTCGGCGCTGGCCAAGGAGGTGAGTCCGACGAGCAGGGCGGCAATGAGGCGAAGCGAGAACATGGATTTCAAATGCTGAGATTCAGGCGACGCGGGCCGCCCCCTTTCCACCGGGCGAGGACACCATCGAACTCAGGGTCCTTCAAGGAATTCCGCCGTTCTACGCGCCGACGAATATTTGTGAATGCCGTTTCTCGCGGGTGCGATAGAAATACGCCGTGCTCTCGTTCCTCCCCGCTCGCTCTCGCACGATCGGTCTGGCTTTTGCCGGCCTGCTCGCGGGCGGAGTTGTGCACACCCAGGCTTGGGAGAGCACCTTGTTTGGGCCGGGCTGGCAGGCGACGCCAGCGCTTTCTTTCGAGTCGGACAAGCTGATCCAGGATTTTTCTTTTGCCGGCTATCGGCGCGGAGAAGTGCCGCTGCCGGTGCAGCCTCCGGGCTCGATTTACAACGCGGTCACGACTTACGGCGCAGACCCGACGGGCGCGGTGGACAGCACGGTGGCGATCCAGAACGCCATCAATGCGGCCTCGACCGCGGGCGGGGGTGTGGTGTGGCTGCCGGCGGGGACGTTTCGGATCAGTCCGCAGGGGACGAACGCGTTTTGCCTGCAAATCGCCGCCAGCGCAGTGGTACTGCGCGGCGCCGGAGTCGGGCAGACCCTTCTCCTGAACACCCAGACGGTGATGCGCAGCAAAAACATCATCCAGGTCACCGGACCGTCGAGCGCGGCGTGGACGACTGGGCAGAGCCCGACGACCAACCTGATGACGGACCTGCTCGGCCCGACCACGCAGATCCCGGTCGTGAGCGTCGCGGGCTTTGCCGTAGGGGATTACGTCATCGTGCGCGCCGACCCTGGCGACGATTGGGCGACGGAGCACCTGGAGCCGGAATGGGTGGGCTACGCGGGCAGCTACGGGCGGCTGCTCTATCTGCGCCAAATCGTGGCTTTGGACACGGTGAACCAAGTCATCACCATCGACATCCCGACCCGTTATGCGCTGAAGATGCGGGACAGCGCGCGCGTTTACAAAAAGACGACGCTGATCACGGAGGCGGGGCTGGAGCATTTCTCCATCGGCAATCTGCAGCATCCGGGCACGAGCGGTTGGGGTGAGGAGGATTACAATACCGTGGGCAACTCCGCGTATGATGTCTCCGGGAGTTATGCGATCCGCTTCAGCCGGGTGCGCGATGGCTGGATTCGCAACGTGTCCACTTTCCAAGCCGCGGGCAACACGACGACCACGCACATCCTGAATAACGGCATCCTGCTCGCCGAATGTCGGGGCATCACCGTGAAAGGCTGCCATTTTCAGCGGCCGCAATTTGGCGGCGGCGGAGGTGCGGGCTACATGTATCGGCTGCAAAACACGGGGGACAGTTTGCTGCAGGACTCGACGGCGGAGTTTAGCCGGCACGGGTTCGTGTTTTCCCACATGGCCAGCTCCGGGAATGTCATCCACAACTGTCTGGACAAGACCACGGGCAAGCAGACCGGATCGACTGGAAATCAAAATACGTCGGGCCGCGGGAGCGATCACCACATGCATTTCAGCCACTCGAACCTGATCGACACGTGTGTCGCCGAGAGCAGCTACTTCGAGGCGCGCTACCGCCCGTTCGGTTCAGCACCGCTGCATAACCTCACGTCGGCGCACAGCGTCTATTGGAACACGGAAGGAAGGGCCAGCAGCTACTCGTACGTCGTGCATTCGCAGCAGAGCCGCTACGGCTACGTGATTGGCACGCGGGGGGCAATTTCGCAGGTGAACACCGGCGGCACCTCGACGACCAAAACCAATCCGGTTGATCATGTGGAAGGCGCCGGCCAGGGCGACACGCTCACGCCTTTCTCACTCTTCCGGGAGCAGCGGCGGCGGCGCTTGAATCTTCCCAAGGTGGCGCCGCTGGCGGAAGTGACGCTGCTTTTCCCGGCGAACGTGGCGACGCTCACCCCGGCGGTCTCGTTTGGCGACGCCGCGACGATCCCGCCGGATGCGACCTTCGCGTGGGCACAGACGGGCGGCCCCGCCGCCGCGCAGTTACAAACCTCGGGCGGCGCTGGTGTGAACGCGGCTTTTGTCATGGCGGGTGATCACGCGCTGGCGCTGACGGTGAGCCGACATGGCAGTCTGGAAGATGATTTCGCCACGACCGCGCCGGTGACGGTGCGAGTGCTGCCGCCGGGCTGGCAGTCGCTCGATCTCACGCCGGTCGCGGATGCGCATGTGCAAAGCGGCAACCCGGACACGAACTACAACAGCACCGACCTGTGGATGAAGGGCGTTAACAGCGCGACGGTGGATCGGCAGATTTACATGCGGTTCGATCTCTCGGCGCTGGCGGGTCGAACGGTGCATGGCGCCACACTCGTGCTGCGCGCGGTGGATACGACCGACACTGCGGCGACGGCCACGACGCATTGGGTGTCCAGCGATGTCTGGCCGGAAACCGGCATCACTTGGAACACCCGTCCGCCGGTGAGCGATCTGCTGCAAACCTGGGCGTTGTCTCCCGATTACGTGCAGCGTCTCGACCTGACCGGGCGCACGGCCATCGAAGCCGCGGGCGATGGGCTGCTCTCGCTGCGCCACGCCATCGCCAGTCAAACCGCCAGCGCCACCATCTTTCGATACGCCTCCCGAGAATACGCCAACGCAGCTTTGCGTCCGAAGCTGACCGTGCTGAGCCGCGAGAACTGGCCGGCGTTTGCGGCCTGGATCGGTGGTTATCCCGCGGTCCCTCCGGGGCAGCGCGGTCCCGAGCAAGATCCGGATGCGGATGGTCGCTCGAATCTGGAAGAATACGCGCAGCGCAGCCTCCCGCATTTGGCGGAAGTCGAGGCAGGCAGTCCGCAATTGCAGCGCCTTGGCGGCACGCTGCGCTTCATCGTGCCCGGTGGCGCGACGATGCCTCCGGGAGTGTATCTGCAGGTGGAGTATGCGGAGACGCTGACACCAGCGGACTGGCAGCCCATTTACGGCGTGCCGATGGCGGTGGTCGGCGCCGATTTGCACATCACGCCGCCGCCGGCGTTGGCGGAAGAAAGCGCGGGCTTTTTCCGGCTCCGCTACGTGGTCGTGCCGTGAGGCAAACGGGCGTGCGCCCCGCGCGGCCGCGCTGTTAAACGATTTCGATCGCGCGCTCGAACTGCGGGAGGACAGCGGCGAGAACCGCTTCGCTGCGCGCGTGAATGCGCACGAGCGGTTGGTCGCGCTCGACGCGCGAGCCGGTCTTGGCGATCCGGTCGCAACCGACGGCGAAGTCGATGGCGTCACTCGCCTGCGTGCGTCCGGCCCCGAGCGCGACGCAGGCGCGGCCGATCAGGCCGGCGTCCATGCGGGTGAGCTGGCCCGCGTGCGGCGCGAGGAATTCGTGGATGACCGGCGCGCGGTGGAGTTCGGTGATGCGTTCGAGCACGGTGGCATCGCCTCCTTGAGCTTCCACCAAGACGACGAATTTCCGCCACGCGGTGCCGTCTTGCAGCCAGCGGGCGAGAGTTTCGCGCGATGCGCCGGCCACTTTCTCGGCGAGATCGAGCGTGAGGGCGAGCATGTCCGGCGGTCCGCCGCCGCGGAGGCAATCGACGGCTTCCGCGACTTCCAGCGCGTTACCGGCCGAGCCGCCGAGCGGCTCGTCCATCGGCGTGAGGAGATGGCTGACGGCCACCCCCATCTCGCGGCCGACCGCGCTCAGCGCGGTGGCGAGCGAGATGGCTTCGTCGCGCGTTTTCATGAAGGCGCCGGAACCGAATTTCACATCGAGGACGAGCCGGTCGAGCGACTCCGCGAGCTTCTTGCTCATGATGCTGGCGACGATCAGCGGCTGCGACGGCACGGTCGCGGTCACGTCGCGCAGGGCGTAGAGTTTTTTGTCCGCCGGGCAGAGGTTGGCGGTCTGGCCGATCATCGCGACGCCGAGGCGGGCGAGCTGATCGAGCGTCTCTTTTTCGGAAAGGAAGACGTTGAAACCAGGGATGCTTTCCAGCTTGTCGAGCGTGCCGCCGGTGATGCCGAGGCCGCGGCCGGAGATCATCGGGACCCACAACTCATCGCAGGCGAGGAGCGGCGCGAGGACCAGCGAGACTTTGTCGCCGATGCCGCCGGTGCTGTGTTTATCGACCTTCGGCGGCGTGCCGGCAGGATAACGCAGCACGCTGCCGCTGTTCATCATGGCCCGCGTCAGGTGGCCGGTTTCGGCCGCGTCGAGGCCCCGAAAGAAGACCGCCATGGCCCAGGCGGCAGCTTGATATTCGGGAATGTCGCCGGTCGTGAAGCCGCGAATGAATTCCTCGATCTCCGCGCGGTCGTGGGTCGCGCCGTCGCGTTTACGCTCGATGAAAGTGGGGACGTGCATGGCGTTGTTGGAGCGTGATGAAAGATTTGCCGACCGGCCACGGTTGGCGCAGTGCGAAGTGCGCGGCGAGCGTCGCGGCGACATCGGCGAAGGTGCGGCGCGTGCCGAGCGGCAGGCTCGCGCCGCCGTGCAGGACCATGAGCGGCACTTCCTCGCGCGTGTGATCGGTGCCGCGCCAGGTCGGGTCGTTCCCGTGATCGGCGGTGATGATCACCAGATCCTCCGCCTCGCACTTGGGGAGGAAACCGGCCAGCCAGGCATCGAATTCGACGAGCGACCGGGTGTAGCCGGCGACGTCGCGGCGATGGCCGTAGAGCATGTCGAAATCGACGAGGTTGGCGAAGATGAGGCCGTCCTCGCCGTCGGCCCAGAGCGCGTCGATGGCGGCCAGGCCTTCGGCATTCGAGGCAGTCGGCGTGGAGCGGGTGATGCCGCTGTCGGCGAAGATGTCGCTGATCTTGCCGACGCCGGCGACGCGCAGGCCGGTTTCGGCGATCGCGTTCAGCACGGTGGGCGGCGGGACCATGGAGAAATCGTGCCGGCCGCTGGTCCGTTGGAAAGCGCCGGGCTGGCCGTCGAAGGGACGCGCGATGACCCGGCCGATGCGCGCGGCGTCGGCGTGACGACGGGCGATCCGGCAGATTTCGTAAAGGCGTTTGCGCGGGATGATGTCTTCGTGCGCGGCGATCTGGATCACGGAATCCGCGGAGGTGTAGAGGATCGGCTGGCCGGTTTTCAGATGCGCGGCGCCGAGTTCCTCGAGGATCGTCGTGCCGCTGCGCGGATAGTTGCCGATGAACTCGACCCGGGCATCACGCTCGATGGCGCTGATGAGTTCCGGCGGGAATTTGGGAAAGGTGGCGAACGGCTCATCGAGGATGATGCCGGCGATTTCCCAATGGCCGGTGGTGGTGTCCTTGCCCGCGGAGCATTCCCGCATCCGGCCGAAGCTGGCGATGGTGCCGCGGGAGCGGTGGTCGAGGACATCGGCGGTGAGAATTTTCCACAGGCCGAGCGAGAAAAGTGCCGGCAGTTCGAGCTCCGGCTGCGCCTCGAAAATGTGCCCGAGAGTGTTGGCTCCTTCGTCGCCGTAGGCCGCCGCGTCGGGTGCCTGACCGCAGCCGACACTGTCGAGAACGAGAAGGAGCGCGCGCATTTCCGGGGCAGGATGCACGGGGGCGGGGGCGTTTGGAAATGAGCAATCGCCCGCAGTTCGTGATTTCCCAAACGGGCCGCCCTGCTAGCGTGCGCGCCGTGAAAATCACCGATTCCATCTTTATCGCCGGGCATCGTGGGCTCGCCGGCGGCGCGATTTTGCGTGAACTCCAAGCCGCGGGTTATGCGAACCTGATCACGCGGACGCGGGCCGAAGTCGATCTGAAACAACGCGCGGCGGTGCGCCAATTTTTTGAGGAGAGCCGCCCGCAGGTGGTGGTCGTAGCCGCGGCGAAGGTAGGCGGGATCAAGGCGAACAACGATTTCCCCGTCGAGTTCCTGCTCGAAAATCTCCACATCCAAAACAACCTGATCGAAGCGGCTTCCGACTTCGGCGCGGAAAAGCTGCTCTTTCTCGGCAGCTCGTGCATTTATCCGAAATTTGCGCCGCAACCGATTCCGGAGAGTGCGTTGCTGACTGGCGAACTCGAGCCGACGAACGAGCCTTACGCGCTGGCGAAGATCGCAGGCATCAAGCTTTGTCAGTCGTATGCGCGAGAGTATGGCCGCAATTTCATCAATGCCATGCCGACGAATCTTTACGGCCCGGGCGACAATTTCGATCTGAACACTTCGCACGTCCTGCCGGCGCTGTTGCGCAAGGTCCACGAAGCGAAGCAGCGGGGCGACGCGACGGTGGGCGTGTGGGGCTCCGGGACGCCGCGCCGGGAGTTCCTGCACGTCGAGGACCTCGCCAACGCCTGCCGCTTCCTGCTCGAAAACTACGACGCGCCCGACATTGTGAACGTGGGCTGCGGGTCCGACGTGACGATCCGCGAACTGGTGGAATTGATCTGCGAGGTCGTGGGTTTCACCGGCGAGCTGGCCTTCGACGCGACCAAACCCGATGGCACCCCGCGCAAATTGCTCGATACCACGAAACTGACCGGCCTCGGCTGGCGCCCGCACATTTCCCTGCGCGATGGCATCCAACAAACCTACGACTGGTATTGCCGGGAGCGTGCAAATGCGTAGCATGCGCGCATGGAAAGAGCCGGCGAGGATCCCGTCAGCGCGAGTGCCGAAAACGAGCGGCCTTGCGACGGGAGCGGCGTGCCTGCAGCGCCAGAGATCGAATGGCTGCGCGACTTTGCGCAGATTTCGCCGGTCGCCATCTTCCGGGCCGACACGCACGGATCCTGTGTTTATGCCAGCGAGCGGTGGATTGAACTAAGCGGTTTTCCGCGGGAAGCGGCGCTCGGGAACGGTTGGGAAAAAGCGGTGCATCCTGAGGACATGCCGCGAGTCATTGAAGCGTGGCTGCGTTCGAAGGAGCAGGGGATTCCCTGCCGGACCGAACTTCGCTACGTGCAGCCTTGCGGAAAAATCGTGTGGGTGCTGGCGGAGACGGTGGAGGAACGCACTCCGGCGGGGCAGGTGGTGGGTTACGTTTCGACCGTCACCGACATCAGCGAACTCCATCGCCTGCGCGAAGAATTGCAGCTCTCGCATCAGCGGCTCGAAGAACGGGTGCGCGAGCGGACCGCGGAGCTGGAGCACATGGCGATGATCGTGAGCGCGTCCGGGGATGCGATCATCAGTTCGGATCTGTCCGGCAAGATTGTCAGTTGGAACCGCGCGGCGGAGAAAATCTTCGGCTACCGCGCGGCGGAAATGATGGGGCGGACCACTTTTGTGCTGACTCCGGCGGATCGCCTGGAGGAAGCGCGTCTGCTCAAGGTACGGGTGAGGCGCGGCGAGCGGGTGGATGGGTTTGAAACGGTCCGCGTGGCGCACAGCGGGGAATTGATCGAGGTGGCGCTTTCGATTTTTCCGCTGCCCGACACGGATGGCACGATCATCGGGACATCGGCCATCGTGCGCGATATGCGGGAACAAAAGAAGGCCCAGCGCCGATTGCACCAACTCTCCGGGCGGTTGTTGCGGTTGCAGGATGAGGAGCGCCGCCGCCTGGCCCGCGAGTTGCACGATTCGACCGCGCAATCGCTGGCCGCATTGGCTTTGAATATCTCGGCGCTCCGGCAACCAACGACGAGTTATTCATCGGAGAAACGCTCGGCGTTGCTGGCCGAGGCCGTGGCGCTCGCTGAATCGATCGGCCGTGAACTGCGGACGCACACGTATCTGCTGCATCCGCCGCTGCTCGATGAGCGCGGGCTGGAAGCCGCCCTGCGCTGGCTGGTCGCGGGTTTTGCGGAGCGCAGCGGGCTGAAGGTCGAACTCGAGATCGAGCCCGACCTGGGGCGGCTGCCCGATCAGATGGAGATGACGATTTTTCGCGTCGTCCAGGAAAGTCTCTCCAACGTCCATCGGCATGCCGGCAGCGCCACCGCCCGCGTGCAACTCGGCGTGGACGACGAGGCGATCGTCCTCGAAGTGCGCGATGCCGGTCGAGGCCTGCCGCCGAATGTCGAGCAATGCATCGGGGTGGGGATTGCGGGCATGCGCGAGCGGCTGGCGCAGGTTGGCGGCGAACTCGCGATCACGTCGAACAGTTCGGGAACCATCGTGACAGCAAGGATTCCGGAACCATGAAAGGGAAGAAGGAGCGGGTGCGCCTTTTGGTGGTGGACGATCACGAACTCGTGCGGCGCGGGCTGCGCGCCCTGCTCGAAACCCGCCCCGGCTGGTCGATCTGCGGCGAGGCTGCGGACGGCCGGGAGGCGGTGAAATTGGCCGTGAAATTGCAGCCGGAAGTGATCGTGATGGATCTGACCATGCCGCACCTGAACGGTTTTGAATCGGCTCATCAGATTCGGGAGCAGGGATGCACCGCGCGGATCCTCATCCTTTCGATGCACGAGTCCGAGCAGCTCATGCGGGAAGTGCTGGCCGCTGGGGTGCGGGGCTACATCCTGAAGTCGGAGGCCGGCTCCCATCTGCTCGCCGGCGTGGAGGCTTTGTTGCGGGGCGAGACTTTTTTTGTCTCGCCACTCGCGGTGCGCATTCATGCGGAGGAATTCAAGAACACGAAAAGCCGGCGGTCGAGGAACGGCGCGCTGACGCGGCGCGAGCGCGAAACGCTGCAGCTTCTGGCGGAGGGCAAGACGAACCGGGAAGTCGCAAAAGCGCTCGAGATCAGCATCAAGACGGCGGAGACCCACCGCGCCCGGGTCATGCGAAAGCTGGCCATTGACTCGGTGGCGGAGTTGGTCCGCTACGCCATTCACAACGGTTTCGTCGCGCCCTGAAATCGGACCGAACCTTAGTGCTGGCCGCCGTTTTCCCCGGGGACGAAGTGTTTTTCGAGGACCAGTTCCGTGCCTTCTCGCTTGAGATTGTAGTCCACGAGATCGAAGGCGCGGCGGATCAGGTGAATCCCGAGGCCGCCCGGCTGGACGAGATCGAGCGGCCGGCCCTGCAGCTTGTCGGGCGTGGCCTGGGCGCCGTAATCGCGCAGCCGGAAACGAATGCCCACCGCGAGCTGCTCGCAGACGAGGCAGATCAGTTGGTTCGGCTCGTGATGATAGGCGTAGCGAATCACGTTCGTGCAGGCTTCATCGAGCCCGAGGACGACGAGGTCTTTCTCGGTGTCGGAGAAGGCGACCGGCTTGAGAAATTGCCGGACGAAATCGCGGACGAGGCACAGGTTCGCCGGGTGGCTGGCAAATTCGATTTCGCGCTTCATTGAAAACCAAATACGAGAATGGTCAGGTCGTCGTGCGGGTCCGCTCCTTGCCGATGATTTAGTTCGCCCGCGCTGAGCGCGTCAACCACATCGGTGGCGCTCGCAAATTTCGGCGCGAGCAGTTTTTCCACACCTTCGCGATCCAGCGGCACGTCGTCGCGATTGAAAGATTCGACCAGGCCGTCGGTGTAAACGATCAGCCAATCGTGCGGCTCGAGTTTGAAGGAATGGGAACGCGCGGGCAGTTCCGGGAGCAGGCCGAGCGGCGGCGAACCGGCAATCTTGATTTCTTCGGCGCCACCCGCCGCCCGCACGAGGAAGGGATGGCAATGGCCGGCGCTGCACAGCTCCACCTGCCGGGAGACGACATCGACGCGACCGAGGAGCGCGGTGATGAACATGCCGCGAATGGTGTGCCCGGTGAGCATTGCATTCCACCGCGCGATAGCCGCGACAGGCGAGATGCCGGGGGTCAAAATCAGGCGGAGAATGCTCAGCGCCTGCGCCATGAGCAGCGCGGCGGGCACGCCTTTGCCGGAGACATCGCCGACGACGAAATAAAACTCATTCGGGCTGAGCTCGAGCACGTCGTAGAAGTCCCCGCCGACATTCAGCGCCGGGTGATAGGCCGCGGCAAACTGGACATGCGCGAGGTGCGGCAGCGACTGGGGAAGAAAACTCGCCTGAATCTCCCGCGAGAACGCGAACTCCTGCGCCGCGCGTTGTTGTTCGCGCTGCCGTTCGATGGTGCGGAGTTTGTCGATCGCCGTCGCCGCGAGATTGCCGTAGGCGCGGAAGACTTCGAGGTCCGTCTCGTCGAAGGCTTCGCCGTCGAGCGGATTGAGCACCTGAAGCACGCCGATTTCCACCTCTCCGCGGCGCATCGGCGCGCAGAGGATCGAGCGGGTGCGAAAGCCGGTCTGCTTGTCGGCATCGGCAAAAAAGCGCGGATCGGAATAGGCGTCGGCGACGAGCAGCGCCTCGCCATGTTCGAG
Organism: Chthoniobacterales bacterium; assembly: GCA_038325425.1. Taxonomy (GTDB): domain Bacteria; phylum Verrucomicrobiota; class Verrucomicrobiia; order Chthoniobacterales; family Chthoniobacteraceae; genus Chthoniobacter. The sequence goes on from JBBQIZ010000034.1 coordinate 12,271, forward strand.
CACCCAGCCGGCGATGCCCCGGCCGCGCGGCACCGTGATCTTCCGCTCCGGCGCGCCGGTCTCGCCTTTCGCCCCGCCGCTCGCGCAGGCCAACTCGAGTTCGTTGTCGGCATTGACGAGGAAAAGCGAGGCCGCTTCGACCTCGAGGACGCGCCGCGCCACCTCGAGGATCGCCGGGAGCAATTCGCGCGAATCCGTGATCGCATTGATCAACGCACTGACCTCGACCAGGCCCTTGTAAAGTTTCAACTGGCGCTCGAGCGAGACTGGGGAAAGCGACATTACGCGTGACTTAATGACCGAGGAGGCGGATCGAAGAAAGCGGAAACACCACGCCGGGTTGCGGATTCGCACTGGAAAAAAATCCGCTCCGGTCTAATGCTCCCCGCGATGAAAGCTCCAATCTTCCTCGGACTCTTCGTGGTCCTGACCTGTGCCGTGCAGGCTGCCGATACCGCCTACTCGGCGCTCCGGGTGATCGGCAAACGCGACGGCCAGGATGCGCTCAACCGGGTGCTGGAATTGCGCGCGCGGGGCGGCACGCCGCACCCCGCAGTCTGGAAGGTCATCATGGACGAACCACGCGCCCGCGGCGGCGTGCGCGAGATCGAGGTGCAGCGCGGCAAGATCATCGGCGAACGCACCCCGACTTCACGAAGCGTGGGCGCGCCGATGAATTTCAATCAGCTCAACCTCGATTCTGAGGGAGCCTTCACCATCGCCGATCAGGAGGCGCAAAAAGCGCAGGTGATCTTCGACCGGGTGGACTATCTGCTCAAGAGCGGCACCAACGGCGGCGCACCGGTCTGGGAGTTGGAACTGTTTCAAGGCCGCGGGCCGGTGGGTTTGATCACCGTCGCGGCGGACAGCGGCACGGTGCTCCGGCGCCAGCTCGACCGTTCGACGGGTGGCGGTAGTGCCAACGACCGCGAGTATCTCGACGACCCCCGCAATCCGCCGCCGGGGCGTCCCGCCGACGAGCAATACCGCGACTACGACGACGGTCGCCGCTCCTCGGCCACGCTGCCGGCATTTATCGACCGGGTGGGCCGGCACTTCCAAAAACGCGGCCGCCAACTGGAAAATTTCTTCACGGGCAAATAGCGCGGTCGGCTGTCGTCTCGGAGCTTGCAATCTTCACGGACCGTCCCTAATTTTCGGCCCTCTCAATGCCGGCGTGGCGAAATTGGCAGACGCGCTAGACTCAAAATCTTGTTCCCGAAAGGGAGTGTCGGTTCGACCCCGACCGCCGGTACTGCTTCCTCCATGATCTCCCCCGAGGTTTTCTATCTGCACCTCCAGGGTGAACAGCGTGGCCCCTATACCATCCCGCAGATCGATCATCTCCTGAACTCCGGCCTGATCGCCGAGGAGACGCTCTATTGGCGCGAAGGTCTCGAGCAATGGCAACCGGTGACCAGCCTCGTGCGCCTGCGTCGCAAGGCTAACCCGTGGACGAAGCCGCTCCTCATTCTTGGCCTCCTGCTGCTTCTCACGGCGATCCTGCAGTTTTTCGGTTCGATCATTCTCATCGGCTGGCGGGAGACGAATCAGCACGAATACACCGAGCGCGCGGCTTATTGGCGGGCGCGGAGCATCGTCCGCCAAAACGCCTTGCCCGAAGGCGCGATCGTCGAGTTCGACGGGTTCGCCGAGCAGGAGGTGGAATTGCGCCCGCCGACGGAGGCCGCAGTCGCTTTGCGCGGGGAAATCACCCTGCGCAACGGCGAATCCCAGCAATCGGCCTGGAGCGTGCCAATGACCTTCGACCCGCGGGTGCGCGAGTGGTCCGGCGGCCCGGCGCGACCCGGCACCCCATGAACCGCGTCGTTTTACCGGAGCTGCCAACGAGGACTTTCGGAATCGCGTGACCCGCCGAGAGTAGTCCGCCACAAATGTCCCGCCCCCACATGTCGACCGCTTCCCTTTTTTCCGCCTGTTGCGCCTTGATCCTTGCCGTCGCCCCGGTTGCCTCGCGCGGTCAAGTGACGCTCAGCCCGCCGGAAGCTGAGGCCCAGAAATGCGAGGATCGCATCGCCAGCGTGCAGCGAGATATTCTCAGCAAGTACGAGGACGCGCTCCGCGAACTCCAACTGAACCTGCAAAAAGCGGCGGACCTGGAAGGCGCGCTCACCGTGCGGGCGGAACGGGAGCGCCTCCGGACCGAACAGGTGCTCCACGAAAGTCATTATCTCGCCGAGCCAAAAGCCCTGCGCGCATTGCAGACGCAGTCCGTCGAGAAGATGCGCGAACTGATTGCGCAACTTCTCCAGGAATCCCTTCCTCGGCTCATCGAATTTAAAAAATCGCTGACCGTGGCCGGCAAACTCGACGAAGCGGTCGGCGTCCGCACGGCGATCGAACGTCTCCAAAACGCGCACCTGCCCGTCACCCGCGTCGGTGCAGGGACTGTCGTGCCGGTGGAGACGCTCCTGCTCGCGTATGCCGGCGATCGGACGCGGGCGGACAAAATTTACAAGGGCCAGAAGATCACCGTGCGGGGCATCCTCGGCGGCTACCGGCAGGACCCGGCGGACGCGCGTTATTTCCAGCTTTTTCTCGCGGGCGGCAGCGGCAGCGGCTGGGTGTATTGCGGGCTTTCCGCGGCGGACTTCCGCTTCCGGGAGGATAAAGGGCCGTTCGGTGCCGTCACCTTCGTCATTTCGACCAAGGACGGCGAAACGAACGCCCGTTTGCAGAAAGGCCAGGTCGTGGAGATTCGCGGGGTGTGCTCCGGGCTCGATGAAGTCGTGCGTCTCGACCGCTGCGACCTGCCGCGCTGAGGAGATGGGCAATTTGTTTCCAGGGTGGGGCTCGCGGCTGTGGTGATCGGACTCGCGCTGCCGGGGTCGGGAAAGGGCGCGCCGCGGGCACCCGCATTTTTTGGCGTCCATGAGGACGACGGGCGGGGGAAGCCGGCGTTGGCGGCCTTCGTCGAGGCGGTGGGGATATGAGTCGAAGCGTCCGCGACACTGCTGCGGTGAGATCGGCAGGAGCTTTCCCTTGATTCCGAGCCGGTTGTGCACTCTTTTCCTGCTCCTTTGCGGCGGCCCGTCCCAAGGCCGCCGCGTGACCGGGCCTTCGGCCGGCGAGGTGCTCGATCTTCATGAATTATTCCCAAGTTTGGTCCCGTCTCGCGGGGTTGTTTACCGCGGCTCGTCCCCGCCAGGAAGGGGGGCTGCCCTCGCTGGATGGGGCGCGTGGGCTGGCCGTGGTGATGGTGCTGCTCGACCACGCGGGTGATGAAGGGATGCGGTTGTTCGCGGGCGCGGACATGAACCGGATGGGGAAATACGGCGTGTATCTTTTCTTCGTCCTGAGCGCGTTCCTGCTCACCTATCCCTTTCTGAACCGCACCACGGAGGAACTGCGGGATGGGCGGACGTGGGCGAACTATTTTCTGCGGCGCTTCCTGCGCATCTTCCCGCTCTACGCGGTGGTCCTCGTGTTCTTTGCCGTGACCGATTACTTCACCTGGCCGGAGGCGCGCGACCATTTGCTCCTGCGGGATGGGCAGTCGCACTTCTGGACGATTCCGGTAGAGTTCAAATTTTACTTTGCGCTGCCCTTCCTCGCCCTCGCGCTGGCGTTTCTCTCCCGGAAGGCGTGGGTGGCGGCGATCGGGACGGGCCTGGCGCTGTGGGCGGTGCTCGAGTGGGGGCTGTTTCCTCTTGAGGCGGCCTGGTCGCTGGACAAGGACATCCTGCTTTCCCGGACGATCCAGCCCTTCCTCCTCGGGTCGGTCGCCGGGGCGATTTACTGGTTGTTCTGCCGTTATCCGTTGCCTCCGCGAGCCCGGCCTTGGTTGGAAGGCGTGGCGGTGATCTGTCTGCTGGCCATGCTGCTGCGCGTGCCGTCGGTTTATGAGATCGTGATGCGGAGCCCGAAGAATGTGGAGGGCTTTAAAAATGACGAGCGGTTCTGCGGGGTGGTCTGGTCGATCTTTTTAGTCGCCCATTTGCACGGGACGGGCTTTGTGCGGCGGCTGCTCTCCTGGGGGCCGCTTTGCTACCTCGGGATCATCAGCTACAGCGCGTATCTCTGGCATCGCGGGGTGCTTCGCTATGTGGAAGACCTGCGGCTGTCATCGCTGACGCAATTACTCGTCACCGTGGCGATCCTCATTCCGGTGGCGACGGTTACGTATTTGCTGATCGAGCGCCCGCTGTCGAAGGTGCGCCTTCCCCCGAAACCGCGGCCTCCGCGGGCCAAACAAGAGCGGGATATCGGACTGGTGGCGGCGGTCCCCGGCGCGGTCTCGTAAACGCGCTCAGTGCAGCGAGTGCGCGGGGATCGGGCGGTTGTCGGCCAGCGCCGGTAAGTCGCTTTCCTCGAACTCGGGCGGGTGGGCCGCGAAGTCGCCGACAAAGTTCGTCACCAACTCGATCTTGCCGTCGAAATCCTCGGTCAGAGCGGACAGGCTCTCGACCCAATCGCCGCTGTTATAATACGCGGTGTTTTCGATGGTCCGGATGACCGGGGTGTGGATGTGGCCGCAGACCACGCCCTCGACGTTGTCGCGCCGGGCGTATTGGACGATGGCCTGCTCGAAGGCGCCGATAAAGCTGACCGCGTTTTTCACGCTCTTTTTCACGTAAGCGCTGAGCGACCAATAACCGAGGCCGAGCCGCTGGCGGATGCTGTTGACCGGCCGATTGAGCTGCAGCAGCAGCTGGTAGCCAATGTCGCCGACGAAGGCCAGCCACTTGATATTTTGCACGACGGTGTCGAGTTCGTGGCCGTGGATGATCAGCAGGCGGCGGCCGTCAGCGGTCGTGTGGATGTCGCGGGCCATGATTTCCACGGCGCCGAAGTGGCCGAAAAAGCCGGCCACGAACTCGTCGTGATTGCCGGGGATGTAGATCACGCGGGTGCCTTTGCGGCCGGCCCGGAGAATTTTCTGGATGACGTCGTTGTGGGACTGCGGCCAGTAGATGCCGCGGCGGAGCGCCCAGACGTCGATGAAATCACCGACGACGTAGAGCTTTTCAAATTCGTGCTCGCGCAGAAACTGGAGCAGGGCTTCGGCCTTGCTTCCGCGGGTGCCGAGATGAATATCGGAGATCCAGCCGGTGCGAAAACGTTTCATACGTCGAGTAGAATGCTGGTCGGAGAGGGGAAAGCAAAATTTCTAGTGCCTCCTGTTCAAGAGTTTACATTTTCGTAACACAAACGCCTTCAGATGCTTTCACGGTTCCTGCTCTCATGGAAGGCATGAAAGTTCACGCTTGGGACCAAGAATTCGGCGGCCAGCTCCGAGCGGGCGCGGTGCGTCCGGCGCGCCGCAAGACGGTGGCGCAGATCCTTCGCGCGGCCTATCAAAAGCACGTTCGGGATCAGCATACGCGGCAGGCGGTGAAGCGGTGCCTGCGCTAAACGGCGGAAAAGTTCACAATCCCTGTCTTGACGGGATGCGCCTGACCCGCCGAGCGTTCTGCGGCCCTCTGTGAAAGAAGAACCCAAAGCCCGACCCGCCTCCGCCCTGCCGCTCCACACTGCCGCGGAGGAACTGGCATTTCTCCGCCAGACCTTTCGCGATCTGGTCGGCACCTACGCAGCGCAGATCGAGGCGGAGATCACCCAACTGCACGCCGCGGTGGTGGCCGATGCGGCGTCGAAACGGAAATTGCCCGGCAGCCGGGTGTCCGATCTGCGCGATATTCTCATGCTGCTGCGTTCGCTGGAGGTGAAGCCGGCGAAGGGGCGTCGTCGTGACTTAAAGAAAGTCGAGACGTTGGTCGAGGATCTGCGGGCGATTGTGGACCGCTGGGAGTAGAGCGCGAGGGCGGTGGCCCGCGGAGGCGAACCACGGTGGACCCGCAGCGCGAGTTGGAAGCCCGGCTCGAGGTTGGCCTCCGCCTCTTCGATGAAGCTCCGCGCCTCGGGCGTTTGCTTCCCGCGCCGGGCCGCTTTGCCATTGGCAAAAGCGCGGCGCTCCCTAGTCTCTGCCGCCCTATGAAATCCTACAAAATCGCTGTTCTCCCGGGCGATGGCATCGGGCCCGAAGTCATGGCTGAAGCGCGGCGCGTGCTCGCGGTCGCTGAGACGAAATTTGGCTTCCAACTCGAACTCACCGAGGCCCGTGTCGGCGGCATCGCGATCGATGTGGATGGCCGGGCACTGCCGGAGGAGACGCTGCGGATTTGCGGCGCGGCGGGCGCGATCCTTTTTGGGTCGGTCGGTGGACCGAAGTGGGAATCCCTGCCGCCGAACGAGCAACCGGAGCGCGCCGCCCTGCTGCCGCTGCGCAAGCACTTCGCGCTCTTCGCCAACCTGCGGCCGGCGGTGTGTTTCCCGAAGCTGACCCACGCGTCGCCGGTCAAGGAGGAGTTGATTGCGGGCGGATTCGATGTGCTCTGCGTGCGGGAGTTAACGGGCGGGCTGTATTTCGGCCAGCCGAAAGGCCGGCACGAGGAGAACGGCGAGACGGTCGCGGTGGACACGATGATTTACAAAAAAAGCGAGATCGTCCGGATCGCCCATGTCGCTTTCCAGGCGGCGCAGGGTCGCGGCAAACGGCTCACTTCCATCGACAAAGCGAATGTGCTCGAGAACGGCGTGCTCTGGCGGCAGACGGTGACGGAAGTGGCGAAGGAATATCCCGAGGTGACGCTCAATCATCTCTACGTCGATAATGCCGCGATGCAGTTGATCAAAAACCCGCGAGGCTTTGACGTGATCCTCGCGGAGAATCTGTTCGGCGACATCCTGAGCGACGAGATGGCGATGATCACCGGTTCCCTCGGCATGCTGCCCAGCGCCAGCCTCGGAGTGAAGGAAACGGCGACGGGCCGGTTTGGCCTGTTCGAGCCGAGCGGCGGGACGGCGCCGGACATCGCGGGAAAGGGGATTGCCAACCCGATCGCGCAGATCCTTTCGGCGGCCATGATGCTCCGTTATTCGTTCAGCGAACACGCCGCGGCGGACGCCATCGAGGCCGCCGTGCGGCGGGTGATCGACGACGGGCTGCGCACCGGCGACATCTGGAGCGAAGGCACCCGCCGAGTCGGGACGCGCGAGATGGGCGAAGCGATCGCGGCGGCTTTGTAAGCCTGCGCCGCGGCTCGCTGGCGAACGGGTCGCGTTACGGCTGAGGATTCCAGGAAAACATGCTGCGCATCGCCACCTCGTGCGTGCCGGGAAAATCGGCGGTGCGCGAGGTCACGATGACGACGAGGCGTTTGCTTTCGTCCCAATCCACGATCGCGACCGCGGTGGTGAAACGGCGGCCCAAGGCGGCGTAGGAGTAGGTGAACTCGCGGCTGGGTCGTGAATCGAGAAGGAAGGGACTCGCCGCCTCGCGTTCCAGGACCGGCTCCAAGGCATCTGGCGGCAGTTGCGAGCGGCACCATTTTTCGACGTCCTCGACGGCCCCAGGCTCCACCGGTTTGCGGGGGCGAAGCCGAAGCTGGAAAAGTGCGTCCACCGGCTCGGCCGGGTAGAGGCTGAGGCTGGTTTCGTCGCCGGTCACCCTCCAGTTGGCGGGCGGTTGAAAGGCGACTTTTTTGTCCGCATCCTGGAAGAGGATGATCGGAATCTTCATCCCCTCCAGCTCGCGAAAACTGGGCGTGGGAGTGAGGTCGAGGGCGGGCGCCGGAAGCGGCAGCAACGCGAGGAGGAGGGAGGCGCGGGAAAGTTTCATGGCTTAGCGCTGGACCCAGCGGCCGCGTTCGTAGGAGCGGGCGACGCGGAATCCGGGCGGATTGCTGTCCTGAAGAAGGCTGTCGTAATACCAGCGCCGGTTCGGCGGGTTGTAGTCGGCGCTGGCCCACGGACCGGTCGCTTGCGCGCTGTCGAAGAGCGAAGCGAGCGCCCCGTAAATAGTCAGATAATCGCCGCTCCAGTTTTCGTGGAAGCGGGTGAAGTTTTCGATGCCGCCGCTGTACGAACCGGAACTGCCGGAGGGGACATTGCCGGCGACGATGGCGGTGTTGACCGTGGTGTGGGTCGCGGCGCGACTGCTTTTGGCGAGGGTGGAATTGGCGTCGTTCCACGAGTTCGAGAGGATGTTCACGGCATCGCCGACCACGGCGGACGGCACGCGGCTGTAGCCGGCCACGTAGGGATTGGGATTGTCCATCGGCGGGGTGTAGGAAGTGGCGGTATTCGAGGGCGGGCGACTGGTGCCGGTGGTGCCGGTGTTGTAGTCGCCTTGGATGTAAATGGTATTGGGCGTGACCACGCTGAAGCCTTTGGCGAGGCCGGTGCTGCCCGCACCGGGGAGCGAAGCGCCGTTTTGCAGGCGGACGCCGCGCCGGCGGGTGCTCGTCACCGCGCTGCTCGCGCTGGTGGAGGAGTTGACGATGCTCGTCGAGACGCTGGTGCCGACGCTGGTGTCCTGCACGTAGAAGAGCAGGCCGTCTCCTCCGCCGACGTTGTCGGTAATGGTCGAGCCGTTATAGGCTGTTCGCACCGCGCCGACATCGACCGACACCACGCGCACGTTGTCGCCTTCGCGCCGATCGTAGAGCGCGCGGTTGGGGGTCAGGGCGTTCCGGATCGCGGTGTATTCCGCAGACGAACCCGAGAGTGCGGTCGTGCTGGCACCTTTGAAAATGGAAACCACGTTGCTGGCGTTCACGTAGATGCGGTAGTCCGCATTGTTGGAGAGCCGTTCGCTCGTCCCGGAATCGAGTTGGAGCGGATCCGGATTGGCCGCAGTCACCGGGTTTTGTTCCTCAATGATCTCGCGGTAGCCGTCGTTGTTGTTGTTGCCGTCGGAATCGCTGTTGTTGCTGTTCGGATGATCGAGATAGCGGCTGTCGAGCGCGACGAGCGGGGTGTCGAAAAGCTTCTGCTGCGCGCCGTACCGCGGCGGATTATTGAGGTCCCAGTTGTCGCCGAGTCCGCCGTTGCCGATGTCCGGCGTTTCCGTGCGCGGATCCAGCGAGTGAAACACATTCCGGTGCGTGCCGGTGAAGGTCACATCCTTGGTGAAATGGAGGAAGTTTTTCCCGGTATAAAGATCGCCGCCGACGTAGGCCGTGCCGCTGACATACATCGGGGCGCCGGGATGAAATTCGATCGTGGGCTGGGTGCCGAAGTAAAAATTGTCGAACAGGTTGCGCCCCGCTCGGACGAACGTGCGCTGGAGGGTGACCGTTCGCTGGCCGCCCGGCGTGGAGAAATTCACGTTCACCGTGGCCAAATAGTGGATGCGGACGCGCAGGCTGGAGCTGGTCCCGTTTTCCGGCAACGGCCGCCCGCCGACATCGGTCGTCGGTGCCAGCAGCGGCGTGCAGGCGGTGACGCTCCAATCGGCCAGGCTCACGCCCGTGGGCGGCGGCAGGGTGGTGGCGGAAGGCGCGACGAGCGTGGAGGCGAGCGCTGTGTTGGACAGGCCGCTGGCCCGGTCGGTCGCGTTCGTCACGGTGACCATCGCGTTGCGCCATTGATCGAAGAGGCTTTCCATGACGCCGTCGCCGTAGGAGACGGCGGTTGCGCGGTTGGCGGTGTGGCGGGTGACGGCGACCTGGGTATTGGTCAACGAGAAGACCGCCCCGACCAACATGGCCACGATGGTGATGGTGAATAGGACCGCCAGCAATCCACTGCCGGCGACGGAGTGTTTGTTCATGTGTTTCGGTGGTTAGTAGGAATCGGTCGCAGCGACCGGGGTTGGGATCCCGAGGGGTGGGATGATCGTTTGCAGCGTGACGGTGCCGTTCACGAAGCGGCGGTTCGTGTAGTCCGGATCGTGCGCCTCGAGCGAGACGCGGAGGGCGAGGTTGTCCACCGACGCGCTGGCCGTCGGGAAGAGCAGCGCAAAAGGCCGCGGCGACGTGATCTTGTTCCGCACCACCGTGAACTGGCTCCTGTTCGTTCCCGTAAAGTTGGCGTGGCGACGCAGCGTGCCTTCGAAAACGCTGTAGGCGATCTCCCGATAGAAATAACCGGTCGTCGTATTGCCGGCGGTCGTCGTGTTGATCGTAAAACCGATCCCCGTCGGATCATTGATCGTCACCGTCCCGTTCGGGCTGCCGGGGCTCGGCGTCGTGGTCACGGCGGAGATCGCGTATTCGCGGGCGACCAGCGGCATGACCACTTTGTCGCCCACCTGCGGAACGTAGAACGGCGCCGCGCCGGTGACGCTGAAATTGAAGGTCAGGCTCGTCGAGGCCGCGGTGGTATTGGCGGACAGCTTGTAAGGCCCGCCGGCAAACTGCCGGAAGCGGACGCCGTTGGCGCGGGTGCTGACGAACTTCTGCGAGAGCGGCTCCTGGTTGGCGGTCGCCGTCGGGGTGTCATCGGCGTAGGTCGTGCCGTTGAAAGTGAAGAGCCGGAAAGGCGAGGCCGCGTCGTGCAGGTCATCGAGCAACTTCAATTTTGAGATACGCACGGCCTCATGGCTGTGATTTGTCGCAAAATTGCGTGAGATCATTCTCACGGCTGTCTGGCTGAAGGAGAGCAACGCCAGGCTGATCGCGGCGAAGACTCCCATGGCGACGATCAGTTCCATGACCGTAAAGGCGTGGCAGAGCGGACGTTTCATGGGTTGCAGAGGTGAGAATCAGATACTGTCCACCGCCCGAAGCGTGGTCAGCCGGACCGCGTGCGGTCGATTACGATAAGTGAACGTGACCGTCACGACCGCCCGCAGCGTGCGCGCCGTCACGTCCGCGATCTGCGTGGTGCGCGTGCCGTTGGTCTGGGTGTCGAGACCGGTGAAAGCCGAACTGAGGCCGATCGCGGAATTGAAAGGATCGTTATTCAGCGGGACGTTGTTCTGCGTCGTGGTGCCGGGGGAAAGGATCGCCGCGCGGGTTCCGACCGACTGCCAGGGCGTGGTCTGGATGGAATCGATCTGCTGTTGGGCGACTGCGAGGGCCAGGGTGCGGAGGCGGGCACTGGTCGCCCAGCGGTTGATCTGGGTGAGGGCGATCAACGAGCCGGCCACCAGCACCGCGAGCAAGCCCCCCGCGATCACCACCTCGACCAAAGTAAAGCCCGCGCGCCGCCTTCCAAGGCGGCGCCGCATAATCGTGAAGTTGGCACTCATGGCTGGATTTAAAGCAGTTTATCTGCCACCGGAAGGGCCTGCGTTGGACTGAAATCGAGTCCCTAAAACCACTCGCCACGCCCTCTGTTCGACACGATGGCGGTAGAAACACGCTGCTTTTTCAGATTAGCGCGTCGTTAACACCTCATCGGAGGAATCGTGAGGATCGGCATCGATTGGAATATATTGTGCTTATCAAAGGCTCAAAATGAGTCTCCGATGAACCATAGAACCCGCCTGGCTGGCTTCGCCCTCGTCGAAGTGATGATCGCCGCCATGCTCATCGGCGTCGTCGCGGTCGGCTCGGTCAAGACGCTCGATCAGCTCAACCGCAACGCGGCGAGCAATCGCATCATCACGAATGCCCGCGCCGTGGTGCAGCGGAATATCGACACCGCCCTTTCAGTCACCTGCCAGAAGGACGCGATTCCCGCCATTCTGTCGCTCACGCCCGCTGCGGGCCAGGTTTACGACGATGATGGCGGCACGGCCAATGTCGTGACCGTCGCCCAGCGGGGGAGTTCCGGGGTGAACCTGGCCACGGGCACGCTCACCCGCATCGTCACCACGTTCGCGAACGCCGACGCCGCGGACATCCGCCGGATCACCTTTCGGCTGAACTACAACTATCGCGGGCGCGCCTACACTTATTCCCTGACGACGCTGCGCGCGATCGACGATTGAAAATGAAATCCCGTTTTGCGCAGCGCGCCTTCACCCTCGCCGAACTTTTGACCGCGATGTCCCTCGGCATCGTGGTCTCCGCGCTGGCCTACAGCTACCTGCGCACCGGCACGATCCTGCTGGCCAAGAACGTCTCCACGAACTTCACGAACAATGAAGTGCGCGGCAGCCTCGATCAGATTTCTGATCGCGTGCAGAGCTCGGTCAATGTCCCGGTGCTGATCAACACCAGCGGCGCGGCGACGACGTCGCCCGCGGCGGGGGTCTATTACGACCGCTTGCTGGGTGAACCCTACGTGGTGACGCATCCGGGCGGGAACGGTCTGGCGGCGAACGCCACCTCGGTGGTTCTCCAGCGCTCGACCAACGTCTATGCTTCGCCGCCGGTCCCGAAGGTGGGGGATATCCTGTTGATCGACAACCCCGACTCCACGATGCGCCCGCGGATCTCCGCGGTGAACGCGGGGCCGATCGTCGCCGGTTTGCAGACGATCACCGTCACGCTCGCCACTTCGCTGGGCACGGCTATTTTTTGGGAAGCATCCCTGGCCAAGACCGCGCGACTGGTCCGGCGGGAGGCCTTGATCATGATGCCCAGCGGCAACCGGTATCAGTTGCGGCGCTACCCAACCTTTGAACCGATCCCGACGCTCAGCGATGCGACGAAGTACAGCGTCATCTCGCGGCACGGAGGCAATACGGGTTCGGAAATGAAGCCCTTCTCGATCACCACCGCGGGCTTGGACAGGCTGCTGAACATCGATTTCCGGGTGCGCGCCAGCGGGTTTGAGAACGCCCTGCAGAACAAGGAGGCGAGCGGCTTTTCCAACTATATGCGCGTGCAAAGCATGATCCCCTCCCGCCAGCGGCCCAAAAACTGATCGACCTTCCCGCACTTCACCCGCAAATCATGAAAACACAAAATCACTGCGCGGGCGGCACCCTGGTAGTCGCTTTGCTGGCCATCCTGATGGTGTCCGCTTCCATCGGTGTCGCTTACAAATCCACCGGTTCGACGGCGCGTCTGACCGATCGCAGCCGAGACCTCGTGCAGGCGCGCCTCGCGGCGGAAGGTGCGATCGAATATGGGTTCGGCGTCTGGAAGCAGCGCATCCAAAATCTCGACCGGGCGATCTCCACGACCGAGACGTCCTCCGGCTTGGTCGCCCCGACCTTCCCCGGATTTCAGTATGCGCCGGCCGCCAACTACGGACCGCTGAAGATTCAGGCGACCAACGCGCTCGGCGTTCCGTTGACCGATGCTGCGGCCGTTCCGACCTCGGTGGCCGTGAACCTGGTTGATTACCCGGGCTGGCGTGGGCGTTCGTTCAACTACGTCGCCAGTGTCCGCATGAACCAGATTTCGCCCACCGGCCCGCCGCTCACCGCCGGGGTCAAACGCCGCTTTCAATACGTCGAAGTCCCGCTCTTCCAGGCGATGTTTTTTTACGAGCACGATCTGGAAATGTACCGGCCGGCGGCGATGACCGTCTCTGGCCTCGTGCATTCCAATGCGAACCTCTATTTGAGCACCGGCGCGGCGAACACGCTGACCTTTCAGAGCTTCGTCTCGCATGTCGGCGATTTCTATTCCGGCAACGGCGGCCTGAGCAACTCCGCGAACAATACCGCGCCTCCGCAAGCGACCACTTGGAGCGGCTACGGCGGGAACATGCATCCGCCGACCTATCCCAACGGGGGTGCGGATGAACAGGTGCATCAGGTGTCGCGCTACGAACCCTTGGGCAAGAACGCGAGTGATCTCCTCGACGCCACCGACTCCAATCCGAACAACGATTCCTTCCGGGAATTGATCGAGCCGCCGGTGACCGGGACCGGCATCACCGATCCTCCGGAAATCGCCAAGCGCCGCCTTTTCAATCAAGCCGGTGTCATCGTGCGGATCAGCGGGACCACGGCGACCGTCGCCACCGCCAACGGCACCTCGCTGACGACGACCCAGAGCAACGCGATCAGGGCGGCCTTCACCGGGAAGACCACGATCTACGACCAGCGCGAAGGGAAGAACGTGGACGTGTCCAACATCGACGTCAGCGTCATCACTCCAGTCCTGAATGCCGCGGCCGGTTTTAATGGCGTCCTCTACGTCCATGATGTCACCACCCAGACTGGCTCGGACCCTGAGCCCAAAACCGTCCGCCTGCAGAAGGGTGGTGTTCTTCCCACGAACGGGTTGACCATCGTCAGCCAGAATCCGGTCTACGTGCAGGGTGATTTCAATACCGGCACGACCACCAGTCCGACCTCCGTCCCGGCCAACTCGACCGGGAATCCTACCAATACTTCCAGCCCGACAGTTGCCGGCTACACCCGCAAAGCGGCGGCCGTCATGGCCGACGCCGTGATGCTCCTTTCCAACTCTTGGAACGACACAAATGCCTCCAAGACGGTCGCCAATCGGGTGGCCAGCAACACCACTTACAACATGGCGATTCTGGCAGGGGTCATGCCCTCGGGATACACGCCCGGTGTGGGCGATCCGCATTTTGGCAAGGCTCAATATGGCTACTCCGGCGGAGCCAACAATTATCCGCGCTTCATGGAGGACTGGTCCAACAAGACCTCCACTTACCACGGCTCCATGGTCGAACTGTTCAGGAGCAAGGTTTTCACGGGCAAGTGGGATACCGGCAATATCTACGTGCCGCCCGCGCGGCGCTGGAACTTCGACACCAACTTTACCAACAACCCGCCTCCCGGAAGCCTAGAGGCGGTCGCGATCACCCGCGGTTCCTGGGTGAAATTCTAAGCCTGCCATGACCCGAATTTTCACCGCCGCTCTGACCTCGTTCGCGCTCGCCGGGACAACCCTCGCGATTGATCTCACCCCGCGCTATATCATCACCCACACCGACGGGGTGCCGGTTCGCCGACCTTACTTTGCCGCTGGCGACAAAAAGTTTGCCGTGACGATCGATGCGGAAACCGAACTGCGGGAATACGAGGGCTCGGCGATCTTCAACTTTCTGAAGTTTCCGCGCGCGGTGATGCGGCTGCGCGCTTCTCCGCTTCAGGCCGAGGTGCCCTTCGATGAATTCAACCTCGGACGTTACCGCAAAGCAGCGCTCGGCTTGATCCTGCCCGGAGCGGAAAAGGCCGTCATCGAACTTGAACAACCCAATGCCATGCCGATCAACGACTGGCAGAGTCACCGCTTCGTCATCACCTACGAAGTCGCGGGCAGCCCGATGCGGGAGAGCGTCATGTTCCTGAACCTCGAACGGCAGAAGCAAATCGTCGTGCAGGTTCGCGCCCGGGATGCGGACTTCATCATGGTCGCGGCCCGCAGCGAGGACATCCTCCGGCGCTGGCACGAGGTGACTCCCGGTTCGGAAGTGGCCGGCAACTAACGCGGTGGATGGGCGGCCCGATGCCGCCGCTCCTCACGTCACGCTGTCTTTGACCGAGGCAAACGTGTATTCGCGGTTCAGACGGGAGATGACCGAGATCGGAATTTCCGCGGGGCAGACCGCTTCGCATTCGAGGTAGTTCGAGCAGTTGCCGAAACCTTCCTCGTCCATCGTCCGCACCATTTTCAACGCCCGGCTGGTGCGCTCGGCCTGACCCTGCGGAAGCAGCGCGAGGTGCGAGACTTTCGCCCCGACGAAGAGCATCGCGCTGGCGTTCGGACAGGCCGCCGCACACGCGCCGCAGCCGATACACGCCGCCGCTTCCATCGCCACGTCGGCTTGCACCTTGGGCACTGGGATCGCATTGCCGTCGGGCGCCGAGCCGGCCCGCGCGGTGATGAATCCGCCCGCCTGCTGGATGCGATCGAAGGCGCTGCGATCGACGATGAGATCGCGCACCACGGGGAAGGCGCGGGCGCGGAACGGCTCGACGTGGATCGTCTCGCCGTCCTTAAAGTTCCGCATGTAAAGCTGGCAGGTCGTCGTTTCGCTCGGGCCGTGCGGGACGCCATTGATCGACAGCGAACAGGAACCGCAGATGCCTTCGCGGCAGTCGTGATCGAAAGCGATCGGTTCCTCGCCTTTGCCGAGCAGGTCTTCGTTCACGATGTCCAGCATCTCGAGGAAGGAGCAATCCTCGGGGATGTTGCGCGCTTCGATATCGACCAGTTTGCCGCCGCTCTTCGCGTTCTTTTGTCGCCAGACTTTGAGTTTGAGGTTCATCGGAAAAGTTACTTGTAGCTGCGCACGCTCGGATGCACTTCCTCGAAGACGAGCGGCTCGACGTTGCGGATCGGGGCGCTGCCTTCGCCGGTGTATTCCCACGCGGCGACGTGCTGGAAGTTGGCGTCGTCGCGTTTCGCTTCGCCGTCGGGATATTGATGCTCCTCGCGGAAATGACCGCCGCAGGATTCTTCCCGCTTCAGCGCATCGAGGCAGAGCAGTTCGCCGAACTCCAGGAAGTCCGCGACGCGCCCCGCTTTCTCCAACTCCACGTTCAGCGCTTCGCCGGTGCCGGGAATGTTGACGTTCTTCCAGAATTCCTCGCGCAGCGGCGGGATCTGTTTGAGCGCGCGGTCGAGGCTCTTCGCGCTGCGCGACATGCCGCAGTAGTCCCAGATGATCCGGCCGAGTTCGCGGTGGAAATGATCGACGCTCCGTTTGCCGTTGATGCCGAGCAGCCGCGCGGTGCGGGCGCGCACTTCGGCTTCGGTTTTCTTGAATTCCTCGCGCTCGGTCGTCGGACGTTTGCCGATCTCCGGCGCGAGATAATTGCCGATCGTGTAGGGGAGCACGAAATAACCGTCCGCCAGACCCTGCATGAGCGCGCTGGCGCCGAGGCGGTTGGCGCCGTGGTCGGAAAAGTTCGCTTCGCCGAGGACGAAGAGACCGGGCGTGTTCGACATCAAATTGTAGTCCACCCAGAGTCCGCCCATCGTGTAATGGACCGCCGGATAAATCCGCATCGGCTGCTGGTAGGCGTTCTCCGCGGTGATCTGGTGGTAGATGTCGAAGAGGTTCCCGTAACGCTCGCGGATCGTGGATTCTCCGAGCCGCTTGATCGAATCCGCGAAGTCGAGATACACGCCGAGTCCCCCCGGTCCGACGCCGCGCCCGTCGTCGCACGCTTCCTTGGCCGAGCGCGATGAAATGTCGCGTGGCGCGAGGTTGCCGAAGCTCGGATATTTGCGTTCGAGATAGTAGTCGCGCTCTCCTTCGGGGATTTCGTGCGGCTTGCGGTTGTCTCCTTTTTTCTTCGGCACCCAGACCCGCCCGTCGTTGCGCAGCGACTCGCTCATCAGCGTGAGCTTCGATTGGTATTCGCCGGCGACCGGGATGCACGTCGGATGGATCTGCGTGTAGCACGGGTTGGCGAAGGTCGCGCCGCGCTTGTAGGCGCGCCAGGAGGCGGTGACGTTGCAACCCTTGGCGTTGGTCGAGAGGTAAAAAACGTTGCCGTAACCGCCGGTGCAAAGCAGCACGCAGTCGGCCGCATAGGATTTGATCTCACCCGTCACCATGTCGCGCACGACGATGCCCTTGGCGTGGCCATCGACGAGCACGAGGTCGAGCATTTCGGTCCGCGGAAACATCTCGACGGTCTTCGCGGCGATCTGCCGGCTGAGCGCGGAGTAGGCGCCGAGCAGGAGCTGCTGCCCGGTCTGCCCGCGGGCGTAGAAAGTCCGCGACACCTGCGCGCCGCCGAAGCTGCGATT
>JBBQIZ010000035.1:0-29322 GCA_038325425.1 Chthoniobacterales bacterium
TCTCGGTGCAGTAGGAGCCGAGAAATCTCCTCCTTGATCCGGCGCAATTCAGCGTTCTCGCCCACCGTTTCTGCGACGTTGCAGATGAAATAGAGAAAGCATGTGGCGCGGCTCGCGCAGAGATACAGCTCCCGCCGAAACGCCCACATCTTGTCCTCGTGCGAGCTGTCCCCATCGGCTGCGGCGTAACGGTCCATGAAGCTGGGAAACCCTTCGATTACGACCACGGGGTAATCCTGCCCCTTTACATATTTGTCACTGATCTTGTGTGCATCCTGAATACGGCAGTTGTGGTAGGTGACGTTGCTGGAAAGCGCTTCGTAGTCGAAGTCTGGATCCTCCTCGCAGAACCGCACCCACAGCACCTCGCGCCGCGCCACACGCTCACGTTGCAGCGCGGCGAAGGCCGCCCGCGCATTCGGAAACTCCGCGACTGTGTGGCACCAAGAGTTCGCCGGGTGCGCATCGCTCCGGATCATAAGTTCGTACCCCTGATCCACTTTCTCTATCGCAACGAAGCCAAACTGGTCCCGTAGGTCCGTGGCACTGGGCAATACCTTCGGCCCGATTTCCGCGAACCAGCGAAACATCAGCGCGAGGGAAGCAATATAGACCGGCGCAGGACACCGGTAGATTTGCCTCAAGCGCTTACTCTTGTCGCGGAAGTTTACTCCTTCGATGATCCGTGCGTCCGAGCCGGCAAAGCGGAGCCTTTGGTGACGGTCACAGGCGACGACGAGATAGAACTTTTTCTCGGCGTGTGCGGCAGCGATCTCTTTGGCGGCGAAAGGCTGGATGTCGTGAGCTTCGTCCACGACCAGAGCACTGCATTCCCGCACGGCCGTTTTAACCGTTGCGGCGTCGCGGCAGAGTTCGAACTTCGGCGGATGAAACCGCACCGCGCCCGCTTGATCGACCCTTCGGAACTTATCGATGAACAGCTCGAACCACCCCTGAATGTTCTCCAACTGCTTGGCTGACATGGCCATGATGCAAACGCTGCCGCGTTTGGCATCGGGCTGGTAGCCGATCTTCTCAAAAGTTTTGTCCGCTTTGTAAACGCCAAGCTCGCCCAAGGCCATGCTCAGCTCGTATCCGCTTGAAAGCACGGCCGCTGTGTAGGCGAGCAAAACGCTCTTCCCCATACCCGCGCTCCCGTTGATTACCCAGCGCTCGGAGGTTGGAGCAAAATCCTGAAATAAGTTTTCATCCAGCGTGCGACGGCACCGCTCGACATAACGGATGGCACTGGCGATTTCCGGGTGCCCCAGTTCTGGAACGGGTAAACTCAGGCGAAGCAGGTCGAGAAAGCTGGATTGCGAAACGCGAAAGACCTCGGCTGGCGTCTGCCCTCCGGATGGCGCAAGGAGGAAGCGCTTCGCGAGCAAGTCAGGCAGCGCGCTGATCGAGCACAGGTGGACTTCTGAATTCTTGTGGCCGGTAGCGGTTACCGTAGGAGTTCGATCACTGACCGATGCAACGATGGCGATGAACTTCAGATCGATGTCGCGGCGGATGGGTTCCAGGTATTCCCACAGAGTCTTGATGTGCCAATCCACCTGCGCCTTGGCGCATTTTTTGCCTCCGCCGTAGTTTCCCAACCACTTGCCGTCCTCGACTTTGATCTCCTGCTTCTTGGCCTCGATAACAACAATGAAGTCCGATCCTCCGTGCCGGAGATGAATGATGTTGTCCATCTCGAAGCCAAAGTCACGTTCCAGCCGGTTCTGCACATTGAAAAGCCGCAGACCCGAAAGCACGCCGTATGGGAAATGACGCGTGAGCAGTTCCCGGACATCCTTTTCGTAATCACTCGGCGAATAGGTGAGCCGTTGCGGCCCTTGCAGCGTTGAAGCAGCAAACCGCTTTTGAATCTGCGCGATGAGTTGCCCGGATTCTGGATGGGGGAATAACTTCGCAAGCGGCATATATTTTATTTAGAAAGAAGGAACGTGAGCGAATGGCGCTTTGTTTGTCGCCTAGCGCGGCAGTTATACGGCTATGAAGGTTCGAATTCGATGCTTCCGCAGAAGCTCGCCTGACGGGCGTAACTTTGCGGCGGGATCGAATTGCAGGTGTCGCCCGGCGAAACAGCCGAGTCGGAAGGCTTCGGGGCCGTGTTCGGTGTAGGCGCGGGCGTTGACGACGACGCGCAGGTTTTCGTCGGCGGACCATAGTCCGGCGTCGAACATCCAGTGCGCGTTCTTGGAGAGCGCGAGGCCGTTGGTGGGTTCGTCGTTCTGCGTCGCGGACCAGCCTTCGATGTGGGCGGCATCGACGATGGTCGCGCCGTCGCCGGTGACGCAGCGGTAGCCAGTGAGCGCGCAAGTGTAGCGGTACTCGGAGCACACGCGGACGGCGAACCGGGCGCTGCGGCCTTTGCGTTTCGCGGCTTCTTCGGCCTCTTCCATGATGCGCCCGCTGGAAGGCGATCCGGGGTTGCCGCCTTGAATGCCGAGACTTTCCAGCAAGGCGATTTGCTCGGTCGGGTCGAAGTATTTCGTGACCAACACGACCCGCGCTTTCAGCCGGAAGCCGGAATCGGCGAGGAGGTCGAATAACTCGGGGTGCATCTCGCAGACGGTGCAAGTCTCCGGCGAACCGGCGGGGCGCATCTCGGCGTCGAGCGCTTCCCAAAATTCCTGCGTGCCGAGGTAGAAGAATGGCAGCCGGAGATCGAGCCGAGTGGGCCAGCGATCCACGACGAGCGAGCCGTAGCTGCGGAAGCGCAGGACGAGGCCGGGCGTGCGGGCGAAGGCACGCGACGGAAACTCGCCGGTTTCCGCCATATCCAGCAGGCACAGCAGGAGCAGAGGCTTGTGCGGGGCTTTGCCGCGGCAATCCCCTCGGCCCGCCGCGGGATTAAGGCGCGTCATTTTTCCAAGCCACTTCTTGGAAAACTCCGTCGCGCTCATGGTTTAGACTTCCGCGAGGACGAACCGCGGAATGCTCCGCACGATCTCCGTTGTCCGATCGCGCGCCCATTGCTCGCGAATCAATCGCACTTCATGATCGGAGATGAGTGGCATCGCCGTCTCTTCCCGGATGGCCAGCAGCTCCTCCAGCAGTATCCGGCGGGCTTCGTAGGTCAGCGGGCCGAGGCCGGGCTGGCCGTTGCGGCGGGTTTTGCTGCGGTAGTCGGGGGTTTCGGAGACGGTCTTGAGGCGCTTGCGGAAGTCGGCCAGGGGGATGAGTTCCTCGTGGCCCATGGTGATGAGCGATTCGAGGGAGTTATCCTTTTCCACGACTGTGCAGGTCCAGCAGCCGAAGCGCGCGGAATTGCTGCCGCAGGAGGGCGCGTCGTCGTTGCTGACCACGAAGGGGCACTCGCCGCCGAGCGCGTTTTTGTAGAGTGTCCGCACGTCGTCATAGGTGCCGCCCCACGGCGGACGGACGCTGATGAGGGTGAGCCAGACTTCCTGCGTGGTGAGTTCCTGGATGGGGGAGAAAATCCAGACGCCTTGGTGGTCGGAGTGCGGGGTGAGGCGTCCGAGGGCGTTGGCCGAATTGCGGGTGATGCTGCCGGAGCGCTGGGCGGATTCGTCGCGGCGCACGCCGAGGAGCAAAACGGCGCCGCCGCCCTGGCTGACCTGCTCGCGGATGAAGCGCGAGGTGGGGCGGATTTTCATCCGGTCCGTACACCAGCGGAAGCTGCGATTCGGCGCCGGGTAGCCGCGGCCGAGCAGATTCACCCAAAAGGATTCCTCCGGCAGCGGATGGGTGCGGACGACATCCACGGGGACATTGAGCGCGCCGATGTTTTCCTCGATATTGGCGAGGATTTTCCCGACGAAGCCGTGAAAGACGGGCGACTCGACGAGGGTGTCGTTGCAGACGAGATGCACGGGCCGCGTGCGCTGGTCGGGCGCGATGGAGAGCAGTGTCTCGACGACGAGATGGGTGAGGAGCGTGGAGTCCTTGCCGCCGGAGAAGCCGATGATCCACGGACGGGCGCCGTCTTCCTCCAGATACTGGGCGCGAATCTCCCGGCGGATGGAGCGGAGTTTGTCGGGCAATTGATCCAGATCGAGCACGCGGGAGCGTGGTGCCGGGGGAGGATGAGCGGCAAGTGTTTTTGCCGCGGGGCGTGATCTTTCGGGTGGCGCTCACCGATTTCTTAACGACACGAGAAATCACGCGTTACGGGGGCAGCCCCTCAGCAATACCATCTCACATAATCAATCGGACACTCTGCGGCCCTCTGCGTTCTTTGCGCCTCTGCGGTAAAACTCAGCCTAGCCTCTACCGCAGAGGCGCGGAGCACGCAAAGGACCGCAGAGGAAATGACGGCGGCCCGGTGCTCACTATCAGTTTATTTGCGAAATATGGTATAAGTCGTCACGGAACGGCCTCGGCGCAATCCCCCGGCCGGCTCACGAAAACGGTGCCCGGGGGATTGTGATTAAATTTTCGCCGCACGGCTGACTAGATAGCGGCCACCGTTCGGTGCCTGCCTGATTCAGGCCGCAAAGAGAGCCACCGTCACCATCCTTAGGCTCGATCAACCCCAACGCCGGAAGGCACCTGAACGCCGCCGATCAGTCGTCGAAGCCGGTCGGCGATTCGGGCTTCCACGCTTTTCCGCTGCGCGTGCCGAAGATGGCGCTGCCGACGCGGACGAGCGTGGCGCCTTCCTCGATCGCGATGGAGTAGTCGCCACTCATGCCCATCGAGAGCCGGGGCAGGGGCACGCGGAACTCGGTCTCCAAGGCGTCGCGCAGCTCGCGCAGCCGGACAAAATGCGGACGCGAATCCTCCGCTTGCGGAGTCAGCGGGGCGATGGTCATGAGTCCTTCGATTTGCAGTCGTTCCAAGGCCAGCAGTTCCTCGATTTGCGCGCGGAGTTGGGCCGGGGAAAAACCGAACTTGCTCGATTCGCCGCCGACGTTGACTTCGAGCAGGAGCTTGGGAAAGGCGCCCGTTTCGGTGGCGATGCGGTTCAGGTCGCGGGCGATGTCGAGCGAGTCGATGCCGTGCAGCAGCTCGAAGCCGAGGGCGAGGGCGTGGCGGATCTTGTTGCGCTGCAGATGGCCGATGAAATGCCAGCGGGCGCGGCCGGGCAGCAACGGGATTTTCGCGCGCGCCTCCTGGACCCGGCTTTCGCCGAAGAGCAGTTGACCGGCTTCGAGCGCTTCGGTGATCGATTCGGGCGGGTGCGTTTTGGAGACCGCGACCAGCTCGATTTCCGCCGGGGAGCGATGCGCCCGCGCGGCGGCGCCCGCGATGGAGGTGTGGATGGCGGCCAGACGATCAGCGAGTGTGCTCATTAAAGAAAATAGGGGCGGTTGACATGAGGATTAGGGCGTCTTATTGCGTCAGTAGTCATCGTTTTTATGTATATCGACACTTTTAAGGTCTTTTGTGATCTCGCGGAAACCGGCAGCTTTTCCAAGGCGGCGGTGGTCAACTCGATCACGCAGAGTGCGGTCAGCCAGCAAATTCGTGCGCTGGAAACCAAGTTTCAAGTCACGCTGGTCGAGCGCGGGCGGCGCAATTTTGCGCTCACCGCGGAGGGCACGGCGTTCCTCAATGCGAGCCGGGAAATTCTGGAGGTTTACAACAATCTGGACCGGCGGTTGCACGAGTTGCGCGACGTGGTGGCGGGCGAGCTGCGCATCGCGTCGATCTACAGCATCGGGCTGCACGAACTGCCGCCGTATTTGAAGGCGTTTCGGGAGAAATTTCCGGAGGTGGAAATGCACGTCGAATACCGCCGCTCGCATCAGGTTTATACGCAGGTGCTGGCCGGCGATGTCGATCTCGGGCTCGTCGCTTATCCGGTAAAGCGCAACGGGCTGCTCATCGAGGTATTCAGCGAGGACCGGTTGGTCGTGATCTGTCATCCGAATCATCCGCTGGCCGGGCGCGAGCGGATCCGCCTGGAGGAATTGAACGGGGAAAAATTCATCGCTTTCGAACCCGATCTGCCGACGCGGAAGGTGATCGACCGGCATCTGCGCGAGCATTCGGTGCAGATCGAGCATGCGATGGAGTTCGACAATATCGAGACGGTGAAACGGGCGGTGGAGATCGAGAGCGGAGTGTCGATCGTCCCGGCGAATACGGTGCGGGCCGAGGTGGAGAGCGGGGTGCTGGCGGAGGTGGAGATCGAGGGGCCGCGGATGTCGCGCCCGCTGGGCGTGGTGACAAAACGCAACCGCGCCCGTTCGCCCGCCCACAAGCAGTTCGTCGAGGCGTTGAAGAGCCCGATTGAGTAGGCGCCGGGGTCCGCAGTTTGCCGTTTTCAAAAAGGCGACCCGCCCGCTATCTCTCGCGGCATGACCTTACCAGCGATCGGCATCATCGGCGGCAGCGGCCTTTACCAGATGGACGGGCTGACCGACCTCACCGAGCATGCGGTCGAGACGCCCTTCGGCCCGCCGTCGGACGTGATCTTCGGCGGACAGCTCGCGGGACGGCAGGTCTATTTTTTGCCGCGGCACGGGCGCGGGCATCGCCTCCTGCCGCACGAGTTAAATCATCGCGCGAACATCTACGCGCTGCGGGCGCTGGGCGTGCGCTGGCTGCTCTGCGTGACGGCGGTCGGCTCGCTGCAGGAGCAGTACGAACCGCGGCACATCGTGCTGCCGTCGCAATTCTTCGACCGCACGAGCCAGGGCGCGGCGCACACCTTTTTCGGCAATGGCATCGCGGCGCATGTCAGCTTTGCCGAGCCGACCTGCGGACCGCTGCGCCAGCTCCTCGCCAATGCCGCGCGCGAGCTGGCGCTGCCGGTCCACAATGGCGGCACCTACGTGAACATGGACGGTCCCGCCTTTTCCACCCGCGCGGAGTCGGAGACGCATCGCAAGCTGGGCTTCGATGTCATCGGCATGACCAACCTCGGCGAAATCCGACTGGCCCGCGAGGCCGAGATCGCCGTGGCGACGATGGCGATGATCACGGATTACGATTGCTGGAAAATCGAGGAGGAGCCGGTGACGGCCGACGCGGTGATCGCGCATTTGCACGCCAATGCCGACGCGGCCAAACGCCTCCTTGCGCGCGTCATCCCGCAGATCCCCGCGGAGCCCGGCTACCCGGAGCACCGCGCGCTCGACAGCGCGCTCGTCACCGACCGGAAAATCTGGCCGGCGGAGACGGTAAAGAAACTCGGCGTCATTCTCGAACGCTTTGCCGCGCGATGAAGTCTGACGCGGACCCGGCCATTCGGTTAAACGTCCTTTCGTCCGGTAAAATTCCCCGCTACACGAATCTCCCATGCACCGCCTCCCGTCCGTAGTTTTCGCCTGCCTGACTGCCGTCGCCAGCGCCGCGCCTGTGCCGGCGACCCCTGCGCCCGCGGCGCCGCCCGCGTCCGGCTATGCTTTGCCCGCCGATGCCGCGGCACCCGCGCCGAAAGCCGGGCCCAAGGTCACGTATTCGCAGTGCAACGTCGACGGCCCCTACATCGCGCTGACCTTCGACGACGGCCCGCACGCCACGAACACCCCGCGCCTGCTCGACATGCTCAAGCAGCGCAAGGTCAAGGGCACGTTCTTCGTCGTCGGCCGCAACGTCGTGGAATATCCCGACATCATGAAGCGGATCGCCGCCGAGGGGCATGAATTGGCGAGCCACTCGTGGTCGCACCCGCAGCTTACCTCGATGTCCGAGAGCGGCGTGCGTGAGGAACTCCAGAAGACGCACGACGCCATCATCCAGACGACGGGCGTGACCCCGAAAACGATGCGTCCGCCGTATGGCGCCTTTACCGCGCGGCAACGGGCTTGGGCGCATGATGTGTGGGGTTACAAATGCATCCTCTGGGATGTCGATCCGCTCGATTGGAAAGTCCGCAGCGCCGACCATGTGAAGTCGCAGATCCTTTCCAAGACCGTGAACGGCTCGATCATTCTCACGCACGACATTCACAAGAGTACGATCGACGCGATGCCCGAGACGATCGACGGGCTGCTCGCCAAGGGGTTCAAATTCGTCACCGTCTCGGAACTCATCGCCATGGATCGCCCCGTGGCGCCGAAGCCGAAGGCCACGCCCGCCGCGACCCCGGCGGCGAAAGCGGACGCGCCCATTCCGCGCGCGGAAGCGGTGAGCGGCGCCAAACCACCTACGACGGCGCCCGCTCCCACGGCCAAGCCTTAGCGCGGGGAGTCTGCGGGTATGATCGGCGACCCGTATTTCCAACTCCGCGCGCAAGTCGGTACTGCCCTTTTTTCCCTGCTGCGTCTGGCGACCGAGGCGGGTGCGAGCGAGTCCGTGCAGGCCGCGCTCCGCACGGCGCAGAATGGCTTGCGCGAGTCGTTTTTCTTCCTCGCCCTCGGCCCATCCGGGAGCGGCAAATCGACTTTTCTGAATGCGCTCTTCGAGCGGGAATTCTGCGTGGTGCGCACGCCCGATTCGGTCAGCCGGATTGCGATTTTTCAATACGGGGAGGAAGAGCGTGAGACGCCGATCTCGACGGAGGTCGTCGTCGTCCAGCGTCCGCACAGCTTTCTGCGGGACTTCACCGTGGTCGATACGCCGGGATGCGAGCTGCTGCGTGGCGCGGCGGAGACCGATCTCACGCCGCAGGTCGCGCAGGCGGACGCGATTTTCTTCGTCGCTGCGGCGGGCGTGGTTCCGGAGGAAGCGTGGAAGTTCCTCAGCCGGCTGGGGCGGGAAGCGCTCAAGCGCACGATCTTCGTCGCCTGGCAGAGCGACCGGGTGCCGCCTGCGGAAGCCACGCAAGCGGTCAAGCGCCTGCGGCAGGCGATGCTCAAGAACCTCGGTCAGGCTTGTCCGATCTTTCCCGCTTCGGCGCAGGACAGCGCGGGACGGGAGAAGTTGATTCGCTGGCTGGAGAGCGAAGTGATTTTTTCCACCCTGCGCCGGACCCGCCTCGACGATCTGAATCGGCTCGCCGAGGAGGCCTTGCGCGACATCGCCGCGCGCCCGCGCGCCGCCGAGGAGTCCTGGCATTGGGCGGAGGAGCGGTTGCGCGGGTTGCGCGACAAGGTGAGCGAAAGGGAGGAGCAAACGGAGCGGCAAATCGCCGGCGCGATGTGGACGCTGGCGCAGGATTTCGATGGCTTGCGCCTCCGGGGCGAGACGCTGCTGCGGGCGCATTTGCCGCTCCTCGAGTTGGTGCGCGATCGTGGCGCGTGGCGGGTGGGTTTTGCGCGAGACATGGAGACGCAGACGCGACAATCCTTTGAGGTGCAACTCGCGGGCGCGCTCGACGGTGTCGAAGGCGACCTGCGCGAGGCCGAGACCGGGCACCGTCAGGATTGCCGGGAAAGCTTTGGGGAGGAAGTGCCCGGCGATCCGCCGCCTTTCCCGCGCGCGAAAATTGCGGAAGCGGTGGCGCGTGCGGAGACGCCGCTCGAACTCGAGCAAATGTTGCCCGCGGCGACGACTCGCGCTTCGCGGATGCTCCGGCTGCCGGTTTTCGGAGCGCTGGGTGCGGTGGCGGTGGCGCTCGGTGCGCTGCCGGTGCTGGGCCTTGTCGCGGGCGCGGTGGCGCTGGCCGCCGGCACACTCGTCTTCGTGTGGCTGCTCGCCGTGCTGCTCCGCGAGCAAGTGGTGGCGACATTCGGCGCGCACTTCACGACTAATCGCGCGGCGTTGCTCACCGCCATCGAGGCACCACTCCGCGGGGCCGGTCGGGACTTTTACGCCACCCTCGCCCGGCCGATCGAGGGCCGCCTCTCGGTCCACGCCGCGGAACGCCATCGCCACGAGCCCCTGCTCGAACGCATCCAGCAATTGGAAGAAACATTCTCCCGCATCGATGCGCCGCTGCGGGCCAGCGTCCTGCCGCCGCCGCCGCCGGACGAAGCGACCGCCCCAGTGGAATAAGGAATCCACCGCCGCGCGCCGGCGCGATTTATTGAGCCGCCCAAGCTTGCCATCGCCCGCGCCGCCGCCGATTCTCCCCGCCCGAATGACCGACAAAAGCCTCGTCTTCCTCCGCCGCTTCGGCTCGACGCTGGCGCTGTGGACGGTCGCGCTCTGGATTATCCTCTCCGGTTACGAGATCGGTTTCTTTTTCCTCATCGGCACCCTGGCCATGCTCGGCCTCTGGGAATACTACGGGATGCTCGATCACAAGCGGCTGCCGAATTTCCGCTACATCGGCATGGCCTGCGGACTGATCTTCAGCATCGGCAGCTTTTATTGGTTTTCGACCGTCGGCCCGGCGAAGGCTTACGACTTCGAGGTCGCCACGCTGCTCTTCTTTCTGCTCATCGTTTTTGCGCGCCAGATGTTCCAGAAAACGCGCGACATCTCGCCGCTGGAGACGATGGCCTACACACTCTTTGGGTTGTTTTACGTGATCTGGCTCTTCGGTTTTGTGACGAAGATCGTCTATGTCGTGCCGCGCAACGTGGACGGCGGCGTGACCGGCCACATGTATGTGCTCTTCCTCATTCTGGTGACGAAGTTCAGCGACATGGGTGCGTATCTGACCGGCTCGCTGATCGGGAAACATCCGCTCGTCCCGCACATCTCGCCGAAGAAAACGTGGGAAGGCTTTTTTGGGGCGCTGGCCTTTTCCGTCGGCGGCGCGTGTGGCCTGGTCGCGCTGATTCCGCAGCAGTTGTCGTATTTGAACCAGACGCACGCCGCGGCGCTCGGGCTGATCCTCGGCTTCGCGGCGATCATCGGCGATCTCGGCGAGTCGATCATCAAGCGCAGTTGCGAGGTGAAAGACTCGGGCAACTTTCTGCCGGGCATCGGCGGCGCGCTGGATCTGATCGACTCCATCCTCTTCACCGCTCCGCTCCTGTTTTTCTATCTGCGCTTCGTCGTCGGCGTTTCATGAAATCTGCCCGGGGCTTTACCGCAGAGGCGCAGAGAGCGCAGAGAGCGCAAAGGGCCGCAGAGAATGCGGGATTCCCCGATTATCCTCTGCGGCCCTCTGCGTTCTCTGCATCTCTGCGGTTAAATCCTGCCCTCACTCCATGAGAAAACGCCGCGTCGTTATCCTCGGAGCAACCGGTTCGATCGGCGAAAGCGCCCAGAAGGTCGCGCGCGACATCCCGGAACGGATGGAAATCGTCGGCCTGTCCGCGCACTCCAATGAGGACAAACTGCGCGCGGCCGGGCGGGAATTTCCGCAGGCCAGGCTGGCCATGTCTTCCGGACCGGACGGCGTCGAACGCCTCGTCGAACTGGCCACGCTGCCCGAAGCCGATCTCGTGCTCATCGCCATCGTCGGCACCGGCGGTCTGCGTCCCGCGCTGGCCGCGATCGAAGCCGGCAAGGATATCGCCGTGGCGTCGAAGGAGATTCTCGTCATGGCTGGCGAAGCGGTCATGACCGCCGCGCGGCGCAAAGGCGTGAAAGTGCTGCCCGTCGATAGCGAGCACAACGCCATCTTCCAGTGCCTCGAAGGCCGCGATTCCGCCGAAGTGCGCCGGCTCATCCTGACCGCGAGCGGCGGACCCTTTCGCAAATGGCCGGCGGCCAGCCTCGCCGGGGTCACGCCCGAGCAGGCGCTCCAGCATCCGACCTGGAACATGGGAGCGAAAATCACCATCGACTCCGCGACGCTCTTTAATAAAGGCCTCGAGATGATCGAGGCGCGCTGGCTCTTCGACGTCGAGATGGCGCGGGTCGAAGTCATCGTGCATCCGCAATCGATCGTGCATTCGATGGTCGAATTCATCGACAGCTCGGTCCTCGCGCAGCTTTCGGTGACCGACATGTGTTTCCCGATCCAGTATGCCGTCACCTGGCCGGAGCGCGTGCCGAACAGCCTGCCGCCAATCGACTTCGCGGCCCTCGCCAAACTCGAGTTCGAAGCGCCGCGCTGCGCGGATTTCCCCGCCCTAAACCTCGCCCGCACCGCCGGCGAAACCGGCGGCACGCTCCCCGCCGTGCTCAACGCCGCCAACGAAATCGCCGTCGCGACCTTTCTTCGCAGGGAGTGCAGTTTCCCCACGATCTGGCACACCGTCGAAGCCGTCATGTCCGCCCACCGTTCCATTGCAGGCGCGGACTTGGATGCTATCTTGGCCGCCGATGCTTGGGCGCGCACCCGCGCGACCGAGCTTCTTACCTGACCACAGCGGGTACCGGGAATGCTGAGAATGAACGCCAGTTCAACCTCCGTGTCCCTGATGCCCACTGTGGTTTATTTCCCTCTATGCTCCTCGCCATTCTAAAGCCCGTCCTGATCATCCTCGGGGTCCTCGTCATCTTTAACCTGATGATCATCGTCCACGAACTCGGGCACTTCCTCGCCGCGCGCTGGCGCGGATTGGTCATCGAAAAGTTCGGCATCTGGTTTGGTAAACCGCTGTGGAAAAAAACGATCAACGGCGTGGAATACAGCCTCGGCTGCATCCCCGCGGGCGGCTTCGTCGCCCTGCCGCAGCTCGCGCCGATGGAAGTCATGGAAGGCAAGGTCGAGACGCCGCGCGAGCAACTCCCGCCGATCAGCGCGCTCGACAAAATCATCGTCGCCTTCGCCGGCCCGCTCTTCAGCTTCCTGCTCGCGTTTGTCTTTGCGCTCATCGTCTGGCAGGCCGGCAAACCTGAGCGCGAGACGGAGACCACGCAGATCATCGGCTACGTCGAGAAAGGTTCTCCGGCGGACGAGGCGGGCGTGCAGGAAGGCGACAAAATTTTGCAAGTGGACGGTCACGAGGTGACGCGGTTCGGCGGCATGGGTTCGGACAGCGTGACCTGGCGGATCATCCGCAGCGAAGGCGATACCGTGGAATTGCTGGTCGAGCGCCGGGTGGACGGCGCGGCGAAAATCGAAAAGCTTTATCCAAAGCCGCGGGTGCCGGAGAAAACGAATTGGTGGAACCGCAAAGGGCTGCGGATGATCGGGGTCGGTCCGGCGATTTCGGCCGTGGTCGCCGAGGTCACGCCGAACACGCCCGCTGGCCGCGCTGGCTTGCAGGCGGGGGATGTCATCACCGCGGTCAACGACCAGAAACTCATCGGTCCCGGCGACATCTACGAATACGCCTCGAAGCAACCCGAAGCGCCGCTGACGCTGACCGTGCAGCGCGCCGACGGAGCGGAAGCAAAACTCCCGTTTGATCCGACCGGCGTGAAGGTGAGTTCGGTGACCAAAGGGAGTCCCGCTGAGCAGGCGGGCCTCAAGGCCGACGACATCATCCTCGCGATGGACGACAAAAAGGTGCCCGTGGCGGCGTCCGTGATCGACTACGTCGGCCAGCGCGGTGCCCAGCCCATCGCCGTGCAGATTCAGCGCGGCGCGGAGAACCTGACGCTAACGGTCACCCCCCAAATCCCAGCGGTAACGCCCGATCCGGCGAAGAGGCCGCTAATGGGCGCTGTGCTCGACGACAATGACGGCCTGCGTTTCCAGCCGATGGGCAAATATCGCGTCGTCCATCCCGGCCCGATGGAACAGATCCACGCTGGCGTGATGAGCATCGTCAACACCCTCGACGCCGTCCTTTCGCGCAAATCCAGCGTCAGCGTGCAGCACATGGGCGGCCCGGTGATGATGATGAACGCTTATTACACCATCCTCTCCGGTCCCGAAGGCATCCGCATGGCGCTCTGGTTCAGCGTCGTGCTGAACGTCAACCTCGCGCTGCTCAACCTGCTGCCCATCCCCGTGCTCGACGGCGGCCACATCACGCTCGCGGTCATCGAATCGATCCGCCGCAAGCCGGTCAACGTGCGCGTCCTCGAATTCGTCCAGACCGCATGCGCGCTGACGATCATCGGCTTCATGGTCTTCATCGCCTTCTTCGACGTGCAGGATCTGCCGTTTGTCGGCGGCGGCCGGTCGCCGGAGGTCAGGTTTGAGCAATCGGCTCCGGCGGCCAAGCCGTAGTTCTGTCATGGGCCTTCCGCTGAAATCGTTGCTCGGTTCGGCCGTGCTCTTCGCTCTTGCGGAGATTTTGCGCCGGCCCGCCAGCCCGGGTTTGGGGCGGGTTGTCACCGTCCAATTTCGTCGCGATCAACTGCACGAGAATGCCACCGGGCCGATCAATGCTTCACCCGCCAGTGCGGACGGCCAGCAGGTCACGCTCACCGGTTATCTCGTCCGGCTGGATCAGGATTGGGTCGTCTTGAGCTACACCCACTCCGTCGGCGACAACCAGCCCGCGAGAGAGCGCGAGGCGTGGATTCCCCGGCCAGCGGTGCTTTTTATCGAGGTGGACAGGGACCGCGCCCCGCGCGCTTGAGGCATGAATTACTGCGTTTCGCCATACACCTATCAGCGCCGCGTCAGCCGCGAGGTGCGCGCGGGAAATGTCGGCATCGGCGGCGCGAACCCGGTGCGCGTCCAGTCGATGATCACCTGCGACACGATGGACACGGCGGCGTCCATCCAGCAAACGCTCGAACTCGCCGCGGTCGGCTGTGAGATCGTGCGCATCACCGCGCCGACGGTGAAGGACGCGGCGAATCTGCAGCACATCGTCGCCGGTCTGCGGGCGCAGGGCTGCGAAGTGCCGATCGTCGCCGACATCCACTTCAAACCCGAAGCCGCGATGGAAGCGGCGAAGTGGGTCGAGAAAGTCCGGATCAATCCCGGCAACTACGCCGACTCGAAGAAATTCAAGATCGTCGAATACACCGACGCACAATACGCCGCCGAACTGGAGCGCATCCGCGAACGGTTCACGCCGCTGGTGCTTTTCATGAAAGAGCACGGTCGCGCCATGCGGATCGGCACCAATCACGGCTCGCTCAGCGACCGGATCATGAACCGCTTCGGCGACACGCCGCTCGGCATGGTCGAGAGCGCGCTGGAATTCGCCAACATCGCTCGCGACCTCGGCTATCACGATTTCATCTTCTCGATGAAATCGAGCAATCCGAAGGTCATGATCGAGGCCTATCGCCTGCTCGTCGCGCGCCTCGCGCAGGAAGGCCCGGACTGGAATTACCCGATCCACCTCGGTGTCACCGAAGCCGGCGATGGCGAAGACGGCCGCATCAAAAGCGCGATCGGCATCGGCTCGCTGCTCAACGACGGCATCGGCGACACCATCCGTGTCTCGCTCACCGAGGACAGCGTCCACGAAATCCCCGTCGCGCAGGCGCTCGTCACTTCCATCGCGGAGAAGGTCGGCGAGTCGTCCAACCTCGACGCGGCTCCCCTGAGCTACGATCCGTTTTCCTACCGCCGGCGCGCCTCGGAGCGGCTCCTCATCAGCGGGGTGGCGCTCGGCGGCGAAGAAACGATTCGCGTCTTCACCTCCGAAGCGAAGTGGAGCGCGCTCGCGCACAAACTCGACAAGCTCGGCGACTACCGTCCGGAAGCCGTGGTCGAGCAGAGCGGCGTGCTCGCCATTGATCCGCGCGACGATGCCGCCATTGCTGCACTCCAGCATTCCACCACACGTTTCGTGACCGTCGCCGACGGGCTCGATCTCCCGATCATCGC
Organism: Chthoniobacterales bacterium; assembly: GCA_038325425.1. Lineage (GTDB taxonomy): Bacteria > Verrucomicrobiota > Verrucomicrobiia > Chthoniobacterales > Chthoniobacteraceae > Chthoniobacter. The sequence goes on from JBBQIZ010000035.1 coordinate 15,335, forward strand.
CGCCTTCCGCCTGCTCGCCGCGCGCCTGCCCGAACGCCACCCGATCCTGCTCAAGGACACGCTGGTTCCGGTCACAGACGCGCGCACCGATTTCCAGAAGACGCTGATCACCGCGGCGAAACGCATCGGCTCACTGCTCTGCGACGGCATCGGCGACGCGGTCGTCGTCCAGGGTGAAGAAGCGCCCGGTCAATCCTTGCGGCTCGCCTACAACATCCTCCAAGCGTCGGGTGCGCGGATCTTCAAGACCGACTATGTCGCCTGTCCGAGTTGCGGTCGCACGCTCTTCAATCTCCAGACGACGACCGCGAAAATCAAAGCCGCGACCGCGCATCTGAAAGGCGTAAAAATTGCCATCATGGGCTGCATCGTCAATGGGCCCGGTGAAATGGCCGATGCGGATTTCGGTTACGTCGGCGGTGCGCCGGGCAAAGTGAATCTCTACGTCGGCAAGCAGGCGGTAAAATTCAACATTCCCGAAGCCGAAGCCGTGGACCGGCTGAAGGACTTGATCCGAGACCACGGCAAGTGGGTCGAGCCGGTGCTCAGCGCGGTCTGAATTTGCGGCTTTTTCGCGAGCGGTTCGGCGCAAAAAAACGCAGCGCCGACTAAAAAGAAACAACTCTCGCAGCATCGCCGCGAAGTTGACGCGTAGCGGGAAGCTCGGGAGAGAAAAAATTCGTGCGACTGGAGGTGAATTTTGGAGGCCGATTTGGGCCTTCAAATACACAAAAGCCCGAACCGAAGTCCGATCCTCGTCACGAATCTCCGAGCGCTTCGGAGTTCATCAAACCGGTCGCCACATTACGACAGAGGTTCACGAAAATGCTCTCGGGAAAGGTCAGTTCGTGGCTGCTGCCGTGCAGGATTCCCCATTGCCGGCGGAGATGGCGCCGGCCCAGCGGCAGGCAGGTCAGCAGCCCCTGGCGTATCTCCGCGGAGGCGATCCAGCGGGGCAGAAGTCCGATCCCCAGATCGAGGCGGACGAACTGTTTGATGGCCTCCTCGTTGCCGATTTCAATGAATGGTTTGATGCGCACGCCTTCGCGCTGGAAGTGAGCTTCGATCAGCGAATGCGTCTCGCTGTTCCGTTCCGGCAGAATGAGGTTTTGCTTGGCGATATCGCGCTCCGCGCCCCGTTTCGTCCACGGATGAATGGGATGCACGAAGAAATGCAACTCGTCGTCGGCGAGCCGAATGAAAAGCACGCCGGTCGTTGGCACGGGCTCGACGATGAGCGCGAGATAGGCGTCGTCCTCGAGGATTAACTCGACGGCTTGCTGCTCCGTGCAGGGGTGAATCTGGATCGAAAAATCGGGGAAACTTTCGCGGAATTCCCGGAGCGCCAACGGCAGGATGTATTGGCAGGCGGTGGTGCTGGCGGCGATCCGCAAACCGCCGCGGCGCCAATCGATCCACGAGCGCAGCTTCGAGCGGGCGGCACTCATATGTTCCAGAATCGCTTCGGCTTCCGCGCGAAACTCCAGACCCGCAGGGGTGAGCGAGACTCGCCGCGAAGTGCGCTCGAAGAGACGGCATCCCAGGTCGGTTTCCAATGCCTTCAGGCAATGGCTGATGCCGGAGGGCGTGAGCTCAAGCTCCTGAGCCGCACGGCTCATGTTCAGATGGCGTGAGAGCGCGCAAAAGACGCGCAGATACTGGCTGTCGATGGTGGTCATGCAGAAAGTGCACGACCGGTGCTGGGGGAATGTCTGAAAAGGACAACCCCGGACGCGGCACGCCCGTCTATGAGGTTCTTTCACACCTCGCGCAAGCGGATTTCATAGACAGATTTTCCGGGCATCTCCGGAGGGATGGCATCGCCGATGCTAACGGTGCGCCGCGTGCCAATTGACCGTCGATCCAGCCAGCCAAAAATCCGCTCCGGCAGCAGCGGACACCGCGACACTTTCACCATCGGATTTGTGCCGATGATTGATTGCGCGGTGCTGATCGCCGCGAAAGAACTGGGCCTCTTTAAAAAGCACGGCGTGAACATCGCGCTGAGCAAGGAAGTCGGCTGGGCGACCATCCGCGAGAAGCTGTTGCATGATGAACTGCACGCCGTGCATGCGCCCGCCAGCATGGCGTTTGTCATCCGCTGCGGACTCGGCATCGTGCCGCGGCCCTGCCTCACGGCCTTTGTGCTGAGCTTGAACGGCAGCGCGATCACGCTTTCGCGGGAACTGTGGGATCGCGGGGTGCGCGATGCGGTCACGCTCCGGGAAGTGATCCATGCAGACCGCGGGGTGCGGACCTATAGCTTCGGTGCGGTTCTGGAGTTCTCGACGCAGAACTACAACCTGCGCAGTTGGCTACGCGCCGGCGGGATCGATCCCGACCGCGATGTGCGCATCCCGATCATTCCATCGCCCGTCATTCACCGCGGATTGCTCGATGGCTATCTCGATGGGTATTGCGTCGCCGAGCCTTGGAACTCGATCGTCGTCGAAGCCGGAGCCGGCTGGATCGTTGCGACGAGCCACGAAATCAATCCCGGCCAGCCGGAAAAAGTTTTGCTCGTGTTGGAGGACTTCGCAGAGCGCTTCGCCGACGAGCACCTCGCCATCGTCGCCGCGCTGATCGAAGCGAGCATCTACTGTGAACTTCCCGCCAATCGCGCGGAACTGGCGCGCATACTTTCGCATTCGCGATATCTCGACGTGCCGGCGCCGCTCCTCGCGAAGTCGCTGATCGGACCGATCGCGATGGGTCGCGGGGAGGAGGACGTCGAGGATTTCATCACCTACCACCGCGCTGGCGCGAACGTGCCGGATCGCGCAAAAGGCCGTGCCGTCTTTCAGGAAGTGCGACTGCAACCCGCGGCTCAGCAAAGCCGGGCTCTCCGCCCGGATGTGGTCGGCCGCATTTTTCGCGAAGACCTTTACCACCAGGCCTCCGCGCTCACCGGTCCGCGCGAATCGCCGCCCGTCAAAGCCGCGCGCCCGGCGGCGCGAGCCCGGACCGACTTTCCGCCGATGCCCCGCGCCGCGCTCGCGGGGTGAGCGTCCCTTTCAGTCCAACCACCAACATGACAACACACCACATGCATCCACCCTGCCCGCGCCGAAAATTCTTCGGCTTCATCCTCGCCACCGCCCTCGCGGCACATCCGCTCCTTGCCGCGGATTTCCCGACTGCCAAGGTGAATACCACCGGCCTTGCGGTGACCGACACCACCGTGACTGTCGGCCAGCTCCACTCCGCCACCGGCACGATGGCGATCAGCGAAACCGGCTCCATCCAAGCTGAGCAACTCGCGATCGACCAAATCAACGCCGCCGGCGGCGTGCTTGGCCGGCAGATCAAAGTCATCCAGGAAGACGGTGCCAGCGACTGGCCGACGTTCGCCGAAAAAGCCAAGAAGCTCCTCGTCAACGACAAGGTCGCGGCGGTCTTCGGCTGCTGGACTTCCGCGTCCCGCAAGGCCGTGCTGCCCGTCTTCGAGAAGGAAAACGGCATGCTCTACTACCCCACGTTCTACGAGGGTCTGGAGCAGTCGAAGAACGTTATCTACACCGGCCAGGAAGCGACGCAGCAAATCATCGCCGGCCTCGACTGGATCGCGAAAGAGAAGAAAGCCAAGACCTTCTATCTCATCGGCTCCGATTACATCTGGCCCCGCACCTCGAACAAGATCGCTCGCAAACACATCGAGAATGTGTTGAAGGGAACGGTCGTCGGCGAGGAATACTATGCGCTCGGTCACACCCAGTTCGGTTCGCTAATCAACAAGATCAAGCTGAAGAAGCCTGATGTGATCTATGCGATCGTGGTCGGTGGCTCGAACGTGTCGTTCTACAAACAGCTCAAAGCAGCGGGTATCACCTCGGCAAAACAAACCTTGCTGACCATCTCGGTGACCGAAGACGAAGTCCTCGGTATCGGCGGTGAAAACCTCGTCGGCTTCTACTCTGCGATGAAATACTTCCAGAGCCTGCAGAACCCGAACAACGAAGCGTTCGTGAAAGCCTTCAAAGCCAAGTATGGCGAGAAGAGCGTGATCGGTGACGTGACGCAGGCTGGTTACCTCGGGCCATGGCTCTGGAAGCTGACCGTCGAGAAAGCCGGCAGCTTCGATGTGGACAAGATCGCCGTCGCCTCGTCGGGTATCGAATTCAAGGAAGCGCCGGAAGGTTACGTGAAGATCCACGACACCAACCATCACCTCTGGAGCAAGCTGCGCATCGGCCAATGGGGCGCCGATGGCCAGGCGAAGGTGCTCTACGAATCCGAGCTCATCGAGCCCGATCCGTTCCCGAAGGGTTACCAATAAGCAGTCAATCATAGTGGTTTGGTTTCAGGTCCGATCCCTGAAGCCAGCCTTCCGTCTCGCTATTCAATCGCTCATCTCATTTATGCCTCTACTTGCCGCCTATACCGCCGAAGAAATGAAGTCGATCTTTGTCATGCAAGGATTCGCCGGCCTCAGTCTCTTCAGCGTGCTGCTTCTCATGGCGTTGGGATTGGCCATCATCTTCGGTCAAATGGGCGTCGTGAACCTCGCGCATGGCGAGTTCATGGCTCTCGGAGCTTACATGGTCTATCTCTGCTCCGAGTTAACCCATAATCAGTTTCCCGCGCTCGCTCCCTACTACTTTCTGATCTCGATCGTCGTGGCCTTCGTGGTCGCGGCGATAGTCGGGACCTTTGTCGAATGGGGGATGATACGATTTCTCTACAAACGTCCGCTCGACACCTTGCTCGCGACCTGGGGCTTGAGCCTCATCATGCAACAGGCCTTCCGCTCCATCTTTGGTGCGCGCGAAGTGACGCCGACACTCCCCGAGTGGTTAATGGGTTCCTTCAAGCCCACCGAGACGATCGATATCCCGATCAATGGCGTCTTCGTCATGGCGCTTTCACTCGTCCTGACCGGATTGGTGGCGCTCTTCATCTTCCGCTCACGCACCGGCCTGCACATGCGGGCGACCGTTCAAAACCGCGCCATGAGCAGCGCCGTCGGCATCAATACCGCGCTCGTCGATCGCTTCACGTTTGCCATGGGTTGTGGCATCGCGGGAGTCGCCGGCGCCGCGTTTACGACCATCGGGTCCACCGGCCCGGACAGCGGCTCACGTTACATCGTCGATACCTTCCTCGTCGTCGTCTTCGGCGGAACGGGCAGCATCGTCGGGACGATCGTTTCCAGCTTCGGCATCGCTCAAGGCCAATCGATCTCCGAGTTCTTCCTCGAAGGAACGATGGGCAAGGTCGTCACGCTCATGGGCATCGTCGTGATCCTCATGCTCCGCCCGCAGGGCCTCTTCCCAAGCAAAGTGCGCAGTTAGTCTTTGCTTACCGCTTCATGAAAAAATTCTATCAAAACGTCTTCGGCGGAACGCAAGGAATGATCGGGATCATCCTTCTGGCGATCCTGCTTTTCGCGGTCCTGCCGCTTACGCTCGATATCTTTCGACTGAATCTCGTCGGCAAGTATCTCACCTATGCCTTCGTCGCCGTCGGCCTGGTCTTGCTTTGGGGAAACTCCGGCGTGCTGAGTCTGGGACAGGGCATCTTTTTCGGGGTCGGCGGTTATTGCATGGCGATGTTCCTCAAGCTGGAAGCATCGAGTGTGGAGAACACGGCAATTCAATCCACGCCGGGCATTCCCGATTTCATGGATTGGAATCAACTCACGCAACTGCCGGCGATGTGGGTGCCGTTTAAGAGCCTGCCGTTCGCGCTGTTGGCGGTGGTTCTCGTGCCGTCCATCCTCGCGTTCATTCTCGGCGCTGCGATGTTCAAACGCCGCGTGGGTGGCGTCTATTTCGCGGTGATCACCCAAGCCCTGGCATTGATCCTTTCGCTCGGCATCGACGGCAACCAAGGCCTGACGGGCGGTCGCAACGGGATCACCGATCTGCGCACGTTGTTAGGCTGGGACATTCGCACGCAGTCCGCGCAATACGTTCTCTACTTCGCCTGCGGGATTCTGCTCATCGGTTGTATCCTGCTCTCACGCTTCGTCCTTTCCACACGGGTCGGGCGTGTGCTCCTGGCGATGAAGGATCGCGAAGATCGCGTCCGCTTTTCCGGCTACGATGTGGCCAGCTTTAAGGTGTTTATCTTCTCCCTCTCCGCCGGCATGGCGGGTCTGGGAGGCGCGCTTTTTGTCCTGCAAGTCGGCTTCATCTCGCCTTCACTGGTTGGGATTGTGCCTTCCATTGAGATGGTCATCTTCGCCGCCGTCGGGGGGAAGATGTCCCTGCTCGGCGCGGTTTACGGGACGCTGGCGGTGAATACCGGCAAGAGCCTCTTTTCCGAAACGTTCCCGCAGCTTTGGCTCTTTGCCATGGGCGGCCTGTTTATTGCCGTGGTGATGCTCTTCCCGAACGGTCTGGCGGGTCTATGGGAATCGGCCCGCGACCGACTCAAGAAAATGAAGGCGCAGAAACGACCGGAAATCCCAGCCACAGGCAGCGTGGCCGTGCCGGTGCCCGCCGAGCTCGCCGAAACCGGAGGGAAACCATGACCGTCAAAAAAGAAATCCTACTTTCCATCGAGGACCTCACCGTCTCGTTCGATGGGTTCAAAGCGGTTGATAGCCTCAATCTCTACGTTGATCGCAATGAACTCCGCGTGATCATCGGTCCGAATGGCGCGGGCAAAACGACCGTGCTGGATCTGATCTGCGGCAAGACGCGTGCGACCGCGGGCAGTATCAAATTCAAAGACCGGGAACTGCTCGGCATGCAGGAACACAAGATCGTGCGCAGCGGGATTGGGCGGAAGTTTCAAACGCCATCGATCTACGAAAACCTGACGGTCTTCGAAAACCTGGAGATCTCCTATCCGTCGGGACAGAGCGTTTTGGGATGCCTGGCCTTCCGGCGTTCCGCGGCCGTGATCGAGCGGATCGAGAAGGTCGCCGAGATGGTCTTCCTCAAAGACTTCCTGGAAATCGAAGGGGCGTTTCTCAGTCACGGCCAGAAGCAGTGGCTGGAGATCGGAATGCTGCTCATGCAGGACCCGGAACTGTTGATGCTCGACGAGCCGGTCGCCGGCATGAGCCCGGCCGAGCGCGAACAGACTGCGGTGTTGCTCAACAAAATCTGCGAGAACCGCTCGATCCTGATCATCGAGCACGACATGGAATTCGTGCAGCGCATCGCCCATAAGGTCACGGTCTTGCATCTTGGGAAGATCCTCGCGGAAGGCAGCATGGCCGACATCCAGAAGAACGAAAAAGTGCAGGACGTATATCTCGGTCACTAACCCGATTCACTATGCTCGAAGTCACAGAACTCCAATCCGGTTACGGCCAAAGTGTGGTCATTCATTCGGCGACCTTCCGTGCGGCGAAGGCTGAGATTCTCGCGATCATGGGTCGCAATGGGATGGGCAAAAGCACGCTGTTGAAATCGTTGATCGGCATGATCAGCTCAAAGTCCGGCTCGGTGAAGGTCGATGGCGTCGAAGTGTCGGGACTTTCCTCGCATAAGCGCGTGCGCAGCGGACTGGCCTTTGTGCCGCAGGGACGCATGATCTTCAGCAGTCTCTCGGTGTACGAGAATCTTGTTTCCGGGGCCACCGGGTCCGTTCCGCCATCCACGCTCGATGAAATTTTCGCGCTCTTTCCGGTGCTCTTCGACATGCGGAAACGCAAGGGCGGCAACCTCTCCGGCGGCCAGCAGCAGCAACTCGCCATCGCTCGCGCGCTGATCACCAATCCCAAGGTCCTCATTCTCGATGAGCCGACGGAAGGGATTCAGCCATCGATCATCAAGGACATCGCCAAGGCGCTGAAAGACATCCGCAAGATGCGCGACCTGACCATCATCGTCAGCGAGCAGGTGGTCAGCTTCATGATGGAAGTCTGCGACCGCGCGCTGGTCATGGATCGCGGCCGGTTTATCCACGAGGCCGATCGCGTGAACCTCGACGCCGACAAGGTCAAACGCCTCCTGGCGGTTTGACGCGAAATTTCCGCCCACACCCACTAACAACACACTACCACTATGCCTAAACCACTGATCAAAGTTGACCTGAACGCGACGCCTGAAAGTCAGGATTACATTCACAATCGCTGGCACCCGGATATTCCCATCGTCGAGTGGGTGAAGCCCGGGGACGAGTTCCGCGTCGAGTGCATTGACTGGACCGGCGCCCAGATCGGCAACAACGACACCGCGAACGACGTGCAGGATGTGAACCTGACCAAGGTTCACTACCTCAGCGGTCCGATCGGCGTCGAAGGCGCGGAGCCTGGCGATCTGCTCGTCGTGGACATCCTCGACATCGGCACGCTGGCCGATTCCGAATGGGGGTTCACCGGCATCTTCGCCAAAACGAACGGCGGCGGTTTTCTCGTCGATCACTATCCCGATGCGCGCAAGGCGATCTGGGATTTCCACGGCGTTTACACGTCCTCGCGGCACATCCCGAATGTCGAGTTCGCCGGCATCATGCATCCCGGCCTGATCGGCTGTCTGCCGTCCAAGGAATTGCTCGACACTTGGAACAAGCGCGAGAAAGAACTCTTCGACACCGATCCCGATCGCGTGCCCGCGCTGGCTTGCCTGCCTTTCCCTGAAACGGCGCACATGGGCCGCATGGAGCCAGCGGCTGCCAAGGAAGCGGCGAAGGAAGCCGCTCGCACCGTGCCGCCGCGCGAACACGGCGGCAACTGCGACATCAAAAATCTGACCCGCGGATCGAAGGTCTATTTCCCGGTCTATGTGAAGGGTGGCGGTCTCTCGATGGGCGACATCCACTTCTCGCAAGGTGACGGTGAAATCACCTTCTGCGGTGCGATCGAAATGGCCGGCTTCCTCGACCTGCGCGTGAGCCTGATCAAGGGCGGCGTCGAAAAATACGGCATCGTCAACCCAATCTTCCAGCCGAGTCCGGTCGAGCCGCTCTATCGCCAGCACCTCATTTTCGAAGGCATCTCGGTGGACGAAGCCGGCAAGCAATATTACCTCGATCCGCATGTCGCCTACCGCCGCGCGTGCCTCAACGCGATCGAGTACATGAAGAAATTCGGCTACACCGGCGAGCAGGCCTACGCGATCCTTGGCACTGCGCCGGTGGAAGGTCGCATTTCCGGCATCGTCGATATCCCGAACGCCTGCGCCACCCTCTGGTTGCCGACGGAAATCTTCAATTTCGACATCAAACCCTGCGCGGCTGGTCCGACCATCGGAGTCACTCCCGGTGTCGATCTGGCGAAGGTCGTCTAACCACTCCCGTCTGCCGAACGCCCCAGCCAAGCCGGACTGGCACTGCTTGTCAGTCCGGCCTGGCCCGGGACGCGGCGAATCTTTACCGCCATGCCTTCCTACGAATACGAATGCGTCACCTGCGGAGTCTTCACGGAATTCCGCGCCATGGACGAACGCGAGCGCGCGGCCACGTGCGGCATCTGCGACGGCGCCGCGCCGCGGATCATCTCCGCGCCGAACCTCGCCGTCATGCAACCCCTCCAGCGCATGGCCGCGACGCGCAATGAGCGCAGCCAGCATGAACCGCGCATCGGCATGAAAAGTTCGTGCTGCTCCGGCGGAAGCTGCTCGCACAGGAAAAAGAAAGAGCCGCTGACCAAGGAAGGGAAACCTGCCGCGCGTGCCTCCAAGAAAAAGAACCGCCGTCCCTGGATGCTCGGCCACTAATCGCGCGGCTGGCGCGCAAGTTTCCCCTTCCGCCCTTCCACAGGCGCTGTTAAGCGTTTGCCCCTCATGCAAACGCGGGAACATCACGACAACGGCTTGGACGTTCTCGCCATCGAAGGGGAGATCGATCTGGCGTGTTCACCCGAGTTGCGCGCGTTGCTCCACGTTTACGCGAAGAAGAAGAGTCGCGCGTTGCTGCTCGATTTTCAGGGCGTCAGTTACGTCGACTCCTCGGGCCTGGCGACGCTCGTGGAATACGTCCGGCTGGCGCAGCCGTTCGGAGGAAAGTTCGGCCTTGCGCATGTCAGCGACCGCGTGCGGACGATTTTTGATCTCGTGCGGTTGACCGAGTTCCTGCCGATCTTCCCATCGGTCGCGGAAGCCCGGACCGGGCTGCTTGCTTCGCCCGGCGCGTGAAAGATTACTTCGCGCTGAACGGCCAGATTCTTTACTGGACGCTCCTCGCGCCCCTGCGCGGACAGCCCTTCAAGATCGGCGAAGTCTTTCACCAGATGGTCCTGATCGGCGTGCGCGCGCTGCCGATGGCGGCGCTGACGTCGTTCAGCATCGGCCTCACGCTGGCCATGCAGGCCGCGGGGCAGTTGCAGAAAATGGGCGCGGCAGCGTTCGTGCCTGACCTCGTGGCGGTGTCGCTGCTGCGCGAACTCGGGCCGCTGCTCATCGCGGTGATCGTCATCGGCCGGAGCGGTTCGGCAGTGACGGCCGAACTCGGCACAATGAAGGTTTCCGAGGAAATCGAGGCGCTCAATGTCATGGCCATCAACCCGATCCGTTTCCTCATCGTTCCTCGGTTTTTGGCCATGATCGTCATGCTTCCGGTGCTCACGGTGTTCGGCAATTGCGTGGGTATGGTCGGCGGCTGGTCGATCTGCCACTACGTGCTCGATTTCAACACCGCGGCCTACATCCTCCGTTCCGTGAGCAGCGCCGACACTTGGGATCTCTACACCGGCATCATCAAAAGCTTCGTCTTCGCGTGGCTCATCATCACCATCGCCTGTCACATGGGGCTGAACGTCGAGGGCGGCGCGGAGGGCGTCGGGCAGGCGACGACGGGTTCGGTCGTCTGGTCGCTGCTCATCATGCTCATCGCCAACGCGATCCTGACGGCGATTTTCTTCTTCGCATGAACCCGACGAACTTTACCGCAGAGAACGCCAAGGACGCAGAGGGCCGCAGAAGAGGGATGAACTTCCCCGCGTCTTCTCCCCCCGCTTCTTTTTTCTCCCCTTTGCGGCCCTCTGCATCTCAGCGCCCTCTGCGGTAAAATGAATCCCGAAACTCCCGTCATCGAAGTCACCGAACTCGTCCGCGAATTCAACGGACGCAAAGTGCTGAACGGCCTGTCATTCAAAGTCATGAAGGGCGATACCATGATCATCATGGGCGGGTCCGGGTGCGGAAAATCCACGCTGCTGCGCCACATCATCGGCGCGATGAAGCCGACCAGCGGCTCGATCAAACTCTTCGGCGAAGAGATCACCGGCTTGAACGAAAAGGAACTCGCGCCCATTCGCCGACGGTTCGGCGTGCTCTTTCAAAGTGGCGCGCTGCTCCAGTCGATGACCGTCGGCGAAAACGTTGCGTTGCCCATCGTGGAGCACGGCAAACTCGACGCGAGCATCGTCGATCTGATGGTGAAGATGAAGCTGGAGATGGTCGGGTTGACCGGCTTCGAGCACCTCAAGCCCGCCGAGATCAGCGGCGGCATGAAAAAGCGCGTCGGCCTCGCGCGGGCGCTGGCACTGGATCCCGAGTTGCTCTTCAGCGACGAGCCGACCGCCGGACTCGACCCGATCATGGTCAGCGTGGTCGATATTCTCACTCAGGAAATGACCCGCAAACTCGGCGTCACCGCGGTCGTCGTCACGCACGACATGACCAGCGCCTTCCGCATCGGGTCGAAGATGATCATGCTCGGCACGGGCCCGAACCAGGGGAAGATCATCGCCGCCGGTACGCCGGATGAAATCCGCGCGAGCACGAACGGCGAGGTGAAACAATTCATCAACGGCGAGCCCGATGGGCCGGTGCCGTTGCGTTTGTCGAAAGGCGATTACGTCGAACGCCTGCTCGGGCAGCCAACCGTCGGTCGGCACAATTACTCCGTATGAAAAAGAACTTCTCCGATTACCTCGTCGCCATCTCGGTGATCGCGTGCAGCGTTGGCCTGCTCGTCGCGCTCACCTACGCGCTCTCCGGCCGCACCGCCAGCAAGTCGGACCGCACGCTGGCGATCGACTACCCGGACGTGACGGGTATCAAACTGCACTCCGAAGTCCGCTACGCCGGCGCGCCCGCGGGCACCGTGACGAACATCCGCCTGCTCACCCCGGCCGAACGCGAAGCCGCTCCCGCCGAGCAAAAGCGCAACGCCGTGCGCATCACGCTCACCCTCCTCAAAGACCTGCCGCCACTGCCTGCCGACGTGCAAGCGTCGCTCTCCTCCGAAACCTTGCTCAGCGAGAAATTCATCGCGCTTTCCGCCGGCGCGCCGGAAGGACCGAAGCTGGCCAACGGAGCGGTATTGCAGGGACAATCCGGCGGCGGGCTCGATGGACTGTTCGAGGCGATCGGGCCGGTTGCGGAATCACTCCCGTCGCTCGTCAAAACTGCGGAGGACATGCTCAAGGGAATCCAGCCGTTGCTTGCGAAAACAGGCGACGCGGTCGATGGCGTGAAGCTGGACTTGGTGCCAAAATTTTCCAAGCTGGCCGAGAGTCTGCAGACCACCTCGGCCAGTGCGGATCAAGCATTGAAGCGGATCGACAAGACGGTGGAAGGCCTGGATGCGCCAATCAAAGCCGACCTCGAGGAGTTGAAAAATGCCTTGGTGAAGATGCAGCAAACGATGACTTCGGCGAACCAATTGCTGACCCGGACGGACAAGTCCCTCGACTCGCGCATGCAGGAGCTGGGCGTCGTATTACAGAACCTCAAAGTGGCTTCGACCCACGCGAAAGTGTTGACGCAGACGCTCGGCGAAAATCCGCACCGCCTCATTTTCGGCGGCAAACCGAGGACGCTCACGGGTGAGGCGGAGATCCTGCGCAGCCCACGACCGGTGCCCGGCGCGAAGCCGTAATCCGCCTACGTGAAGTAGGTGTCCTCGGGCGCGTACGGCGGTGCGCAGCAGCAGAGGAAACGCAATGGTGCCTGCGCGGTGATGGTGTGCCACGCACCGGCCGGAATGAGGATCGCGTCGCCCGGCCCGACCGTCCGCGTGTCGCCGTCGATCTCCATCTCGCCCGTGCCGTCGAGGATGAAGTAAAACTCCTCCGCCAGCTTGTGATAATGCCGCTGCGTCGCGCTCCCGGCGGGCACTCGGGCTTCGGCGAGGCTTTGTTTTTCGACGGGTGCATTGGTGCGGTCGAGGATGCTGCGGATGGTCGAGCCGTCTTTCGACGTAAAGGGTTTCTGGTCAGCGAGATTGAGCACGGTCATGAGCGGCATTGTGGCGGGCGTTCCGGGGCGTGTCACTTGTCACTTGCCACCTGCTGCTTTCCGCTTTCCACTCCCGCGGATGAACTTCTTCCACGGCTGCACCGCGCTGATTACCGGCGCTTCCTCCGGCTTGGGTGCGGAGTTCGCGCGCCAGCTCGCGCCGCACGCCAGCGCGCTCATCCTCGTCGCGCGGCGGCTCGACCGGTTGGAAGAACTGAAGATGGAACTCGACCGGCCGGGGCTGACGATCCACTGCCACGCGGCCGATCTCGCCGATGACGTGCAGATCGAAGCGTTGCTCGCCGCGCTCGCGGCCAGTGGCGAACGCGTGAGCCTGCTGATCAACAACGCGGGCCTCGGTGACCACGGTTTTTTCGAGGAAAGCGATTGGTCGCGCGTCGAGTCGATGCTCGACGTGAACATCAAGGCGCTGACCCGGCTGACCCACGCCATCCTGCCCGATCTCGTTCGTGCGGGCCGCGGCGCGATCCTGAATGTGAGCAGCATCGCCAGCCTGCTGCCGCTGCCGAAGATGGCCGTCTATGCGGCGTCCAAAGCCTACGTCACCAGCTTCACCGAGGCGCTCCGCGGCGAATTGCGCGACACCGGCGTTTCCGTCACCGCGCTTTGCCCCGGCCCGGTGAACACCGAATTTTTCGTTGGCGCCGAGCGGAGCAATTCCCGCGACGCCATGCCCGCGCCGGAGCTTTTCAAAGTGCCGGTCGAAGAAGTGGTCGCCGCCGGACTCACCGCCGTGGAGCGCGACCGCGCGCGGGTCATTCCCGGCTGGCTCGTCTGCGTGGTCATGACGCTCGCCGCGTCTGTGCCGATTTTCATCCTGCGTCTTTTCCTCAACCAGCGTCGCGCCGACCGCGCGAGCTAAAGTTTCCGCGCGCCTGAGGTTGTCGT
>JBBQIZ010000036.1:0-29245 GCA_038325425.1 Chthoniobacterales bacterium
GCGTTGGCGAATTTGCCCGCGTCGGATTCGTAGCGATTGCGGACATCGACCAGCACAATGTCCGGGTCTTCTTCGAGCAGGCGTTTCCAATCCGCCGGGTTGAGTTGGTTGTCCTTATCCGGCGCGAGCGGGCCGGCCCCGAGGGTGACGATTTCGGGGCGGACCTTGATCGCCAGCTTGGGAAAGGTCTGCGCATCGCCGTCGCTGATTTTCATCTCGATGTCCGCAAAACGCGCATCGGCGCGCAGGGCGGAAATGTAGGCGTTGATCCCGTCGCGCGGGCCGGCGAGCGTGCCGTTGATGCCCTCGGCGGCGATGAGAATCCGGCCTTTCAAGGCGAGCTTGGAGCAGAGCGTGCGCTGCGCCGCGGCGAGGGCTTCCGGATCGGCGACCTCGACGTATTTGTAGAAAAGGATGACGGGATAATCCTCGCTCATGACGGCGGCGAAAGGGAGTGCGCGGTTAGTCGTTGCGTTCGAAACGCATCGCAAAGCACGGCTCGCAGATCGGGAATTTGTGCTCGTCGGGCAGCCCGTGGCCGCAGCGGCGGCAGCGGCGGACGATCTTTTTCTTGAGCGAGTTCGAGATGAATTGATTGGTCGCTGCGGACACGGCGAGCGCTTGCTCGATGTCTGGGAAAAGCTCCGGCATGCGGTGGTGCATCCAGCGGTAGGCGGCAATCAAACGCACGCGGCCTTCGGCGCTCTGCAGATTGGTCGGCGAACTCGTGCTGCCCTGCGCCGCGAAGAGCGGCCCGCGCGGAAGCGGGGAGGGCACTTCCTCCGCGACCGCCGCCACCCACTGGCGCCAGACGCGAATGTGCTCGCCGCTGCGCGTATCGACCGGGCAGGCGCAAAGCGCAAACTGGGTATTCAGCGGCAGGCTGAAGTCGCCGATCTGGCCGGCCAGATCGCGCATCGAACTTACGTCTGCTTTGCAGAAAAGATCGGTGTCACCCGGCAACGCGGCGAAACAATCGAGGAGCGAAGGCAGATCGTTGCGGCTGGTTTCCTGGGCGAGGAACTCGAGCATTTTGATGTGCGGCGCGATCGGCGCAATGGTCGGCAGCGGCTGGGCGTCGGCGGCCATGGCCGCGCGGATGATTGCGAGGTCGCGTTTGTTCAGCGCAGTGACGACGCCGACTTCGTGCATGCCGTAGCGCCCGGCGCGCCCGGCGATCTGGCGGATCGCGGAATCGCTGAGCGTCACTTCCTTCTCGCCGTCCCACTTCGTCAGCGTGGTGAATACGATCGTCTTCACGGGTAAATTGAGGCCCATGCCGATGGCGTCGGTCGCCGAAACGATGCGGGCCTCGCCCGCGGAGAAGCGCCGTGCCTCCTCACGCCGCACCTCCGGCGCGAGCGCGCCATAAACGGCCGCGCATTCCGAAGCGCCGAGCGTTTGTTTCCACGCGAGAACGTCGCGGCGCGAGAACGAGATGAACGCCGAACCACTTTCCGCTTTTTTGTCCGGATCGAGCGGGAACTCGGCCACCTCGAGCGGCGTCAGGCGCTCGGTGCGCTGCACTTCGAGCGGTTCGCCGAGTCGGTCGGCAATTTCGCGGAGCACACTTTCGGCATCGGGCGAACCGACGAAGATTACCAGCTTCGCGTTCACGCCGACGATGGCCTGGGTCCAAGCCCAGCCGCGGTCGCGGTCGGCGATCATTTGCACTTCGTCGATGATTGCGACGTCGTATTCCGCGTCGGTCGCGAGCATTTCGATCGTTGAGGAAACGTGCTGCGCGTTGGGGTCGGGAAATCGTTCTTCGCCGGTAATCAGCGAGCACGGGACGTCGGCGGCGCGCATGCGATCCCAGAATTCCGCGGCCATGAGGCGCAGGGGCGCCAGATAGACGCCCGACTTGGCCGCCGCCAGCTTTTGAAATGCCGCGTAGGTTTTGCCGGAGTTGGTCGGCCCCGAGATGAAGAGGAGTTGCCGCTCCCGGGCACGGGCTCCCGGGAAGGTTTCGTGAAAACGATGGAGCGCGATGCCTTCGGCCATCCGATGGTTGGCGGCGCGGAGCGACAGTTCGCGGATAATCCGCGAAGCCCGGTCGATGAACTGCCGGAGCGACAGTCGCCCGTCCAGTTTCTGCAGTTCTTCCACGATGTCCGACTCCTTGAGTCGGTCACGGTTCTCGGCGACCGCCTGTTCGATCCGCGAGACTTGCGTCGTGATTTCGGCGTGCAGCACGGGAGCCCGGCGTTCGGCATCGGAGGACAGTTGGCGGAATCGCTGCGTGAGGACGGCCGATCTTTTCGGGCGATTGAGCGCCAGAATATCGAAAATCTGAAGGGTGCGCGCGAACCCGCCGATGACTACGTCCTGCGCGACCTCCGCGACGACCATGGTCACGTCCCGTTCGCAAAACAGCCTTAGTTTGCTCGCTTCCGGCAGTTCCTGAATGTCGTCCCAAGTATCCCGCAGCCATGACTTGAAAATGGGCCGTCCATTGCGCGGGCGGGTCGGCGGCAGACCCTCATCCGCGCGGCGCTGAGCCAGCCATTCGTCGAATTCCGCGCGTGAAAAGGAGGGTGAGTGTCGATCAAGGGTCGGCATGGAAGCGTCGATAGGAGTGGGTCTGGCTGGTGATGGTGCGGGACGAAAGGAACGCGCACCGTAGCTCAGATTCGTCGCACCCTCCAGTCCGCAAATTGGCCATCGCCCGGCTAAAGATGGAGTTGCGGATATTGCCAGTCTTCCCACTTTCCGTCGCAACCCGCCGTCGGGCAGTGGAAACGGATTGTCCCATCTTCGTCCTGGCTGAGCCGGATATCATGGCCGGTGAAGAGATGTTCGCACTTCGCGCAGAACCGCATCTCGCCCAGCGACCACCACTCTTTCACCGGATCACTGTCCTGAAACAGCTTCAGCTTGCGGCCAGGAGTGGACGGCAGGTCGGCCATCGTTACGGAACCTTTTGGACGCGCAGGACGTCGATCTGGTGCGTGAGCAGGCGCATTTCGCGCTTCATCACTTCACGCGAACGCGGCGAGCGGGTCAGAGCCAGGCGTTGGCGCTTCACCGAGAGCAGTGTTTCGAGGGAGAGGAGGAGGGCGTTTGTCATGTCACCTTGGACGGGCTGCGGAGCCTGATGTTCACTAGGTTTGACAATATCGCATCCGGCACGAAATTCAGCCCCGATCAGCGGAAAAGCCCGGGCAGCCTCGGTGAAATGCGGGCCGATGGAATGGGGTGACGCCAGGCATAACGGGCGGAATGCCACCGTATCTGCGGCAAGGTATGCGGGCGCGTTGGCGTCGAATTTAAGCACAGCCTTGTGTAGCGAATTTCCGGTCGCTGCGAAACCCAAAAAATGCGGGAGTCTTTCCGATCCGGGCGTCCCAACTCCGCAACCGTCGCTACTGCAGCGGCGGTTCGGCGACGACGATCGACACGCGGGCGTTGTCCATCACCGGTCCGAGCGGATAGTCGCCCGACAGAATCGGAAACTTGCTCGAATCGTCCTGGGGAGCCTTCGGTGCACGCGTCACGCGAAGCGTGATATTGAGCATCGTCTGCGTGACGATGATCGACTTCCGACCCGTGTCGCCCAACTCAATCCGACCGCTGTAGTAGGTGCCTTCCGCATTAAAAAGCTGGATCACGCAATTGTTCAGAAACTCGTCCTTATATTGGACGCTGACATCGAGCGTGGCGGACGGGACGGAGATTTTCTTTTCAGGTTGAGCCATAAGAGGAGGGGATGAGAATTTCACGTGGTGCGGTTGTGCGGCTCGCTTCATCTCGGACGGCCATGCAATGCGCAAGCCAAAATCTTTGGCGACGATGCCGGTGGTCCGCAGGTGAGATGGGTTGGCTGGACTCGGCTTCACCCGTCACGTAATCGGCAGGCCGCTGGCCAGCAGCAGCGTTTCCTGCACGGCGAGGTCGTGCGCGGGTGGGAACGGAAAGGCTTTTTCCCCGCGGATCACTTGCGCGAGTTCGGCGAATTCACCGTCGTAACGGCCGGCGGGCTTCGGGAATTCGAGATTTTGGTAACCTTTTCGGTAAGCGCCTCGCGGGGCGTCGAGGGCGAGGCGAGCGGCGGCGGGCTCGAGCGGGCGGATGTCGAAGGTGCCTTTGGTGCCGCAGACGACAAATTGCCGCCGCGCACCGCCGTCCACTTCGACCATCGCGCTGCGCACGGTGACGGTGGCCTTCGGATAGTCGAAGACGGCGAGGTCGTTGTCGCTCCAGCCATCGCCGAGCGCGGAAACGCTGCGGCGGTGCGCGGTGACTTTTTCCGGCCGCCCGAGAACGCTGATCACGGCGTCGATGATGTGGCCGCCGAGCTCGAACATGCTTCCGCCAGGGTAGGGGAGCAGGCCCTGGCGATCGGCGGGGCTGAGGAGTTTGCTCATCGCGGTATCGATCGAGAAGATTTCGCCAAGGGCGCCTTCGCGGACGAGCTGGAAGCAGAGCTGGAACGCCGGATTGTAGCGAAACATGTACCCCATCTGGACGGTCTTTTTCCGGCGCGTGGCGTCGTCGAGCAGGGCGCGAAAGGCCGGCAGGGTTTCGCCGCCGGGTTTGTCGAGGTGGATGTGTTTGTCCGCGGCGATGCAGCGCGCGGCGGTGGGGACGAGATCTTTGACGATCGTCTCGACAGCGACGGCCTGAAGACCCGCGGTGTTGAGGAGTTGCTCTTCGGTGATCCACGGGAGCCCGGCGTAGGTTTTGGATTTTTCAGCCTGCGCGCGCCGCTCGGGGTCGGGCTCGACGATTCCGACGACTTCGTATTCGTCGGACTTTCGGATGGTATCCATCTTGCCCGCGGCGTGCCCGTGCCCGGTGCCGATCTGGCCGATGCGGATTTTGCCGGGTTTGGCCCCGCGTGCGAAGCCGGGTGCGGCCAGGCTGGCGAGGGTGGTCGTGCGGAGGAAGGTGCGGCGGGTTTGGGGAGGCATGGGGCGAAGGGTGAAGGTGAGGCTGGCGGGGAATGCGACGGGCGAATTCGCGGGCCGGGGTGAAGAGTGGCGGTGCTGGGGAATTGGCTCAACAAAAAGCCGCGTCGCGGCTAACTCTGGCGGTCCATGAAAAGCTTCCTTTCCCTCCTCGCCGCCTCGTGCCTCGCCACTTCGTTCGCCGCGGCGACCGAGATCATCGCCCATCGCGGCGCCTCCCACGATGCGCCGGAAAACACGCTGGCGTCGCTCGCGCTCGGCTGGGAGCAGGGCGCGGATGCGGGCGAACTGGACATTCACCTGACGGCGGACGGGCAGATCGTGCTGATGCACGACAAGACCGCGAAGCGCACGACCGGCGTGGATCGCGCGATCGCGGAGATGACGCTGGCGGAAGTGACCGCGCTCGACGGGGGCCGCTGGAAGGACGCGGCATGGGCGGGTGAAAAAGCGCCGACGCTGGCCGCGGCTCTGGCGGGATTGCCGGAAGGAAAGCGGATGTTTATCGAGATCAAATGCGGCGCGGAAGTGCTGCCGGAACTGGGCCGGGTGATGCAGGCCTCGGGCAAAAAAGCGGAGCAACTGGTGCTGATCGGCTTCGACTTCGAGACGATGCGGCAGGCTCGCGAGTTGTGGCCAAAGGCGCCGATCTACTGGCTCGCCTCGTACAAAGCCGACAAGACGACGGGTGAGCTGCCGAAGATCGAGGACCTGATCGCCAAGGCGCGCGCCGCGAAATTCGACGGGCTGAATCTCGAACAAAAATTCCCGATGGATGCGGCCTTTGTGGCGCAGGTGAAGGCGGCGGGTTTGAAGCTCTTCACGTGGACCGTCAACGACGCCGCGGTCGGTCGGCGTCTCGCGGCGGCTGGACTTGACGGCATTACGACGGATCGCCCGGCGTGGTTGCGCGAGCAGCTTTCCGCGCGCTGAGCCGGTTTGGTGCGTGGCCGGCTGGCCGATTCGTAACAAAACTTGTCCGACGATTGGACTGACGACGTGGGCATTTCGTGGATGATTCCCGGCGATGAATGTCCCCCGCTTTCTCAGCCCCTGCGCTCTCGTTTCCTGCTGGCTGCTGGCGGCCGTCACTCCCGCTTGGTGCCAAACTACCGCCGGCGCTTGTCCGGTGGGCCGTGATGGCAAGCCGCTCAACCTCGACTTTGAAGACGGCTCGTTGCGCGATTGGACGGCCACGGGCGAGGCGTTCACGGGACAACCGATCAAAGGGCCGATTGATCAAAATCGGAAGTTTGGCCGGGGGCGCGTCGCTGAGCACCAAGGCGAGTATTGGATCGGCGGTTACGAGAAGCTGGAAGACAAACCACGCGGCACGCTAACGAGCGCGCCGTTTAAGGTGACGCAGCCTTGGGCGGTCTTTCGTCTCGGGGGCGGTGGTCTGCCGGGAACGCGCGTCGAGTTGGTGCGGGCGGCGACGGGCGAAGTGTTCTTCACTGTGCGCGGCCGTGGCTCGGAGACGATGTCGCCAGTCGGGGTCGATCTACAAGCGGTCGAGAATCAGGAAATTTTCATCCGGCTCGTCGATGACGAGAGCGGTGGCTGGGGGCATGTGAACTTCGACGACTTCCGTTTCTCCGCGACGAAGCCGAGCGCGCCTGCGGTCACCGCTCCGAAGATCGCGGAGGTGAATCCGAGCCCGAAAGACGCGATCAAATTCGCCGGCCTTTCGCCCGACGAAGCGGTGAAAGCGATGACACTGCCGCCAGGATTTCGCGCCACGCTTTTCGCCGCCGAGCCGGATGTCCAGCAACCGGTCGGATTTGCCATCGATGATCGCGGGCGGCTGTGGGTCGCGGAGTGTTACACCTATCCCGTGCGGCAGCCAGAAGGGCAGGGCAAGGATCGGATCGTGGTGCTGGAGGATCAGGATGGCGACGGGAAGTTCGACCGGCGCACGGTCTTCATGGAAGGGCTGAATTTGCTGACCGGCATCGAGCTTGGGTTCGGCGGCGTCTGGGTCGGCGCGGCGCCGTATCTCATGTTTATCCCGATCGCGGATGGCGACGCGCCGAGGCCCGCGGGCGAGCCGCAGGTCCTCCTCGATGGCTGGGGTTACGGCGACACGCACGAGACGCTGAACACCTTCACCTGGGGCCCGGACGGGTGGCTCTACGGCTGCCACGGCGTTTTCACGCACAGCGTCGTGGGTAAGCCGGGCACGCCGGAGAATGAGCGCACGAAAATCAACGCGGGCATCTGGCGTTATCACCCGACGCAGCATCGCTTTGAGGTTTTCGCCGAAGGTACGAGCAATCCGTGGGGACTCGATTTTAACGATCACGGGCAGGCGATCATCGAGGCCTGTGTCATCCCGCATCTCTGGCACATCATTCAGGGCGCGCGGTATCAGCGGCAGGCTGGTCAGCATTTTAATCCGCACATTTACGCGGACATCAAGACCATCGCGGATCACGCCCACTTCGTGGGCCGTACGCCGCATGGGGGTAACAGCCGCAGCGATGCCGCGGGCGGCGGCCACGCACACGCCGGGCTAATGATCTACCTCGGCGGAAGCTGGCCGGAAAAATATCGCGGGCAGGCTTTCATGAACAACATCCACGGCGCGCGGATCAACGTGGACACCCTTGCGCCGAAGGGCAGCGGTTACGTCGGCAGCCACGGCCCGGATTTCCTGTTCTTCAACGACGCGTGGTCGCAGATCGTCAACCTGCAATACGATCAGGACGGCTCGGTGTATCTCATCGACTGGTACGACAAGCAGCAATGCCACACGCGCAATCCCGGCGACCACGACCGCAGCAACGGGCGCATCTTCAAGGTCAGCTACGGCGACACGAAGACGATGCCCGTGGATATGGCGAAATTGAGCAACTCGCACTTGATGGTGGAGCAGCTCAAAAAGCAGGAATGGCGGGTGCGGCATGCGCGCCGCATTTTGCAGGAGCGCGCGGCAGCGGGGAAACTGGAGCCGTTGGCGCCGTCGTTTCTGCGCAAAGTGCTGGGCGTGGAGGAGGGCAATTTCGTCCCATTTCGATTGGCCGACCCGCAGGGCATCTGCCACGCACTCGAAAGCGAAGAAGCTCACCTGCGGCTGTTGTGGACGCTGCACGCGGTTGGCGGCCTGCGCGAAGAGGACGGGCTGAAGCTGTTGCAATCGGAGCACGCCTATGTGCGGGCGTGGACCGTGCAGTTGCTCTGCGAAAACCTGGGTGAATCCGGCATCGGAAGGACGAGCATCACCGCTATCCCCAACGGTCGGGAGGACGGATCGAGCGGACGCGCGCCCTCTCCGGCGGTGCTCGATGCCTTGATGCGGCTCGCGCGGCAGGATGAATCGCCGGTGGTCCGCCTCTACCTAACTTCGGCGGCGCAACGGCTCGCGCCCGATCAGCGCTGGGACATTCTCGCCGCGCTCCAGGCGCGAGGCGAAGACGCGGGCGATCACAATCTGCCGCTGCTGAATTGGTATGCCTTCGAGCCGCTGGTGGCGGCCGATCACCAGCGCGCGCTCCAGCTGGCTTTCGACGCGAAGCTGCCGCGGATGCTGGAGTTCACCGCGCGTCGCGCCGCTTCGCTCAATCAGCCCGACGCCATGAATGCGGTCGTCGCCACGCTGGCTCGCGCCACCGACGATGCGCCGCGGTTGGCGATGTTGACCGGCGTGACGACGGCCTTGCAGGGCCAGCGTACCGCGCCGTTGCCGGTCGGCTGGGAGGCGCTGGAAAAGCAACTCGGAGCGAGTGCGAACGCCGCGATCCGCGGCCCGGTGCAGGCGCTGTCGCTCACCTTCGGCAGCCCGACCGCACTCACGGACGCTCGCAAAACTTTGGCCGATTCCAAAGCGCCCACGGCGCAGCGTCGCCGCGCGCTCGACGCTTTGCTCAACGTCAAGGACGCCGGCCTGCCGCCGCTGCTGCTCCCGTTGCTTCAGGATGCGGAACTGCGCGCGTCGGCGATTCGCGGACTCGCCGCCTATGCCGATCCGCAGACGCCCGCGGCGCTGCTCGCCGCTTACGATGCCCTTTCTGCCGAGGAAAAACGCGACGTCTTGCTCACGCTCTCGGCCCGCGCGGAATTTGCGCGACCGCTCCTCGCCGCGATCGACGAAGGGCGGGTGCCGGTGCGTGATCTTTCCGCCGACATTGCGCGGCAGTTGCGCGGGCTGAATCAGATCGACCTCACGGCGCAGCTCGAAAAAGTGTGGGGCGTGACGCGCGAGACGCCGACAGAGAAGAAGGCGGCGCTGGCGAAATACGCGGCGCTCATTGAAAATTCCCGACTCGCCAAACCCAACCCGGCGCGCGGCCGCGAGCTGTATACCCGCACCTGCGCTGCCTGCCACACGCTCTTCGGTGAAGGCGGTAAGATCGGCCCGGACATCACCGGCTCGAACCGCGCCGATCTCAACTATCTGCTCCACAACATCCTCGATCCGAACGCCGAAATCCCGAATGCCTACCGCACGGCAATGATCGAGCTGAAGGACGGCCGGGTGCTTGCCGGGGTGGCCAATCAGCAGAACCCGAAGGTCGTCACCGTGACCACACCGAACGAAACGCTGACCCTCCCGCGCGACGAAATCAAAGCCCTGACCCTGGCCGAACTGTCGATGATGCCCGAGGGCCTGCTTGCCCCGCTGAGCGACGCGGAGGTGCGTGATCTCATCGCCTACCTGCGCAGCCCCGCGCAGGTGCCGCTGCCAGCGCCAAGCCGTAACGAAGGCGAATTACGCTCGCGGTAGGGCTGCGGTCGGAAATGCTTTCCACAACTCCCAGCTAACGTTTCTCCTCCGGCGGCATTATCCGTGAGCCATCCCACCATGCGTATTGTTTTCCCCGCCCTCGCCGCGCTTCTCGCCACCCCCGCCATTCTCGCCGCCGAGGCGCTCCCCGACTACCGCTTCAAGGTCGAGACGTTGTTTGAAAACATCCCGCAGCCGATGGAGATCGAGTTCGCGCCCGATGGACGGCTGTTCTTCAACGAATTCAACGGGAAGCTGAAATTTTACCACCCCAAGACTCGGCAGATCGTAGAAGTGGGGCAGCTCGAAGTCTTCAACGCGCAGGAGAACGGGTTCCTCGGTTTCGCGCTCGATCCGAACTTCGAGGACAACGGCTGGGTGTATTGCCTCTATTCGCCGAAGGGTTTCGATGGGCAGTATCTGAGCCGCTTCACGCTGCAGGGCGACAAGCTCGATCTCGCCAGTGAAAAGCGGCTGCTGCAGTATGAAGAGCAGCGCAAGGAATGCTGTCACCACGGCAGCTCGGTGGAGTTTGGGCCGGGCGGGCTGCTGTATTTTTCGGCGGGCGACAACACGCATCCGCACGGGGATTCGCAGGGCTATGCGCCGATCGACGAACGGCCGGAGCGGGCGCCGTGGGACGCGCAAAAGTCCGCGGCCAACACCAACACGCTCGTCGGGAAAATTAACCGCATCCGGCCGCGGCCCGACGGCACTTACGAGATTCCCGAGGGCAATCTTTTCCCCCCCGGCACGCCGCAGACGCGCCCGGAAATTTTTGTCATGGGCTGCCGCAATCCCTGGCGCATGTCGGTCGATCCGAAGTCGGGTTTTGTTTATTGGGGCGAGGTGGGGCCGGATGCGCGGGACGACGGGCTGCGCGGGCCGCGCGGTTACGATGAGCTGAATCAGGCGAAGCGCGCGGGCAATTTCGGCTGGCCGTTTTTCATCGGAAACAACTTGGCCTATCACGACTACGACTACGAAACGAAGACGCCGGGCGCGAAGTTCGACCCGCTGAAGCCGATCAACGAAGGCCCGAACAACACCGGACGGCGTGAGCTGCCGCCCGCGCAGCCCGCGATGATCTACTGGCCGTATGGCGCGTCGCCGGAATTCCCGGAAATGGGCGAAGGTGGGCGCACGGCCTGCGCCGGGCCGGTCTTTCACTACCGGCCGGAATTTGAGCAGACGAACGGTTTCCCGAAGGACTTCGATGGCTGGCTGCTGTTCTGGGACTGGCAGCGCCCGGTGATGAAGTGGGCGAAGCTCGACGCGCAGTCGAACTTCCAAGGCATCGCGCCTTTCACCGGCGCGGTGGTGACGGCGAACAAGCCTGAGGAGATCGAAAAGGTGCAGCCGCGAATTGCCGAGGGCGCGGCTCTGTTGCAGCGCCCGGTCGATGCGATGTTCGGTCCGGACGGCTGCCTGTATCTCATGGATTACGGCGAGACGTGGGGCGCAAACAAGGACTCGAAGCTGGTGAAGATCAGCTATCTGCGCGGCAACCTGCCGCCGGTCGCACGGGCGGCGGCGGATGTCGCCGCGGGCCGCGAGCCTTTGAAAATCAAGCTCTCCGGGGCGGCATCGAAAGATCACGAAGGCGATGCGCTGACTTATGAATGGCGGCTCGAACCGGGCGGGAAAGTGCTCGGCACGACGCCGGATACCGAGGTGCAGATCGCCGAGCCGGGCAATTATCAGGCGGAGCTGCGCGTGACCGATGCGAAAGGCGCGAGCAGCACCGCGAGCGTGGCGTTGCTCGTCGGCAACACCGCGCCGGCGGTGAAGTTTGACGCGCCGCTCGATGGCGACTTCTTCAATCCCGGCAAGCCGGTGAAATACACCGTGAGCGTGAATGACGCAGAAGACGGTGCGTCCTCCGCAAAGCCTGATGAATTCGGCTTCCGCACGCTGGTCAGCAGCGCGCTGCTCGATGCCGCCGGCAAAGGCGTGGCCAGCGATCCGGGCCTCGCGGCGATGAAGTCGAGCGATTGCTTCAACTGCCACCAGGTCGAGCAGAGGATCATCGGCCCGAGTTACCTCGAGATCGCCGACCGGTATCGCGGCCAGCCCGCGGCGCTCGACACTGCGGCGAAACGGGTGCGCGAAGGCAGCACCGGCGTATGGGGCCCGGTGCCGATGTTGCCGCATCCGCAGCACACGACCGATGAAGTGACGATCATGCTGCGCTGGGTCTTCGGCCTGGAGAAAGGCAAAGGAGGCACCGCGCTGGCGCGTGGGCTGTCCGGCGAGATCACCGCGCCGAAAGACGCCAAGGCCGGGAGCTTCGTGCTCGAAGCGACTTACACCGACGCGGGCCGCGCGCCGGCGGGCAGCCTGAGCAACAAGGCGGCGGTGGCACTGCGCTCGCGGCGCGTGGAAGCGGAGAGCGGCGAAGTCAAGGGACCGAAAATCGCCGGCGACGGCAAAGCCAGCGGGAAAAAGATCATCAACTCCATCGCCGACAAACAGTACGTGCGTTTCCCGTCGATCAACCTCGCGGAAGTGGGCGGATTCAAGGCGCGCGCTTCTTCGGGCAACGTGGGCGGGACCATCGAGCTCCGCGCCGGCGGCCTCGATGGGGCGGTGATCGGCCGCATCGAGATTCCGAATACCGGTGGCTGGAACGAGTGGATTGAAAAGGCCGGCACAGCGCAGGACATCCCGGCGACCCGCGCCGATGTCTATGCGGTCTTCGTCAACCCCGGCAAAGGCGGGCTGATGAATGTGGACTGGATCGAATTCGCTTCGCGATGACGCGGGGCGGCGTTGCAACCCCGGAGGGACGCGCTCCCGCGCGTTCCCACGCTGGTTCCGGTCGGGCGCGTCGATGCGCTTTCGGCTTTGTGGGCGCACGCAGGAGCGCGTCCCTCCGCGGTTAGCGGGTGGGGATGCGGTTGAGCGTGTAATACGCCACCGCTGGGGCGAGCGTGTCGGCGTCCTGAGCGGGCAGGTCGGCGATGCTCAACTCGTGCACGAAACCGGCGCGCAGATTTTCCACAGCGAGTCGCACGGAAAGGCCATCCGGCGCGACGTCCGCGACTTTGACCTTTAGCTCCTGCGTCTGGATTTCGTCGCCGCCATACTCGGGCTGATATTCGTAAGTGTAACTCTTGATCCGCCATTGCGCGGTCTGCGCGGCGTCGGCCTTGATGGGCTTGGTGAAGGTGCAGCGGAAGCCGTCCGACAGCGCTTCCATTGTCTTGATCGTGAATGGCGTGCGCCCGCTCCAGACCACGCGTTGCAGGCCGTAGGAACGGTTGCCGAAAGAGTTCCAGCCGCGGTTCGTTTCGCCGACAAACATCGAACCGTCCGCGCCGAATTCCATGCGCAGCGGAGCGCTTTGGAAACCTTCGAGAAATGGGAAACACGCGCCCTGATATTCGCCGTCCACCTTTTCGAGAAAGACGCGATTGATTTGCGACATAGTGAATTCGCCGACGAAAAACTGCCCGGCGAACGGGCCGAACTTGCCGCCGGTATTGTCGAGCGTGATGTCGGTGCAACTCATGCCCATCTTGCGATAGGGCAGCCAGACGGCGGCAGGCTTGTAGATCGGCATTTGTCGCGCGGCTTCGGCGATTGGCAAATGCTTCACGGGCGCAGCCGGCTTGGCGAAAGGCGCGCCGGGCAACTCGGCAAACGCGAAGGAATCGGCGTGGCCGTGAAACGCTCCCTGGCGGATGTGATGGATGCCGCCGGCCGCGTTCCAGTTGCCCTGTTGCTCGGAATAGAAGACGTCCCCTGCGGTATTAACGCCGATGCCGCACGGCGAACGCATGCCGCCAGAAACCGGCTGCCACTTTCCATCCGGCGCGATCCGCAGGCTGTAGCCGCGCCAGTCTTTTTCCGGGAAAGCGCCTTTGCCCATCGAGCAATTGAGCGTCACCCACATCGCGCCCGTCGGGTCGAACTTCGGCCCGTAGGCGTATTCGTGGTAGTTGCCCGAGACGCCCCAGCCCTTGGCCACGCAGAGATATTCGTCGGCCACGCCATCGCCGTCGGTGTCGCGCAGGCGCGTGACTTCGCTGCGCTGCGTGGTGAAGAGCGCGCCGTCGCGAAAGGCGAGGCCGAGCGGTTCGTGCAGGCCGCTGGCAAAACGTTTCCAGCGAATGCCGGTGCCGTTTTCCGCCGTCGGATTTTCGGCGATCCAGATTTCGCCGCGGCGAATCGCGACCGCGAGCTTTCCATCCGGCAGGCTCGCCAGTCCGCTGGCTTCGAGCGCGAGTTCCTTCGGGTGCTCCAGCGTGACGACGCGATAGGCAGCGGCGGTTTCCCCAGCCTGCAGCAGGCTGGCGGAAAGCCCGAGTGCGGCCGTGAGAACGAGGCAGGTTTTTACCATGAGATTTCCTCCGCGATTTCGGCGACCCCGCCGTTGAAACGAAGCGGCGCGGGAAAGGCGCTGACCTTCGCCATCTGCACTTTCACTCCGTCCGGAGGCTGGGCGTGAAACTCGACCGCTTCGTTGGTCTGTCCGGTGACGCGCAGCGTGCGGCGTAAGCCCGGACCGGTGCTGGCGGCGATGCGGTCTTCGATGCGCAGCGCGCCAAGGTCGTAAAGGAAGGTCGGCACACCTTCCGCATCGAGGCGATAACCGCGGAACACCGGCGCGGCTTCGTTTTGCCCGACAAGGCGCAGCGCCCCGACGCCATCGAGCTTGATCAAATGATCGCCCAGCGGTTGTTCGACCTTGGCCACGCGCTGATGCCATGTGCCGTCGGCGTCGAGGAAACGTCCGCGCCAGGCGAGGGCCCAGCGCACGTTGAGCGCGTCGAAGGCGACGTTCACGCCCTGCGGAAATCCGACGGCGACGGCGTGTGCACCTGCGCCTTCGATGAAGGTGCGGAAGACGATCGGACGATCTTTTGGCTTCAGTTCGGAAGCGGTTTTGTCGAGGAAACCTTCGGGCGGCAGGCTCTGGTCGACCTCCGCGAGATAGACGCGGATGCTGTCGATCTGCCGCTCGGCATCGCCGCCGAGCTTGGCATTCATCGGCTTGCCGCCCGGCCAGAAGGCCGGCATGCGGGTGCCGGTCGGATACGCGGCGGGGTCGAGCAGAAAGTCGCGCATCCACTCCGGGCGCAGCCGTTTCGGCATTTCGGCGAGATCGTAAGCGCCGATGCCGAGCGACGGATGGCCATGCAGCGAATGGCAGGCGATGCAGGAGTAACCGTGGATGCCGACGATCAGTCGGCCGGCTTCGTTGCGACCGACTTTGTTTGGTTCGCGCTTGGCGATCGTCGGTTTTTCGTTGGGGTCGAGGTCGGCGCGGGTGAAGAGCGGCGCGAGATATTCGGCGAGTTCGGGACCAAAATCCGGCATCCGCACGCGCATGTAATCGCGGACCCGCTGTTCGCCGCGCAGGATGTTTTCCAGGGCCGCCGGTTGCAATTTGCGACCGACGCCATCAAGCGGCGGAGGCAGGCGACCGAGATCGCCGAGGTCGTCGCGCGTGGAGGTGAAATGTTCGGCGATCTCACGCGTCGGGCCGCCGAGACCATCGCGGCTGTGGCAGGCGAAGCAGTTGCGCTGGAGCAGGTGATGGCGCGCGAGCATCTTCGCGTCGTCGTCGCGCGGCTTTTCCACGCGCGCCTGGAGCGCGGTTTGCAATGCGGCGCGTTGCTCGGTGGAGAGTGGATAGTGCGGGACGCCCGCAACTGGCTTCTCCGCGAGGCAGCCAGCGTCGCGGTTTTTCAGATCGGCCAGCGCCTGGCCGCTGCCACCGCCGCCGTGACAGGACACGCAACCGAGCGAGGTGAAGGCCTGCGCGCCGCGCCCGGCTTTCGCCGGATCAAGGGCAAAAGCTGTATTGATGACGGGAGGTTCCGGTGCGAGGAAAACCGCGATGTCCGCCGCTTCCTGCGCGGTGAGGTGCAAGTCGGGCATGCGGCCCGCTGGGCGCGCTTCTAATGGATTCTCGAGGAAGTGCGCGAGTTGGCCGGGCGCGTATTTGTCGGCGAGTCGCACGAGCGGGACAGTGGTGTGGCAAGCCACGCAGCCGACGCTGTGGTACAACGCGCGCCCTTTCGCACCGTCGCCTGCGAGCGCCGGGGATTCGGCGGGTGCGCCGCGCAGTTGCATCAGGAAATGGGTGAGGTCGTCGGCGAGCTCAGCGCGGCGTTCTGCAGGCTGGCCGGCGAGCAGATCGGGCATCGTTGTGCCGGGTTTTGTCGCCGCCGGATTTGCCAGAAACTCGCGCACGTATTCCGCGCGCAAGCGATCCCCGACGGCACCAATGTTCGGCCCCGGTTTCCACGCGAGTGCCGGGGGCAACTTGCTGCCGTCGCTGTGGCACGCGAGGCACGACAGCTCGGAAAGCAAGACCTCGCCGGCCTCCGCGGGCGACTGCTTCACGCGATCGTAGCCCGCGACATGAGGCGCCACGGTCGCGGCGCAGGCTATGGACGCGAACAGACTGGCGACGACGGTCAGCAAAAAAATGGGAGCGCGCGGGAGCGCGTCCCTCCGCCCGCGGGGACACGCTCCCGCGTGTCCGTGTGCGCGGGCACCGGGGGAGAAACTCATTGTGCGGCCTGGCGCTTCTCCCGCTCCGCCTTCAGCGCCTGAATCCACGGGCCAAGATATTTCCCGTTATCATGGAAGGTGCGGCCGCTGAAAAGATTCCCGTCCACCACGCTCGCTTCGTTCACGTAAATCCCGCCGCAGACTTCGAGATCGAATTTGCACTTTGGCACCGTCGCCATCCGGCGACCCTTGACGCAGCCAGCGCGCGCAGGGATCTCCACGCCGTGGCAAACGCTGGCGATGGGCAGATTTTTGTCGAAAAAGTAGCGCGTCACGCGGAGCAGATCTTCGTCTTCGCGGATATATTCCGGCGCGCGGCCGCCGCTGAAAAAGATGCCGACGTATTCCTCTTCCTTGATCTCGGAGAACGCGACGTCGGCCATGATCGAGTAACCTTCCCATTCCTTCGTGATCGTCCAACCGGGCTTCACCTCGTGCAGCACCATCTGGTAACGGCGCTTCTCCGGCGCGGCCACGACCGGCTCAAACCCGTCTTCCTGCAAGCGGTAGTAAGGGTAGAGCGTATCGACTGTTTCGGTGGCGTCGCCGACGACAATGAGGACTTTATTCATAGGGTGTGGAGTTGGGAGCGCAGATGGTTACAGGGCCGCGACGCGTTCGTCCAGATAGCTGCGCGCGCGATTGATCTCCGCGGTCACTTCCGCCGCGGTGTCGAGGATGGGAATGCCACGCGGCACCGGATGCATGAAGATTTCCGTTGGCCCGGCGAACGCGATCTGGCGCAGCGCCCCGAGCAACGGCGCAAAATCCAGCGAACCGCGCCCCGGCATTTGCAAAAGCTCCTGCTCTTTCGGCAGCTTTTCCTTGGAGCCTTTCCCGTACTGCCAGGCGTAGAAAAGCTGCAGCCGGGGGCCAAGATCGCGGATGAGTGGCGCGAGCAGCGCCGGTTCCTGCGGCAGATGATACGGGGCAAAGGCGACGCCCAGCGCCGGCGATGCACTGCTCTCCGCCAGCCAGCGCAGCGAGTCCGGCGATTCGATCAGGGCGTTGCCATGATTTTCGATTGCGATCTTTATGCCTTTTTCCTCCGCGAGCGCGAGGTGCGGCTTCATCTTTTCCACGAACTCCCGGACCGCTTTCTTCAAGTCTTCGCCCTGCAGCCCGCGCGGTCCGCCGGAGGCGCAGACGAGCACCGAAGCGCCCAGCGTCCGCGCCACATCGAGCTCCGTCGCGATCCGCTGCGGGCCGAGGTCGTAGCGCGTGATGACTTCCAGCCGCACCTTCTGCTCCTGCAGCAGCGCGGCAAATTTCTCCACCCCCATCGCGGTCAATTCTTCGCGCTGGCTGCCGTGGGGGCGCGGCCAGAGGTCGATCCCCACGGCGCCGCTGCGGGCCACCTCCGGCAAAATCTCCGCGATTGGCAGCGTGCCGAACATTGACGACGCCAGCACGTAACGCAGCCGGAAATCGGGTGCGGCCGAGGCCACGCGCGGCGCGAGCATCCCCGCAGCGGTGGCCGCGCAGAGTCGAGTAAAGGCGCGGCGGGAGAGCGGGGAAGCGGGCTGGGGAAGCATGAAAGGTTACGCAGCGGCGTGGGCTTGCAGTCGATACCAAGCCGCCTCGGCGGGAAAAAATTGGGAATAATTCAGCTTGGCGTAGTCGTAGTGCGCGAGCGTCGCGAGGATCGCCTCCCGCTGCTCGGCGACCACCGCCGCATCCGGGCAGAGCGTGACGACCCATGCGGCAAAGAGTGGCTCG
Organism: Chthoniobacterales bacterium; assembly: GCA_038325425.1. GTDB lineage: Bacteria > Verrucomicrobiota > Verrucomicrobiia > Chthoniobacterales > Chthoniobacteraceae > Chthoniobacter. Next base: position 17,881 of record JBBQIZ010000036.1, read on the forward strand.
CGCACATGGACAAACTCCTGGTAGCGCCGCGGCGAGAGCCGCCCGAGTTCCTGGGACTGCCGCTCCGCCACGGCCACGGCCTCGGCTTCGCTGGTCTGTGGTTGCCACCATTCATTCAGCACCCGCCAGTCGTGGAGGAAGGCGGCTTGCGAATTGTTGTCGAACTTCAGCGCCAGCGGTACGCCGGGCGCGGCCATCGCTGCGCTCGCCGCCAACCCCTGCGCATACTGCGCGCGCAGCGTTGGATCCGTCTCCATCTCCCACAGCCCGCGGAGCGCGATCACGCTCGACGCGCCCGTCCACGATTCGCGCCACGTCGGTTTGTGAAAGACCATGCCGGCCGCGCAGATCTGCGCGCGCGTTGGCGAAGGTTCGCCCCCGCTTTCCTCCGCGGCCGCGCGGTAGAGTGTGTCCCAACGGGCGTCGCCGGTCAGCGCGTGCGTCGCCTTGAGCAGGAACAGCAGCCGCGGTGCGTGCTGCCACGAGTGCCCGGCGAAGGTCCCGCGAAAGGACGCCGGCGCGCCGGTGTTGCACGGCATCTTCCATTCCGTGCCCTCCAGGACTTTCGCCACTTCCACGAACTTCGCGATGATCACCGCCCGCTCCTCCGGCTCCGCCAGCCCTTCGCGCACGTAGCGCCAGAGCCCATAAAACCATGGTCCGGTCTGATCGTCCGAACCCATCGGATACGGGGTGCGCCCATCGGTCGCGACGTTGCGTGCGATGAATCCCGGCGGGCCGAGCGAGGCCAGCCGCAGCAGCCCTTTGACCAAGCGCTGCGCTTTGGCTTTGGCGGACGCGGTGCCGTTCGCCTTCGCCCGCAGCACGGCGCCATCGAGATACATGCCATTGAACATCGAGCCGTTCTCCGTCGGCGTCCACCAGCCCAGCGCGTTCGGTTTTCCCGCGCGACATTCGGCGGGCGTCGGGCGGGGCAGCTGCCCCTGCGCATCGGCGTAATCGATGAGAATGTCGTCGGCATCGATAAAGCGCCGCCACAATTCCGTGTGGGCCTGCTCGACTTTCGTCCAGGTGGTTTCCTGCGCTTGCGCGAAACGTGCGCCGAGCGTCAGGCCGGCGGTCCAGGCAAAAGTGGTCCGGAGGGCGGCGCGGCGGGTGAGGCGGGGGGGGAGCATGGGTTTGGAGTTAACTGCTGAGGGCAAATTCGTCACGTCTCGTGGTGAAGAGACGTGCGCTGCGGCAAATTAAGCCCGCGCCACCGGGGCCCGACCTTCGTCGGCGTCGATGTAATCGAAGAATGTTTCGATATCGGTGCGATCCTGGAGGCGGCTCTCGACCTTGCGCCGGGCGAGCCGCTCGGAGGACTCGTCGTTCCAGCCGCGTTTGCGCATAAAGTCGTTCCAGATCTCGATCTCCTCGGCGTTCGGATGACGGCCTTGGGAGACCGCCCAGGCGAAAATCTCGGCATCCGCGCCGCCCTGTTTCACGCGTTCCACCAGCACGGGATAGTCGATCCAGAGAAAATTCACCGCCCGTCCGTCGAAGCCGATGCCGAGATTGGCGTGATATTCCTGCGCCAGGCGGCCGGCCGCGTGGAGGCGGATTTTATCGAGCAACCGCGGGAGGTAATAGAGACCGCTCAGTTGGGCGTATGGACTGCGCAGTGCGGGCTCGTTCATGGTCCGCAAAGTAGTGATGGGTTACGATCCGAACAAGTCCCGCTTGAAATCAGACTCGACGAAGCGTGGCGTATTCCGTTTTCTCCCTGCCAACCTTACTCCAACCGCGGCCTGCTTATTCCGTTCTCATGCTGAACTTTCCGGCACTCTATTGATGAAGACGATCCTATTGATCGATGACGACGAATTCTGCCGGATTCCCGCGGCAAAAATGCTCCAACGCGCCGGCTGGGAGGTGATCGAAGCGGAAGACGGCCAGCGCGGCATCGAACTCGCCCGGCAGCATCGCCCGGACGTCATCCTGTGCGATTTGCTCATGCCGCGGATCAATGGCTATCAGGTCTGCCGGACGGTGCGGGAAATCCCGGAGCTGCGGCATACCCGCATCGTGGTGATCAGTGGGCGCGATTTTGGCGAGGATCGCCAGAGTGCGATGGACGCCGGAGCCGATGACTTCCTCGTCAAGCCGGTGCAGTTCGAGCTGCTGAACGAAACCCTGCTGAGTCCGCCTTCGATCTATCCCGCAGGGCCGCTCGTCACCACGCCGTCCGGGGAGCCGACGGTCAAGCCGGTGGCTGATCAGACGACGCGGGTGAAGTTCTGGGGCGTGCGCGGATCGATCCCGACGCCCGGCCAATCGACGGTCTTTTTCGGCGGAAATACCGCGTGTGTCGAAGTGCGCGCGGAGGGCGAGGTGATCATCCTCGACGCCGGCTCGGGGATTCGTCCGCTCGGCGAAGCGCTGGCCGCGGAATTCGGCGGGCGGCCGATCGAGATCAATCTCCTCGTGACCCACACCCACTGGGATCACATCCAGGGTTTCCCTTTTTTCCTGCCGGCCTACGACTCGCGCAACCGCGTCCACATCCTCGGCTACGAAGGCGCGCGCGACGGGCTCGCCTCGACGCTCGCCGGGCAGATGGAAAGTCCGTATTTCCCGATCGCCCTCAAGCAGATGCCGGGGAACATCGTCATCGAGGAATTGAAGGAGATGCGCTTCAACATCGGTTCGGTGCGGGTCGAAGCCTGTTTCTCCAATCACCCGGGGGTGTGCGTCGGTTACAAACTTTTCACCGCCAGCGGCACGCTCGTGTATCTGCCGGACAATGAATCCTTCGCCGCTCATACCCATGAGGAGCGCGGCGGCGAACTCCCGCGCAATATCGAGAACAACCTCACCGAATTCGTCCAGGACGTGGACGTACTGATCATCGACGCGCAATATAGCGCCGAGGAATACGCCACGCACGTCGGCTGGGGGCATGGCTGCGTGGATGATGTGGTGCGCTTCGCCCTCGCGGCGAATGTGAAGCGCGTCTTCCTCTTCCATCACGACCCGCGGCACGACGACCGCGCCATCTCGAACATGCTCATGCATGCCCGCGAGCTGGTGCGGCAATCGGGCGGGGTGATGCGCGTCGAGGCCGCGCGCGAGGGCGAGCAGTTCGTACTCGGCCCGCGTCCGGTCCACGCGATGTAAGATTCCCCGGTGGGACACGCTCCCGCGTGCTCCCATGCGTTTGCACGCACCGCCAGATAACTGGGATCGCGCGGGAGCGCGTCCCTCCGCTTAACAGCAGCGGTTCACGCTGCTGAAGCGGTGCTCGGTCGAAGTCAGGAACGCATTCTGCCGACGGTATTTTGCGGTCTGCGGCTGATCGGTCTCCGAAGCTTGCGCGCAGGCGCAGGCTTGGGCGCGGTCGATCGCCGCTTCGCCGGAGATTTCCTTGAGCAGGGTGAAGCCGAGCACGGCGAGGCCCATGACGGGCAGCGGCCGCGACTCCGCGAGCGCGCTGGCGGGCAGCCACACGGGTTCTGTCTCGCTGAGCGTCGCCGGTCGAGTCCGGGCGAGCAGGCGCTGCCATTCGTAGATGCTGAAGACCACGATCAACCCTACGAGCGTGATGAAGATGCCGGTGACGTAGGCATCGACGGTGTTGTTGAAGCGGATCGTCTTCTGCGCTTTCACCGCCTTGGTCGCGGCGGTGATCGCCGTCGCGTAGCCGCCGGTCTGGGCGGCGGTCAGTGCCTGCTCCAGTGCGGGCAGTTTGCCGTCGGCGGCCTTCGCGGCGGCGAGGAAGCCGATTCGCGGGCTTGGGTCCCACACTTTCGTCACCCCGGCGGTGATCGTCACCGTCAGCAGCCAGGCCAGCGGCAGCAGGGTGACCAGCGCCACCGCGGCGGAAGCCTTCCGCTTGATCTGCATCTTGATCAGGATCGTCGTCGCCAGGCAGAGCGCGATGCTCGCCAGGAGCTGGTTGGCGATGCCGAAGATCGGCCAGAGCGCCTTCACCCCGCCGTCCGGATCGCGCACGCCCATGATCAGGAAAAAGCCCCAGCCCACGCAAATCAGCGCGCTGGCCGCCGCGCCGGCCCAGGTGCTCTTCACATTGCCGAGCGGCGGGATCAGCTTCTTCACGGCGTCCTGCAAAAGATACCGCCCCACGCGCGTCCCGGCATCGAGCGTCGTCAGGATGAAGAGCGCCTCGAACATCAGCGCGAAGTGATACCAGAGGTCCAGCCAGCGCCCCTGCGTGAGCTGCGAGAAAATCATCGCCATGCCGACCGCCAGCGTCGCCGCGCCGCCCGTCCGGCCGAAGAGCGTCACCTCGCCCATCTGTTCGGCCAGTGCCTTCATCTCCGCGGGCTCCACCGTCACCGGCACGCGCGCATACTGCCCCGCCGCATCCATCACCGGCGCGAGCTGCGTCAGCCCGCTCGCCGCCACCGCCTGCGCCGTCGCCACCGGATCGCCGCCGGGGATATTCATCGCCAGATACACGCCCGGATCGAGCGTGCAGGCGGCGATCAGCGCCATGATTGCGACCAGCGATTCCAGGCACATCGCCCCGTAACCCACCGACCGCGCATGCGCCTCCCGCGTGATGATCTTCGGCGTGATGCCGCTCGCAATCAGCGTGTGAAAGCCACTGATCGCCCCGCAGGCGATCGTGATGAAACAGAACGGGAACAGCTTACCCGGCACCACCGGCCCGCTGCCATCGACAAATTCGCTCACCGCCGGCATGTGCAGCGTCGGCAGCACCAGCAGCGTGCCCACGGCCAGCGCGCCGATCGTCCCCAGCTTCATGAACGTGCTCAGGTAATCGCGCGGCGCGAGCAGCAGCCAGACCGGCAGCACACTCGCGAGGAAGCCGTAGAAAATCACCGACCAGGCCAGCGGCTCCGCCGAAAGCAGGAACGCGTGATGCCACGTCGGGTTGTAATGCACGAGCTGCCCGCCCCATACCGCGAGGAAGAGCAGCACCACGCCGATCACCGACACCTCCATCACCTTGCCCACCCGGATGTAGCGCAAATAACCGCCCATCAGCATCGCGATCGGGATCGTCGCCGCGACCGTGAAGACGCCCCACGGCGACTCCGCCAGCGCCTTCACCACGACCAGCGCCAGCACTGCCAGCAGGATGATCATGATCGCCAGGATGGCGATCACCCCGATCGTCCCCGCCGCCGTATTCAGCTCATCCTTCACCATCTGCCCCAGGGAACGCCCGTCGCGCCGCATCGACGCAAACAGGATGATGAAATCCTGCACCGCGCCGCCCAGCACCACACCGATCAGGATCCAGAGCGTCCCGGGCAGATAGCCAAACTGCGCCGCCAGCACCGGCCCGACGAGCGGCCCCGGCCCACTGATCGCCGCAAAGTGATGCCCGAAGACGATCCACTTGTTCGTCTTCACGAAATCCTTCCCATCCTCATGCACCTCGCACGGCGTCGCCCGGCGGTCGTCGAGCGCCAGCACCTTGACCGCGATCCATTTGGAATAGAAGCGGTAGCCGATGGTGTAAGTGCAGATCGCCGCGATCAGGATGAAGCCCGAATTCACCGGTTCATCGCGCTGCGTGGCGATCGTCCAGTAACCGAACGCGCCGAGCAGAGCGACACCGAGCCAGATGAGGAAAGAGAGGGATTTTTTCACAGGGCGGGAGGAAACACGCGACGTTGTTACGCGGCGACCGCAGCCGGGAAAAGCGGGAAGTTACTGCGCCCGTCGCACTCCGGTGGGGCGGGGAGTGTGGGCGGGTCCGGCAGCCCGGCCTGGTTGGATCTGTCCGCGGGGCTCCGCCAGGGTGGGAGGCTCCGGCGGCAGGGCGACGGCGCGCGAAGGTGAATCCGCCCTTGCCGAGGGCGCGGGATCGTGGTGCATATTCCCGCATCCCTATGAAACTCCCGTCCCTCCCGATCGCCTCCCGTTTCCTCGTCGCCACGACCGCCAGCGCGCTCCTCGCCGTGACCGCCCTGGCCCAGGTGCCCGCCCCCGGCGCGCCCGCGACCACGCCGACCGCGCCCGAACCCGCGGCCAAGCCGCTCTCGCCGATCGAAAAGAATTTCCTCCGCAATAGCGGCCAGTCGATCAACTACCTGCTGAAGCTCGCCGAGGCGGGGAAAAACCCGGCGGTGAAGGAGGACAAACATACCCGTTTCCGCGACAAGGCGATCACCGACTTGAAGAAGGCGTGGGAAGGCTTGAACAAGACGGCGAGCGCGCGCGGAGAGACGATCGAAGGTGAACTGGCCGGGACCGACAAGTCGGAGATCGAGCGGATGGCGAAGCTGAAGGACGACCGCTTCCTCAAGGCGTGGCTGGACGAAATGGCCAAGGAAGCCAAGAAGCTGGACCGGGATTTTCAATCCGCCGAACGCTCGGTGCAGGACCCCGAGGTGAAGATGTTTGTGTCGAACTACACGCCGATCGTCCGGACGATCTTCACCGCGGCGGAAACGCAGGAGAAGGGGCTGAAGAAGAAGTAGGGCGTGCGCTGGCCGGCCGGTGTTGAACCCGGCCCGCGGCGCCGGGCGGGCGCGTTTTTTCTGCTGCGGGACATAAAATGTTTGCGCGCGTCTGCCTCGCGCCCCGCGAAAGGTCCGCGTGACTACCCTGGTGAACGCGCAACCTGCCACTCCCGGCGCCCGCGGTCTGGCTTTTTTGACCGTCATCGCGGTGGTCGCGGTGCTGTCCTTCGGGAAGGATTTTTTCCTGCCGATCGCGCTGGCGGTGTTGATCAGCTTCCTGCTGGCGCCGGTTATTCGGACGTTCGAACGCTGGCGGCTCGGGCGCGTGCCGGCGGTCATTCTCGCGACGCTGCTCGCCTTTTCGGTGATCGGCGGGGTCGGCTACCTGATGGCCGGCCAGGTGATCGACCTGGCCAATACGCTGCCGGAGTATAAGTGGAATCTGCACGCGAAGATCGTCTCGCTGAAAACGACCAAGGACAGCCCGCTCGACCGGGCGACGAACACGCTGCGGGAGTTGAGCGAGGAGATTACCAAGGTGGATCCGACGGTTGCCGCCCCGGTCACCGGGAGCCCGGTCAACCCGCCCCCGTCCGCCCTGACCAGCGAGCCACTGCCGGTGGAGGTCGTCTACACGCCGGGCAATGCCGTGGAGACGCTGAAGAAATTCCTCGCGCCGATCGCGGGACCGCTGGGCATGGCGGTGATCGTGATCGTGGTGGTCATTTTCATGCTCCTCGAGCGCGAGGATTTGCGCGACCGGATCATCCATCTGGTGGGCCGGGGAAAATTGCATCTGACCACGCAGGCGCTCGACGAAGCGGGGGCCCGGGTCAGCCGCTACCTCGTCGCGCAAGTGGTGGTCAACGTGACCTACGGCATCCCGATCGGGCTCGGGCTGTGGGCGATCGGCATTCCGAATGCCGTCCTCTGGGGCGTGCTCGCGACGGTGCTGCGCTTCGTGCCCTATATCGGCGCGTGGATTGCCGCGGCTTTCCCGCTCGCGCTTTCCCTGGCCATCGCGCCGTCGTGGACGGCGCCGCTCCTGACGCTGGGGCTGTTCGTGGTCATCGAACTGATCAGCAACAATGTCGTGGAGCCGTGGCTTTACGGTTCCAGCACGGGTCTTTCGCCGATGGCGATCATCGTCGCGGCCGTCTTCTGGACCTGGCTCTGGGGTGGCATCGGCCTGCTGCTGGCCACGCCGCTGACCGTCTGCCTGGCGGTCCTCGGCAAATACATTCCGATGCTCAGTTTCCTCGATGTGCTGCTCGGCGACAAACCGCCGATCGCCACGTCGGACCGCTTTTACCAGCGCCTGCTCGCGCTTGATGGCGAGGAAGTCGTGACGCTTTGTGAGGCCTACACCGCGGCGCATTCGCTGGCCGCGACCTTTGATGAAGTGATCGCGCCGGCGCTTGGCCTGGTCGATACGGATCATCGGGCGCGGGAGCTCGACGACACGGCCAAGCGGGAAATCCTGCGGGTGGTGCGCGAGGTGATCATCGATCTCGGCGAGCAGGAACTGGCGAAGTCTCCGCCGCCGGCCACGGCGCCCACGTCGGTGCCGCTGTGCCTGCCGGCGAGCAATGAGACCGACGAATTGTGCGGGCTCATGCTCGTGCAATTGCTGGTCCTCGGCGGCTTGCCGACCGAGTTGGTCAGTTCCAAGGCGCTGGCGGGCGAGATGGTGGAAAATGCCGCCACCATGCAGCCCAAGCTGCTCTGCATCTCGGCGACGCCACCTTCATCGGTGCTGCCCGCGCAGCATCTCAGTCGGCGGCTTCGCGAGCGCCTCGGCAAAGACACCCGCCTCATGGTGGGGCTGTGGAATGAATCGCCCGCGGATCAGGCGCGTCGGCTCGACCGTTTCAAACGCGCCCAAGCCGATCAGGTCTTCGTGAAGCTCAGCGAGGCGGCGCGCGAGATTCTCCTCCAAGCTGGCTGCACGCCGCAGGTGGCGCCAGCGGCGTAGAGGTTTTCCGCGGGGAAATTTGCGGTGCGGCGCGTGCGGCGTATTGTCGGAAAACTCCGCACGATGGACGCCGACGCCTTCGACTTCACGCACCAGGACGAACCACTCCCGCCGCTCGCGCGGCTCGATCGACTCATCGCCTCGCTCCCGCCGGGGGATCTGGTGCGCGGAGAACTGCTCGATCTGCGGGTCGAGTTTGCTGAGTTGGAGGACACCGTCTCCGAAGCGCAGCAGGCGATCGAGAAGATGGAGGCGATCATCAAAAAGGTGACCTCGCCCGCGAATCGGATCGGCACTTTCCTCGGCGCCCCGGCGCGCGACACCGCGCAGATCGTCGTCGGTGGCAGCGATTATTACTGCAACGTCGATCCGCGCGTGCCGATCGATTCCCTGCGTCGCGGGACGCGCGTCCTGGTCAATGAAGCCTACGCCATCGTCGGCGATCTCGGTTTCGACCGCAGCGGCCCGGTGGTGAAGATCGCCGAAGTCCTCGGGCCCGACCGCCTGCGTGTCGGCACCGAGCACGGGATGCAATCGCTGGTCCTCCAGCGCGGCGATTTACTGCTCAAGGAAAAGCTCAAGTCCGGCGACGAAGTCCGCACCGACCCGAATTACAAGATCGCCATCGAAGTCCTGGCGCGCCCGCACTCCGACGAATATTACCTCGACGTGGTGCCGGAGCTGCCGTGGGAAAAAGTCGGCGGCCAGCAGGAGGCCCTGCGCGCCATCCGAGACGCCATCGAGCTACCGCTGCTGCATCCCGATCTTTTCAAGCGCTTCCAGCACTCCACGCCCAAGGGGTTCCTCCTCCACGGCCCGCCCGGCTGCGGCAAAACGCTGATCGGCAAAGCCACCGCCTACAATCTCACCCAGCAGCTCAAGCAGCAGACCGGCGAGGAGATGCGCGAATATTTCATGCACATCAAGGGACCGGAAATCCTCAACATGTGGGTCGGCGAAAGCGAACGCATCGTCCGCGAAATCTTCGCCACCGCGCGCGAGAAACGCCGCGAGGGCTACCTGCCGTTTGTGTTTATTGACGAGGCGGAGAGCATCCTCGGCACGCGCCGCGCCGGACGATTCAACAGCATTCTTAGCACGCTGGTGCCGATGTTTTGCACGGAGATGGACGGCCTCGAAAGCCTGCACGACGCCGTCATCATCATCGCGAGCAATCGCGCGGACCTGATCGATCCCGCCATTCTCCGACCGGGCCGCATTGATCGGAAAATCAAAGTCAATCGCCCGACCCGCGTGGGTGCCGAGGAGATTTACCGCATCTATCTCACGCCGAACCTGCCCTACGACCCCGCGCTGCTCGCGGAGAAAGGAGGCGTCGAGCCCGTCATCCGCCACCTCGCGGGGCGCGTGATCGAGGCGCAGTTCGCGCACCGCGACGAAAACCGTTTCCTGAGCATCACGCTGCGCAGCGGTCGCAGGGAAATCCTTTACCGCGGCGACCTCGTCAGCGGTGCGATCATCGCGAGCATTGTCGAACGCGCCAAGGCGCTCGCCATCAAGCGCGCCCTCGCGACCGGCAAGGACGAGGGCATCAGCGAGAGCGACCTGCTCATCTCGCTCGAAGCGGAATACGGCGAGAACGATATTTTCCCGCCCACGGATATCACCGAAGACTGGCTGCACCTGATCGATTACGATGCGGAAAATGTGGTGAAGGTCTCGCCCTTCCGCCCCGGCGGAGATGCCGCGGTCCGGACGCCGTCGCCGATCGTCTAGCGCGAATTCCGCGAGCACCGCGAATTCCAGATCAGTGAGCCCCGGCCACCCGGCGGCGACGGTGCATGAATGAATCCGCGGCCTTGTAGCGCACCGCGAAGGAAGCCGCGCCGCCCACGTGGTCCACCGTCTCGGACACCACCGGCCTCTACCGGCCGGGCCATCCGCAGACGGTAAAATACACCGATGCCGTGGACTTCTACCACGTCCACATCTCCTACCCGAATCCGAAAGTGCGCGACTTTGGGAAGCTGCTCGGCAAGCCCGCGAAGTCGGCTCGCCCGCGGGCAACTTCGACGACATGCGGCGCAATGCCCCGGTCTCGCGCTTCTACATCGGGCACGCGAAGGAGTGCGGCATCAGCGCGGTCTCATGCACACGCCGACTCACCAGTGGAGCAAGTGGCAGTCCGAAGCGCCGGTCGCGCCGTAGCGCGTGTTTGCTGCGGCCTATGACAACCCTGAACTGATGGTTTGCCAGAAGGTCCCGCCCGGAGTGCAATCTGGAAATGCCACATTCATCCCGGAGGAATACGCCGCAACCCGGCGGCTCAATCTAGATGTTAGGCGTCATTGCACCCGTCATGTGAAAGCCACGAATAGAATACTCAAGACCCTCCTCGCGCTGTGTCTCTCTTTCACAGCGTGCAGACAGGCACCAACTCGAGGTGCCGGCTACGAACCCCAACAGGGAGACATAGCATTCCAGTCGCTCCCTCATAATCCGCTCATAGACGCAATTGAGGGCGCGACCGCTTCTACGTTTTCGCACTGCGGCATTTTGCATCGCGCCGGAACCCAGTGGCTCGTTATCGAGGCCATTGGCCCCGTTCGCGAGACGCCTTTTGCTGCTTGGATTGCCCAAGCCAGAGACCAGCGATACACAGTCTTCCGCCTCAAGACGCCATATCGCGCGAAGATTCCTTCCTTTATCCAAGCCGCACAGAGTTACGAAGGCTTGCCTTACGACATCCATTACGACCTCGATGACTCAGCAATGTACTGCTCCGAACTTATCTACAAGGCATTTCACCGAGCAACCGGAGAAGACCTCGGACGCCTCCAGACACTTGGCGAGCTTCAGTGGCAGCCGCATGCCGAGGTAATCAAACAGATTGAGGGCGGCAAATTGCCTCTCGACCGCAAGATGATTACTCCACGCAGCTTATCCGAAGCGAAACAACTCGAAAAAATCTACACGAAATGACGCCTAACCATGCACTGCAGCGAACGGCTGAGCGTGGGGTCGTTAG
>JBBQIZ010000037.1:0-29163 GCA_038325425.1 Chthoniobacterales bacterium
CGCAGCGGGACGATGACTTTGTTCCCATCCTTGCGCACCGGGATGGCTTTGCCGTTCTGCGCGAGCGAGGTGATCTCCGCGTCCGCGGGCAGATCGATGAGAAAGTCCTCGCCGAGGCTGCAGCGCAGCGCGAGGTCGAGCTTCGAGACGCGCTGGCGTCTGCCGAGCGTGATCTCGTGCGTCGCGCGGCTCACGGTGACGGTGGCGCCGGCGATGGCCTCGGGCCGGCTGATTTTGAGCGCGACTTGCTCGCCCGGCCACGGCTGCCAGACGGGCACGAGGTCGGGATTGCCCGGCTCGAAGATCGGCGCGAGGCCAGTCAGCGCGACGTTCCAGACCGGCGACGCGATGAGATGCCAGCGTTCGACCCACGCATCATCAGGGCGCGTGGCGAGCGCGATTTCATTGCCGATGGCCAGCCCGCTTTCCCAGGTGAACGACTGCTCCTGCGCGCCGAGCCGCACTTCGATGAAGCCGTCGCGCACCACGGCGTTCGACGACAGCACGTTCTCGCCGGGCAGCAGCGGCACGCGCAAGGCGATCGCTTTGCCCGCGGGCGAAAGGCGCGTGACGGTCGTGCGCACCTGCCAGAGTAGGCCGAGCTCGAGATGCCGATCGATCGTCGCGACCGAATGCAAATCCTGCCGGTCGTAACTCGCCTGGCCCGCGGCAGCTTTTTGTTTCCGCGCGAAGAAGACCTGCGCCTCGGGCGTGCCATCGGGCTTCACGCCGCTGAAGGTCCAGTCCGGCGCGTCGATCGTCACGAGCCGCGGCTTGAGCTGGAAAGTCCACTCCCACTCGGTCACTTCGGCGAGCATGCCTTCCACCCGCACGCGATGCACGCCCGGCGGCAGCACGAGCCAGAGGTAACCGTCGTCGCGGCGCAATGCAGCTTCGGGCTTGTCATTCACGAGGACGGAAACCGGCGACCACGCGGGTAACCGGCCGGGCAGCGGCACGGCGGTGCGGATCGCGGTATGAATTTCCGCGTCCATCGTCATCCGGCGATCGGTGAGCTTCAGCGCGACTGAAGGAATGTCGGCGGCGTGCGGATAAGCGTCGGATTTTTCGAGCAGCCGCGCCCGGAGTTCCTTGAGCATCGTCTCGTCCGGGAATTGCGCGTGCGCCGTGGGCGCAACCGCGAGGCCGAGGGCGAAGAGCAGCAGCGCCGCGGTTTTCGCGGACGCGGAAAAGATCGGCCCTTTCCAGCGCCGCGCATCGAGCAGGATCGCGGCGAGCACGAGTAACAGCACGACACGCAGCACACTGATCACACGCTCCAGCCCGACGGAGATGAGCACCGGGCGCACGTTCTGCGTGGCCCGCACCGGCCCATTCCAGCCGAAGCTCACCTGCCGCCAAGTCCACTCCGGCAAGCCAGGACCCGTTTGAATCCTCGCCTTCGTGTCGTAGGCGAGGTTGTCTTTCGACAGCGTTTGCTTTGGCGCTCGGGAAGAAAACAAACTGAGGGAGTCATATTCGCTCTTTCCGCGGCGACGGGCGTCCTGCGGTTCGGCCACCTCTTGAGCCGCGGGAGCGGCAGGCGCGTTCGCGGTCGCCTCGAAATCCGGTGCCTCGGCGTTTTTCTGGAACCTGGCGGCCCCAGAGGCACTCGCGCGTCCATCCATACTCACGATCTCCAACTGTGGATACAGCGCCTGCTGCACCTGCTTCGCCACGAACGGCACGAGCACGAGCACGAACACCGCGACCGCGATCCAGCGACCGATATTGACGATGCGCCGGCCCCAGCCCTCCGGCACCACGCGGAGCAGCGCGAGCGGGATGAGCAGCGCCAGCCACGCGTAACGCGGCGCGCCCGCTTCATGATACGACAGACCGAAAGCGAGAAAGGCGAGCAGCGCCGGGCCAACGCCCCAAAGCTTGAAGACCGCGAGCGTGAAGATGAGCAGCAGGAAAATATCGAGCAGCGTCCACGCGGTCAGCCAATCGCCGCGCACCCAGTCGGCGCCGAAAAGTGCGAAGAGCCGCCAGCCGGGCGGGAGGTTGAGCGTCACATTGAGCCCGTCGGCATCGGAGCGCCAGCCGGTCGCGGACAGCTCGCCGGCGCGCGCCATGCGGCCGGTCGCCTCGAGATCGACGGTGCGCGAACGCAGCTCCACACCGGGCGCGGCGTTCTGCGGATTGCGCGTAATGAGCTGGCCTTGGCCGCGACTGCGCACGGAGCCGAGGTCCTGGCCTTCCGCGGCATCGAGCCGCCAGATTTGCTGCATTTTGCCGGCGATGGCGTCGCGGAAAGTCAGCGCGCGGCCGTCGTCGTCGAGCCACCATTCGCGATTCACGCGCAGGCCCTCGGGCTTCTGTTCGCCCATGCCGCGCATGCGTTCTTCGAGGCGGAAGGGCGTGGCTGTGTCCCAGCGATAGACCGGCAGCTCGCGCCACTTTTCCGGAAAGGTCGTCTGCGAGACATCGATCGACGGCGACCCGACGATCTCGACCATGCGGAAATCCGGCCGGGAACGAAACGCCACGAGCTGTTCCGCGGCGGCCACCTTCGCACCTTCGGCGTAACCGAATTCTTTGGGATTATCCGCGCGGAAAGCATCGGCGCGGATCGTCCACTTGCCCGCGCGCACCTGTGCTTTCATGCGTCCGGCATCATCCACCGCCACGGGGATCGGGCTTTCGACGGACGCGAGTTTCCAGCCCGCGGGCAAAATCGTGCCCAGTTCCTCCTCCCGGCTTTTCCCCGAAACGATGAGCTCGATCTCGGTGCGCCACCACAGCGGGATGCCGTCCTCGAGCGCGGCATAAACTTTCACCGAGAGGAAATCCTTGTCCGCTTCCTCGGACGAACCGTCGCGCTTCAGCCACAGAAAACCCTGCGCATCCCACGCCGGCGACGCCACCGGCTGGCCATCGAGCGTGAGCGCAAGAATGCCGATGCCGCGCGGGAGCGGCAGCCGTTGCGGCAGCTCGCTCCAGCGATACACCCCTTCGAGCTGATAAGTGCCGGCGCGAAGTTGCACCGCGGGCGCGCCATCATGCTCGACCACCGCAATCGCCGCGCCGTTCGCCTTCACCTCGAGCGGCCACGCTTCCGCGCCGCCCGGCAGCGGCACCCACGTCTCGTGATACACCGTGACGCCGAGCGTGAATTTTCCGCCAGCCGCGTTTGCCGTGAGCGCGAGTTGCGACGGCCAGAAGCAGAGGTGTTGCTGGGCGTCGTGATACGGCGTCGGGCAGTCGCGGTGCGGGTCATTCCACGTCGCCCAATCCTGCCAGCCGCGGAGTGCTTCGGGGATTTGTGGGGAGGGCGTCGCGGGTGCAGGTGTCGCGGCGCGCTGGGCCGGCGAGGAAAGCGGCAGCAGCAGCGCGAAGAGGGCAGTCAGGCGGAGGAATTTCATAAGCGCGGAAACGGCTGGATTGAATCGTCGGCCCAGCGGTGAAGCGAGCGGATTAGCGGGCTCAGCCCGGGGCAGGGGTTACCTCCCTCGGAGGGACGCGCTCCCGCGCGTCCGCGGTATTTGGGACCACGCAGGAGCGTGTCCCTCCGGGGGTCGCGAGCCCGGACTGGACGCCGCGCCAGATCCCGCCATCTTCGCCAGCCATGAAGATGACCGGCCTATCTCTCCCGCGCGTTCTCCTCCTCGTCGTGGCGCTGCTCAGCACGCCTGCCTTCGGTGAAGCTCCGCCGAAATCGATCGCGCTGCCGGCGGGCGTCGCGCGCGTCACATCCGTGGAAGGCATCACCGAATACCGCCTGGCGAACGGCCTGCGCGTCCTCCTTTTTCCTGATCCGTCGCGGCCGATCGTCACCGTGAATATCACCTACCTCGTGGGCTCGCGGCACGAGGGATACGGCGAAACGGGCATGGCGCATCTGCTCGAACACCTCGTTTTCAAAGGCACGCCGAAACATCCGAACATCCCGCAGGAGCTGACGGAACGCGGCGCGCGGGCCAATGGCACGACGTGGTTTGACCGCACGAACTATTACGAAACCGTCGCCGCGACCGAAGATAACCTGCGCTGGGCGCTCGAGCTGGAAGCTGATCGCATGGTCAATTCCTTCATCTCGCGCGCCGATCTGGAAAAGGAGTTCAGCGTGGTGCGCAACGAATTCGAGCGCGGCGAAAACAGCCCGGCCGGCGTGCTCTACAAACGCCTGCTGCCCGCGGTTTTCCAGTGGCACAATTACGGCCACTCGACGATCGGCGAAAAGTCGGACATCGAGGGCGCGCCGATCGAGCGCCTGCAGGCTTTTTACCGCCAGTACTATCAGCCGGACAATGCGGTGCTCGTCGTCGCCGGGCGGATCGACGAAAGCAAAACGCTCGCGCTGGTCCAAGAAGCGTTCGGCCCGATCCCGAAGCCGGAGCGGAAGCTGATCCCGACTTACACGCAGGAGCCGACGCAGGACGGCGAGCGGCAGATCACGCTGCGGCGGAGCGGCGACGTGCAGCTCGTGTCGGTGATGTTCCGCACCGCGCCGGGTTCGCATCCCGACGATGCCGCGCTGACCGTGCTCGCGGCGGCACTGATCGATGAACCTTCCGGGCGGCTTTACAAGGCACTCGTCGAGACGAAGAAGGCGGCGACCATTTCCGGCAGCGCGTCCGGCTTCGCCGAAGCGGGTTTCCTGAATTTCTCCGCCGAAGTGCGGCAGGAAAAATCGCTCGACGACGCCAAGGCCACGCTCCTCGCGGAGCTCGATGACGTGCGCAAAAATCCGCCGGGCGAAGAGGAGATCGTGCGGGCGCGGACCCGCATCTTGAAGAACTTCGAGCTGTCGTTGAAACAATCCGACCGCATCGGCCTGCGCCTCAGCGAATCGATCGCGATGGGCGACTGGCGGCTCGCGTTCCTGAATCGCGATCAGTTGGAAAAAGTCACGCCCGCCGATACCGCGCGCGTCGCCGCGCATTATTTGAAGCCGGCCAATCGCACGGTCGGGCTGTTCATCCCTGAGCAAAATGCCGACCGCACCGAAGTGCCCGCGGTGCCGGACATCGCCGCGCTGCTCAAGGATTATCAGGGCCGCCCGCCGATCGCCCAAGGCGAGGATTTCGAGGCGACGCCGGAGAATATCGAAAAACGCACGACGCGCGGGGTGCTGCCGAACGGGCTGAAATTCGCGTTACTGCCGAAGGAGACACGCGGCGATTCCGTCACGGCCACGCTCACGCTGCGCTTCGGTTCACTGGAGACGCTGAAAAACAAAGCGGTCATCGGCCGCTTTACCGCGGGCCTGCTCGACAAAGGCACGCGCACGAAAACTCGCCAGCAGATCAAGGACGAACTCGACCGACTCAAGGCGCAGGTGTCGATCGACGGGGGAGT
Organism: Chthoniobacterales bacterium; assembly: GCA_038325425.1. GTDB lineage: Bacteria > Verrucomicrobiota > Verrucomicrobiia > Chthoniobacterales > Chthoniobacteraceae > Chthoniobacter. Next base: position 5,305 of record JBBQIZ010000037.1, read on the forward strand.
CGCCTCGGTCACGGCGAGCATCCAGACGGATCGCGCGAATCTGCCCGAAGTCGTGAAGCTGGTGCGCGAGATTCTGCGCGAGCCGGTTTTCCCCGCGGATGAATTTGAGAAGCTGAAACAGGAAGCGCTCGCCGGGCTCGAACAGCAGAAGACCGATCCCGGCGCGCTCGCCGGCAATCTTTTCTCCCGGATTTCCCAGCCGACCTACGCCAGCGAGGATCCGCGTTATACGCGCACCTTTTCCGAGGAAGCCGCGGCGATCGAAGCGGTGAAGATCGAGGAACTGCGCGCCTTCCACGCGGCCTTCTACGGCGCGAGCGATGCGACCGCGGCGGTCGTCGGCGACTTCGATGCCGGGGCGATCGAGGCGGTGCTGCGCGCGGCGTTCGGTGATTGGCAGAGCCCTGGGAAGTATGTGCGGATCGCCGAGGATTATCAGCCGATCGCGCCGCGCACCGAGACGATCGAGACGCCGGACAAAGCGAACGCCTTCTATCTCGCCGGCTACGGTTTCGCGATGCGCGACGACGATCCCGAGTATCCCGCGGTCGCGATCAGCGGCTACATGCTCGGCGGCGGTTTCCTCAATTCCCGGCTCGCCACGCGCATCCGGCAAAAGGACGGCCTGAGCTACGGCGTGCGCGGCAGCTTCAACGCCAGCCCGCTCGACAAGGATGCGAACTTCAGCGCGTCGATGATCTACAACCCGGGGAACGTCGGAAAACTGAGCACCGCCTTCCGCGAGGAAATCGAGCGCGCGGCGAAAGACGGTTTCACCGCCGAGGAACTCGACGCCGCCAAGACCGGCTGGCTGAAAGCCCGCCAGGTGAGCCGGGCGAGCGACAGCACGCTCGCAGGTATGCTGAGCAGTTATCTGTATCTCGGCCGCGACCTCCACTTCGACGCGCAACGCGACGAGATGCTCCGCGCGCTGACACCCGAACAGGTCAATACGACGATCAAAAAGCACCTCGATTTCGCCCGGATGATCTCGGTGAAAGCCGGCGATTTCAAAAAGGTCGCGCCCGCAAAAGCGGAATAACCGCACCGGCGCGCGCGGCGCCTCAGCGGAAGGACTTTCCCGCACCGGAGAAGAGCCAGCGGGCGGCTCCGATGCCGGCCAGAAATCCGAAGAGATGTCCCTGCCACGAAACTCCGCTCTGGAGGGGCAGGACGCCGAAGAGCATGCCGCCGTAAACGAACAGCAGCGCGCACCCGGCGAGCGTCCACGGCCACGATTTTTCAAAGAAGCCGCGCGCGAGCAGGAAACCGAGGTAGCCGAAAATCAGCCCACTCGCGCCGAGGTGATTGCTGAACGTCGTCGCGGACAGCCAGACGCCGAGGCCGCTGATCAGGACGACGAAAAGCGTGACGCGCCAGAAGACTCGGACGCCGCCCAGAAGCACAAAACCGCCGAGGATCAGGAAGGGCAGGGAATTGGCGAGCAAGTGACCAAATCCGGCGTGCAGCAAGGGTGCGCAGACGATGCCGATCAGGCCGGAAGCGGAGCGCGGGCGGATGCCGAAGCGGTCGAGGTCCACGAAGGGCAGCAGGTCGAGGATTTCCAGGGTCCACATCAGACCGAGGAGCGTGAAGAGCAGCAGGGCGTGTTGTTTGATCGACCGGACGATCGCGGAGAAGCGCGGTGGAAAAGATCGGTCACGGGTGGGCGCGGTCATGCGGAGCAGGTCGCATCGAACTACAGACGCCGGCGGATTGAAAACGCGAAGACGTTGCGCCGTCGATTCCTGCCCAAGCGCCTGCGCGGGACGTTCCCGGGTGCGCGGACCCGCTGATGCAGCGGCCGGGCCTCATCCGGCCGATAAAATGCGATCCGCAGTTGTGCGCCCGGGATGTGCTGATTAGTGTTCCTATGAACACTTATCATGACACCCGAATCGAAGATCCTCCGCCTCGCTGAATTGCAGCAGGCACTGGCCCGTTTTCCCCCGGCCGCTCCGCTGCCGGAGCGGCGCTGGACGTCGGGCTGGCCGGCGCTGGATGAGGGCGGGGGGCTCGGGCTGGCGATGGTCACGGAACTCTGCGCGGCGCCGGCGGCGAGCGCGCTTTTTTTGCACGAAATGCTCGGCGCGATCCAGCGGCGGCGGGAATTTGCCGCGTTGATCGATGGCGGGCGGACCTTCGATCCCGGCAGCCACCGCGGGCCGGCGCTGGAACGGCTCCTCTGGGTGGCCTGCGAGACGCCGGAGCAGGGCGTGAAAACGGCGGATTTGCTCCTGCGCGATGGCAACCTCCCGCTCGTCCTTTTCAATCTGCAGGCGCTGCCGCCGCGCAGTCTCGGGCGGATTCCGGCGAATACCTGGCACCGTTTTCAGCGGCTCGTCGAAAAGAGCGGCACGGTTTTCCTCGTGCTCACTCCGCAACCGATTGTGGAAGCGGCGCGGGTGCGGATCACCCTCCGCGGCGCGTGGCATCTCGCCGCGCTCCAGCGGCCCCGGCACGAACTCGTCGCGCAACTCGGCGTGCAGATTTTCCATCGGGGCCGCCAGCGCGTATCGACCGTCGAACCGCTCGTCCAAACCGCTTGAGCGATGTCCTGGTTCGCCGCCATTTTGCTCCCGCAATTTCCGCTGCAGGCGGCGCTGCGCCTCCGTCCTGAGGCGTGGGCCGAGCCGATCGCCGTCGTGGAAGGGAGCACGGAAAAAGGGCATGTGCTCGAGGTGACCGATGCGGCTGCGGCGAGCGGAGTTTTGCGCGGCATGGTCTCGACGCAGGCGCTGGCGCGCTGTCCAGCGCTGCGGCTGTGGTCGCGCTCGGCGGAGCAGGAGCAGATGCTGGCCGCGCTGCTCGTGGAGATGGGGTGCGCGTTTTCTTCGTTCGTCGAAGCGACGAGCGCGGAGCTGTGTCTGCTCGATCTGCGCCAGGTGAAAAGAGGCGACTGGAAAGGCTGGGCGCGCGAGGTGGTGGCGCGGTGCGCGGCGGTGGAATTGCGCGCACAGGTCGGACTCGCGCCGAATCCCGATCTCGCAGCCATCGCCGCGAAACATGCCGACCCGGTGCTCGTGGTGCAGCATCCGGGCGCCTTTCTCGCCGACCTCGCGATCTCCGAAATCGACGCGCCACCGGAACTCATCGCCGTCTTACGCGACTGGGGCATCAGCCATCTCGGCGATCTCGCGCGCCTGCCGCGCAGTGAACTGGTCGAGCGGCTCGGCCCGGCCGCCGGTCTACTTTGGGAACGCGCCAGTGGTCGTTTGCGCCGTGAGCTCCGACTGGTCCGCCCGCCGGAAACGTTTGTCGAGACGTTTGAATTCGAAGCGCCGATCGAAACCACCGAACCGCTCCTTTTCATCCTGCGCCGCCAGCTCGATCAACTCACGCTGCGCCTCCGCGAGGCTTATCGCGTGGCCGGGCAGATGACGCTGACCATCCTGCTCGAACACCGCGCCGCGAACTACGAGCGGGTCTTCACGATACCGGCGCCGACCACGGATGCCGAGGTGCTGCTGCGCATCCTGCACACGCATCTGGAAAGCCTGCGGCTCGAACAGCAGCCCGTCGGCGTGCGGTTGCTCATTGCGCCGGTCGTCGGCGAAGCCAGCCAGCATCAGCTTTTCGAGTCGGCGCTGCGCGATCCGAACCGCTTCGGCGAAACGCTCGCGCGGCTGGCGGCGCTGGTCGGCGCGGAAAATGTGGGTGTGGTGGAAATGGAGGACACCCATCGCCCGGACAGTTTCCGGGTAGTCGCGCCGCAGTTCGAAAAACTCGGCGTCCGCGACGAATCCGCGCCGGAAGAACACCGCGCGCTCGGCCTGCCGTTGCGCCGCTTTCGTCCGCCGTTTCCCGCACAGGTGCATTTGCAGCGGCACCTTCCGGCGCAGGTGTTTTCGGAAAAAGCCCATGGCGAAATTATCGATGCCGCCGGGCCGTATCGTGTTTCCGGTCAATGGTGGGATCGCGCTGCCTGGGCGGTGGAGGAATGGGATGTCGAACTGAGCGACGGAGCGCTCTACCGCCTCGCGAAGCGGGTGGATTCATGGTTTATCGAAGGCTGCTACCACGAGGGCGACTGATGAGTGGCGCGGCACTGCGAAAGCAAAAAGCACCACGCCCCTACGTGGAGCTGCATGCCCGGAGCGCGTTCAGTTTTCTGCGCGGGGCGAGTTTTCCCGAGCAGCTCGCGGAACGTGCGGCAGAGCTGGAGTTGCCCGCCGTGGCGCTCTGCGATCGAGACGGCCTCTACGGTGCCCCGCGGTTTTATGGCAAGGGCAGGGAGTCGGGCGTGCGGCTCATCCTCGGCGCAGAATTGACGCTCGATGACGGCGCGGTGCTGCCGGTGCTCGTCGAGTCGCGCACGGGTTACCAGAATCTTTGCCGGCTGATCACGCAGGCGAAATTGCGCGGGACAAAGACGGACGCGCCGGTGCGCTGGGGCGAACTGGCCGAGTTTACCGAAGGCCTGGTGGTGCTGACCGGCGACGAGGAAGGCCCGGTGTCGCGCTGCCTGGCCGGCGACGACTTCGCGGGTGCGCAGGAGCGGGTCGAACGACTGCGCCGGGCCTTTGGGGAAAAGAATGTCTTCGTCGAAGTGCAGCGGCATCTGCGGCGCGGTGAAGAGCGGCGCATCCGCCAGCTCGCCGAACTCGCGCACGCCGAACGGCTGCCGTTGCTCGCGACAAACGGCGTGCAATACGCCGTGCCCGCGCAGCGCCAGGTGCTCGATGTTTTCACCTGTGCGCGCGAGCACACGCATCTCGACGCCGCGGGCCGCCGGCTCAGCGCGAATGCCGAGCGTCATCTCAAGACCGGTGCGCAAATGGCACGGCTTTTTCGCGATCTGCCGGAGGCGATCGACAACACCGTCCGGCTGGCGGAGCGGCTGCATTTCAGTCTCGAAAAGCTGGATTATCAGTTCCCGACTTTTCCCGTCCCGGAGGGAGAAACCCAGGGCGGATTCTTGCGGCAGCGCGTGCTGGAAGGGGCACGCGGGCGCTACCGCGAAACATTCGACGACCGCGTCCGCGCGCAGATCGACCGGGAACTCGCGCTGATCGAAGAGCTCGGTTTTTGCGGTTATTTCCTATGCATCTGGGATCTCGTGCAGTTTGCCAAAGAGCAGAACATCCTGGTGCAGGGTCGCGGCAGCGCGGCGAATTCCGTGGTCTGTTATGCGCTCGGCATCACGGCCTGCGACCCGATCGAGTATCAACTGCTCTTCGAGCGTTTCCTCGCGCATGGCCGGACGAGCTGGCCGGACATCGATCTCGATCTGCCGAGCGGCGATCGGCGGGAGCGCGTGATCCAGGAAGTGTATCGCCGCTATGGCAAACACGGCGCGGCCATGACGGCGAACGTGATCAGCTTTCGCGGGCGCAGCGCGATGCGTGAGATCGGCAAAGCGCTGAATTTTTCGCCCGATGTACTCGGACGGTTTTCCGCGCTGTTTGCCAACGGCGACTTCCCGCACACGCTGGATCTTCAGGCCCAACTCACCCAGGCGGGCGTGCCGGAAAGCCATCCGAGAGCCGCCGCAGCCGGCCAGCTTTACCAGCTCATGCGCGGGCTGCCGCGCCATCTCGGCCAGCATTCCGGCGGCATGATTATCTGCCAGAACCAGCTCAGCTCCTTCATCCCGCTGGAGAACGCCTCGATGCCCGGCCGCGTCGTCGCGCAATGGGATAAGGACGACTGCGATGATCTCGGGATCATCAAAGTCGATCTGCTCGGGCTGGGCATGATGGCGGTGCTGCAGGAGACGATCGAGCTGAGCACGCAGCGCGGGCGCGGCGTGAAGCTCTACGAAGTGCCGCCGGATGATCCTGAGACGTACGCAATGATCCGCGCCGCGGAAACGATCGGCGTTTTTCAAATCGAGAGCCGCGCGCAAATGGCGACGCTGCCGCGGCTGAAGCCGGAGCGATTTTATGACCTCGTCGTCGAAGTCGCGATCGTGCGGCCGGGTCCGATTCAAGGCGGGCTGATGCATCCGTATCTCCAGCGCCGCTGCGGTCACGAGCCGGTCACCTATCTGCACCCGGATGTGGAAGGTGTGCTGAAGCGCACCCTCGGCGTGCCGCTTTTTCAGGAGCAGATGCTGAAGATGTCGATGGACATGGCGGGTTTCACGGGCAGCGAAGCGGAGGAGCTGCGGCGCGCGCTGTCCTTTCACCGCTCCCATGAGCGCATGGATAAAGTGTGCGTGAAGCTGCGCCAGCGGATGCACGAGCGCGGGCACACGCCGGAGGTCATCGACGCGTTGGTGAAATCCGTGCAGTCCTTTGCGGTCTATGGTTTCCCCGAGTCGCACGCGATCAGCTTCGCGCTGCTGGCCTATGCGTCGGCCTGGTTCAAGGTGCACCGTGCGGCGGAGTTTTTCGGGTCGCTGCTCAACAATCAGCCGATGGGTTTTTATTCGTCGGCCACGTTGATCAAAGACGCGCAACGCCGCGGGCTGCGCTTTCTGCCGGTGTCGGTAGTGCATTCGGAGTGGCACTGCACGGTGATCGACGACACGACGATTCGGCTCGGTCTTTGTGTGGTGAATGGTCTGCGCCATGAGCACGGCGCGCACCTGCTGCTCGAAAGAATACGCGCACCGTTTGCGTCGGTGACTGATTTTCACGCGCGGACGAAACTGACCAAACCCGAGCAACGCACGCTGGCCAAGATCGGCGCGCTGAATGATCTCGGCACGCATCGCCGCGACGCGCTTTGGCAGGTCGAACTGCCGTTCGAGGCCGACGGACTCTTCACGCCAACCAAGGTTGCGCCCCCGCCCGCGCCGCTTGCTCCGATGAACGCATGGGAACGCCTCGCCGCGGATTTCTCCGGGATGAATCTGAGTGCCGGTCCGCACCCGATGCGGATGATCCGGATCAAAGTTCCGCAGGCCTGGCGCGCCGCCGATCTGCCGCGCGCGGCGAACGGCACTTATCTGCAAATCGCCGGCCAAGTCATCTGTCGCCAACGGCCGGGCACGGCGAAAGGCTTCGTCTTCATCAGCCTCGAAGACGAAACCGGCGTGGCCAACGCCATCGTGCTGCCACAACTCTTCGAGCGGCAGCGGCTGCTCATCACCTCGGAATCTTTCCTCATCATCGAAGGTCCGGTGCAGAATCACGAAAACGTCATCCACGTCAAAGCCGTGCGCATCCTGCCGCTGCCCGGCCAGGATCTGCAGCTCGCCGAGTCGCACGACTTTCGATGAAGCGCCCGTCGGTCGGTCATCGTAGCATTACCGGCCGAGCGATGCCTCGCGAAGGTTTGCCCTCATGGAACTCGATCTCGAAGGCCAGCACGCCGACCGCGCTTACCCCATCCTTGCTTCGCTCGTCACCCCGCGCCTGCTAGTCCGCACTGGTATTGCCGCACGCGCGATCGCTTCGAGATGATCCGGTTGGAATAGGTCAGGTCGCGCGTAGAAGAGAAGACGGGTGGAAGGTGACGATGGTTTGCGGGCAGAACTCGGACTCGAGGATGCGTCCGCGATCGCGCGTGACTTTGATGTCGGGTCCGAGGAGCGTTCCGGCGGCGGTCGCGCCGAGGGCGACGAGCACGCGTGGTTGCAACGCGGCGAGTTCGGATTCGAGCCACGGACGGCAGGCGGCGATGTCGCGGGAGTTGGGCGTTTTCAAGGGACCGCAAATGCGTTCCGTGCCTTGAATTTCCTTGTCTTGCGGGGGGCTTCGCCCGAAAAGCGAGCCCCGTATGTCTGAATCCGCGCAATTCACCACGGGGCTTGATACTTCGGTCTCAGGGCTCAAAAAGCTCATCAAAGATCACCTCAAGTTCAGTCTCGCTCGCGACCCGCAGACGGCGTCGAAGCGTGACTGGTGGCTGGCCACTTCCAAGGCCGTGCAAAGCATCATCGTCGAGCGGATGATTGCCACCCAAGGCGTGCATCACCGGGCGAATACGAAGCGCGTTTATTATCTCTCCCTCGAGTTTCTGATGGGGCGGCTTTTCTCCAACAGCCTCTACAGCGCGGGCGTTTTCGAGGACATCGATCATGCACTGCAGGAGATGGGGCTCGATGTGGAGACGCTCCGCCACGAGGAGTACGACATGGCGCTCGGCAACGGCGGCCTGGGTCGGTTGGCCGCGTGTTTTCTCGATTCCCTGGCCACGCTTGATCTCCCGGCCATCGGCTACGGCATCTACTATCAGTACGGGCTCTTCAAACAGGAATTCCGCAACGGGCATCAGGTCGAGCTTCCGGATGCGTGGCTTAACTTTGGCACGCCGTGGGAGGTCATTCGTCCCGAGCACCGGATGGAGGTGGAGATCTACGGCCAGGTCGAGAACGTCTTCGACGATCGCGGCAATTACGTCCCGCGCTGGACGGGCACGAAGAAAATCATCGGCCTGCCGCACGATATCCCAATTCCGGGTTACGACACGAACACCGTGAATTATCTGCGCCTTTGGGAATCGCACGCGCCGGAGGATTTCGATTTCGAGGCGTTCAACAAGGGCGGTTACACTGAGGCGGTGCGGGAAAAGAACGCCAGCGAGATGATCTCAAAGGTGCTCTATCCCAACGACAAGACGGAGAGCGGCAAGGAGCTGCGACTGGTGCAGCAGTATTTCTTTGTGGCCTGTTCGCTACGCGACATTTTCCGCCGCTTCCGCAAGGACAACGAGGCGTGGGAGGATTTCCCGGACAAGGTCGCTGTGCAGCTCAATGACACGCATCCGGCGATCGCGATCGTCGAGTTGCTGCGGCTCTTCCACGACGAACATGGGATGTCCTGGGACAAGGCGTGGGGGCTCGTCTCGCGCACCTTTGCCTACACGAACCACACGCTGCTGCCGGAGGCGCTGGAAAAATGGAGCGTCAGCCTTTTTCAGCGGGTGCTCCCGCGGCATCTCCAGCTCATCCTCGAAATTAACAAGCGTTTCCTTGAGCAGGTCGAGGCTCGCTGGCCGGGCGACGTGCATAAAAAGCGCGTGCTCTCGATCATCGAGGAGGGTCATCACCAGATGGTCCGGATGGCGCACCTCTCGGTCGTCGGCAGTTACTCGGTCAATGGCGTGGCCGCGCTCCACACCCAGCTTTTGAAGAGCGATCTCTTCCCGGAATTCGACGAGATGTATCCGGGCAAGTTTAACAACAAGACCAACGGGATCACGCCGCGGCGCTGGCTGCTGGCCTGCAATCCGCGCCTCAGCAACCTGATCACCTCGAAGATCGGTGGCGGCTGGGAGCGGGATCTGGACAAGCTGCGCGGGCTCGAGCCGCTCGCTGAGAACGAGGAGTTTCAAAGCGACTTCATGGCCGTGAAGCACGCCAACAAGGTTGATCTGGCGCGCTTGATCAAGACGCTCACCGGCATCTCGGTGAACCCGTCAGCGCTCTTCGACGTGCAGATCAAGCGCCTCCACGAATACAAGCGCCAGCACCTCAACCTGCTGCACATCCTCGCGCTCTATCGGCGGCTCCTGCAAAATCCCGGGCTCGACATCGCGCCGCGCGTTTTCATCTTCGCCGCCAAAGCCGCTCCCGGCTACGACCTCGCGAAGTGCATCATCAAGGCGATCAATTCCGTCGGCGCGAAGATCAATGCCGACACCCGGATCAACGACAAACTGAAGGTCATCTTCCTGCCGAATTATCGCGTCTCCCTCGCCCAGCGGATCGTCCCGGCGGCCGATCTTTCAGAGCAAATCTCCACCGCGGGCAAGGAAGCGAGCGGCACCGGAAACATGAAGCTTTCGCTGAACGGTGCGCTGACCATCGGCACGCTCGACGGCGCGAACGTCGAGATCCGGGAAGAGGTCGGGGCCGAAAACTTCTTCATCTTCGGCATGACCGTGGAGGAAGTGACCGCGCTGGTGAAGAAGGGCTACAAACCGCACGATTTCTATCAGGCGAACGAGGAACTGCGCGCGGTGGTCGATTGGATCGGCTCAAACTTTTTCACGCCGGACGAACCCGGCGCGTTGCGCATGCTTTACGAGAACCTGGTCCATAGCGATCCGTTCCTCTGCCTCGCCGACTATCAGGCCTACAGCGACAGTCACCAGGAGGTGGACGCCGCATTCAAGAATCGGCCGCACTGGGCAAAGATGGCGATCCTGAACACGGCCCGCATGGGCAAGTTTTCCAGCGATCGCACCATCGCGCAGTACGCGAAGGAGATCTGGAAGCTGGATCCGGTGAAAGTCTAGCCGGGCTCCAGGGCCTTCGCGACCGCGGAACACACGCTCCGCACCGTCAGTTCGCTCAAGTCGTCGAGCGGAGCTTGGACGACTTGCACGCCCGCATTGGGCGGCGCCCAGATGGCCGGATCGGTCGGGCCGAAAAGCAGCACGCACGGCGTTCCCGCGGCGGCGGCGAGGTGCGAGATGCCGCTGTCGTGGCCGATGAACAACCGGCAGTACTCCAGCACGGCGGCGAGTTGCGGCAGGGCGAGGTGACGGGCGAGCAGCACCTCGGCGTCGCGCCAGGCGGCGGACAGGGCCGCCAGTTGGGTATGGTCCGCCTCACCGCCGATGAGCAACAGCCGCGGATGCGTCTCATGGGCGGCCAGCCAGTGGCCGAGCGCGGTCCAATCTTCCAGCGGCCAATTCTTGCGCGGACTGCCACTGCCGGGATGGAGCGCGATGAGCGGCCGCGGCGAGTCGCCGAGAAATGCGCGAGCGAAGGCCCGATCTTCCTCCGCCGGGTGGACCCGGGCGGCGTGATCTTCGAGGAAAAGAGCGAGTTTCTCGAGTGGCCGGGCGAGTTGTTGCGCGGCGTGCTGGGAGTCGTCGATTTTGACGTAGGCGGGCAGGAAGTTTTTGACGCCGGCCCGGCGTACGTTGCCCTCGAAGAAGCCGTCCGGATCAAAGAGGTAGCTGATGACCTGCTGAAAGCTGGTGAAGTAGTCCACCAGCTCCGGCGCGAGGACGGAACCGGGAGCGAAGAAACCGGCCAGCGCGCTGTATTCGATCGAGCGAATGGCTTCCGCGTAGAAGCGCCGATGGGCGAGCGCGATGATGTGCTCGTAGCCGAGGATTTCGATCTGCGCGTCGGGAAAGTTCTCCCGCAGCAGCCGAATGGCCGGCAGCGTGAGGATGAAATCGCCGATGGCCCCGCCGCGAATGACGAGGATGCGCGGCCTCACAAAAGTGAAAGGGGCTCAAGCCGCCGCGTGCGCGACGGTTATTGGTTCATCATGCCGCCGAGCGGGCCCTGACCTTCCCATTTCTCCGGCCGGTTCCAGGGAATGGTGCTGACCCGATTCGGATCTTCCGGTTGATCGCTCGCGCAGGAGGGCAGCAGAGCCGCCATGACAGCGAGGAAGAGCAGTCCCAGAAGGCGAGCCATGCGGTGGAAAAACCGAGGTTGCCGGTTACGGCTGGGGAAGCGCGCCAGCCGTTTCCGTCGTCGCCGGAGGCGTCGTCGACGAACTGCGGCCTTCGAAGATGATGGTGTCGCCGGGTTGCACGGAGACACCTTTGCGCACGCTGCCGGGAATGATGTCAGCGATCGAGGTGGAAGGTTCGACCGAGGTAATGCGCAACCGGGCGATCGGTTCGCTGCCGCGGACGACGAGGAGCGGGGCATTGACGGCCACACCTTGTTTGTCACCGACGCTGAGGACGACGAAATTCCAGCCGGTGTTAACCGCGAGAATGCGGCCCTGCAGCCCGGCCCGGCCGGTAATCTGCTGGCGTGCCCGCTCTTTCTGTTCGGCGGCGGCAAGCTTCACTTCGTTTTCCTTCATCCGCTGGGTCAGGCTGTCGCTGATCTGCTTCGCTTCCGCCGCGACGGCTTGAGAGTTCTGAAGTTGGGCTTCCAGTTCGGCGACCCGGGGGTCCGGAGCGGACGGCGTGGTCGTGGGAGATCCCATGTCGGCAATCCTCTTGGTGAGATCAGCAATTTGGGTCGCTTGCGTATCCGTCATCACCTTCCCTTCTGCGATCTGCGTCTCCAGACCGGACATTTTCCCTTGCGCGGCGGTCAGGGCGGCAGCCGCTTCCTCCGCCTTGGCGGTGGCGGCATCCCGTTCTTCTCCGGCCGCTTTTGCTTCACCCTGCGCCGTTTTAGCTTTGCTCTCGGCGGCACTCAGACTGCCTTTGGTTTCCTTCAGAGTGGATTGCAACTTATCGATGTTGCCTTTCGCGAGGAAACTGAGGGCGGCAGTGGCCAGCATGAGGGCGAGCGCGATGCCGATAAAGAGTTTAGCCATAAATAATTTACGAAATGTGTGTCGGGGGACGGCGGGAAGCAAGCCCGGCGGTGGATTTGGTGGCCGCACTTTAAAGCTGCGATAAATTGGCAATGCAAGAGGTTTCCCCCTAATTTTTTCCGCGACAAACCATTTGTGTTGCGCGGCTTGTCCCGCATAGTGGGCGCTCCGTCAGGGACTATGGATGGAAGGCAGACAAACCCCGCCAGGGCCGGAAGGCAGCAACGGTAGTCCGACTTTCCTTGTCGTAGCTCTCTGGCGGCTTTTTTGTGCCCGCGTCCGTCCCCCGGGTCATCGCCACCGGGTGGCGCATTTTCGTCGGGTTTTTGTGTTGGAGTCGGGCGCGGATTCCTTCTACTTGCCCGCATGTTTCGCACCGGAGCGCAATTCATGATCCTCATCCTGCTGGCCGGGCTCGCTTTCCTGAGGGAAGCCCGCCACGAGCCGCTGGCTTCCTGGGACAATGCCTTTGCCGACTTTCTCGCCATGCACAGCCGTCATGGGGCCACGCCCGCTCCTGTGACGCTGATCGAAATCAATGACGCCGCGCTGGTCAATCATGCCTGGCCGTGGACGCCGCTGGATTTTTCCCTCTTTTTCCAGGCGGCGCTGCCCGCCGGACCTGAAGTGGTGGCGATCGATCAAGTGCTGGACTGGCAACGCACGATGATTTTGCCCGAGGATCAGAATCGCAAACTGCCGCAGTACGAGAAAATCCTGCGCGATAATATCCTTCGCGCGCCGAAGATGTTGCTCGGATCCCGGTTGGGCATTCCGGAAGATCCGCAGGTTATTCCGCCGCTCCAGGAAGTGCCCCTCCTCCGGAACGTGCGCGGGCAGCTTAGCGAAATCCCCGAATTCAGCGCGATCGAACAACAGCCCGCGGAGTCCTTCCGGCTCTCCTCCGCGATCGGCTTTACCAATCTCCCGGCAACCCATCTGCGCTACAATTCAGTGCCGCTGGTCTTGCGTTACCGCGGCCAGGTCACCCCCACATTCACGCTGCAGGCGGTGATGCTTTGGAAACAACTGACGCCGGACGAGATATTCGTCGAACTCGGCTCTCACATCGCCCTCGGAAAAAGTCTGCGGATTCCGATTGATCGCTCGGGACGGATGCGGGTGGATTTCGGTTCGCCGCGGGCCGGGATTGAGTTTGCGGAACTCATGCTGGCCAGCGAACAGAAGGAAGCCGGCCGCCCGCCGATCGTGCCCATCGAGCAATTGAAGGGCGGCATCGTCCTGCTTTCGCGCACCGACACCGAGGCGCGGAAAATCCCGCTGGCCGCGCGCCGGAACGGCTCGCCCGGCGAACTCTTCGCGGCCGCCATCGCCACGATCCAGAATCAGTCCTTCATCCAGCCGGCGCCGCCGTGGGCGCAATATACCGTCATCGGGGTTTTCATGCTGCTCGGCTATCGGGTGCCGCGCTGGAAAAAATGGAAGACCGTCGTGTTCGGCGCCGTGGCGCTGGCCGCCTACGTGCTGAGCGCGCTGGCGGTATTCAATCGCTGGCTGGTCTGGCTGCCCGGCGTCGTCCCGCTCGGCATCGTCGCTGTCGGCATCCTGTTCCGCGTCGTCACGCCGGATTCTTTTGGCCGGCCGAAGAAGCCGGTGATCTTTTAAAGAACAGCCGCCGCCGCGGCGGAGGGGCGAAAACGGTTGCCATCATTTCCCCCGGCCCACATCTTCCGCCGCAGGTCATGGGTGGTTTCACATTTACCAATCTCACGCGGCGGGTCGAAATCGGAGCGAACAGCTACTGTCTCGAACTCGCCGGCAAACGCCTCGTCCTCGATTCCGGCCTGCATCCGCGTTACGAGGGCGAACCCGCGCTGCCGGACCTCAGTCTGATCCCCGACGGTTCGGTCGACGCGATCGTGCTTTCGCACGCCCATCAGGATCATGTGGGCTCGCTGCCGGTGCTCATGCGCCGCCAGCCCCAGGCGCCGGTTTTCATGACGGAGGCGACGCGTCAATTGAGCGACGTGATGCTGCACAACTCGGTCAACGTGATGCTGAAAAAGCGCGACGAAGGCGTGCTGAGCGCGCCGCTTTTTTCGCATCGCGAAGCGGAGGTCGCGGCGAAACGCTGGCGACCGGTGCCGCTGCACACCCGCTTTGACCTGACTGGTGAACGGCTTCGGCCCGATGAAGACGCGGACGTGTCGCTGGAGTTTTTCGATGCCGGCCACATTCTCGGCTCGGTTGGGACGCTCATCCGCGCGAGTGGCCGCACCATTTTTTACACCGGCGATATTCAGTTCGACGATCAGTCGGTCATGCAGGGCGCGCGCTTTCCCGAGCACGAACTCGACGTGCTGATCATCGAGACGACGCGGGGCGACCGGGCCACGCCCGAAGGCTTCACGCGGGCCGGCGAAGAGCTGCGTTTCGCCGCGGCGATCAAGCGGCAGTTCGATCGCGGGGCCGGCGTGCTCATCCCGCTTTTTGCGCTCGGGAAGACACAGGAAGCCCTCGCCATGTTTTACGATTTTCGTCGCCGCGGGCTTCTTCCGCTGTGTCCGATCTACATCGGCGGCCTCGGCACGAAATTGACGGAAATTTACGACCGGCTGGCGCACCACACGCCGCGCCGCAATCACGATCTCGATCTGCTCAACGCCGTCGCGCCCTTCACCATGGCCGGCAAAGCCGCCGACTCCACGCCGCTCAAAGGCGGCCGGATCTACGCGATCTCCAGCGGCATGATGACCGAAAAAACACTCTCAAATTCCTTCGCCCGCCAGGTGCTCAGCGATCCCAATCACGCGCTCTTTTTTGTCGGCTACGCTGACCCCGCGTCGCCCGCCGGGCGCATCCGCGCGGCGCAGCACGGTGATCGCGTGCAGCTCAGCCCCGAGTTCCCGCCGCAGGAATTGCGCTGCCAACTCGAGGAGTTCAACTTCAGCGCCCACGCCTCCCGCGAGAGCATCCGCGCTTACGTGAACAAAGTGCGGCCGAAGAAAGTGATCCTCGTCCACGGCGACCTGCCGGCCATCGAGTGGTTCCGCGAGACGCTCACCGCCGATCTGCCGGGCAGCGAAATCCTCACGCCGACGCCCGGCGTGCCACTGGAACTGTAGCGCGCCTTATTCGCGCAGATGCCGCAGGGCCTCGCGAATTGCTGGCACGACCAGCGGCAGGCACTCGCCGATCGCCTTCGGATTGCCGGGCAAATTGACGATCAGCGAACGACCGCGCGTGCCTGCGGTAGAGCGCGAAAGGATCGCCGTCGGGACTTTCGGGAATGTGGAGACGCGCATGATTTCGCCGAACCCGGGCAACTCGCGTTCGAGCACGGCGCGCGTCGCTTCGGGCGTCACGTCGCGGCGGGCCGGGCCGGTGCCGCCGGTGGTCAGGATGAGGTCACACTGCTCCTCGTCGCACAGTCGCCGCAGCAGCGCTTCGATCTCCGCGCGGTCATCGGGCATGACGACCCGCACCCATTCGGCCACGGTCACGCCCGCTTCGCCAAAAACGCGCTCGATCTCCGGGCCGCTACGATCCTCGTAAATACCCGCGCTCGCGCGGTCGCTCAGGGTCACGCGCGCGACTTTCATTCCTTGATTTTCTCCACCACCCGGATGGCGCCGATGACCATCGTTTTGTCCACCGCTTTGCACATGTCGAAGATGGTCAGCGCCGCGACGGAAACCGCGGTCAGCGCTTCCATTTCCACGCCCGTTTTTGCGGAGGTAATGGCGGTCGCGCGGATGTTCACTCCGCGCTCCTGCACTTCAAAATCGATGTCCACTTTCTCCAACGGCAAGCCGTGGCAGAGCGGAATGAGTTCGTCGGTCCGCTTGGCCGCTTGAATCGCGGCGATGCGCGCGACGGTGAGCACGTCGCCCTTCGGCAACGCGCATTCGCGCAGCGCGTGCACCGTCGAGGGCGCGAGTTCGATCCAGCCTTCCGCCACCGCTCGCCGGCGCTGCACCGGCTTGGCGCCGACATCGACCATGCGGGCCGTGCCTTCGGCGTCGAGGTGCGAAAAATGCGGCGTGGACATGAGGCGGAGATTTTCAGGACTCGGCGGGAACGTCGAGCAACAGCGTTTCCGCGGTGCCATCAACGGGCGAATTTTCGGGAACGCGAACGAGCGCGTTTGTGCCGGCGAGGGAGAAAGTGTCGCCGGAGGTGGACCAGCGTTTCGGCGCGACGACGATCCTTCCTTCACTCACAAAAGCGCGCGCGGGCCACCAGGTTTCGCGGGGATTCGGGCGGAGAGTCTCGCCGCCGCGCACTTCGAGCCGAACCAGGTTCCAAGCAGGTGCGCAGCCGCCCAGTCGTTCGACCGCGAGCCGAATGGCGACGTGGAAACACACAAAGTGCGAGACGGGATTGCCCGGCACGACGAACGCCGCCTGCGCGCCGCGGGTGGCGAAGGTCAGCGGTTTTCCGGGGCGGAGGTTGATCTTATCGAAGTGAATGGTGAACCCGAGTCGGCGCAGCGCTTCCGCGCCGAAATCGTAATCGCCCACACTCGCGCCGCCCGAAAGCACCAGCAGGTCGCTCGGCTCCCGACCGATCTCGATCAATGTATCGAGGTCGTCTGCGGCACGCTGCGAGCGGAAGTCTGCGATGCCGAGTGCGGCGAACTGCGCCGCGAGCAGTGCGGAATTCGTGTCACGAATCTGCCCCGGCGCGGGCGTCTCCGCGGGGTCGACGATCTCTCCGCCGGTCGCAATGTGGCGGACGATCAGTGGCCGAATGACTTGGGGCGCGACGGCGCCGATCTGCGCGAGCATCGCCAGTTCTGCCGGCCCCAGCCGCGCGCCTGCAGGGAGAATCACGTCGCCCGGATTCGCTTCCGAACCTTTCCCCCGCACGAATGCCTGCGCCGGAAATTTCGCGACCTGCACGCTGTCGCCGACGCGCTCCGCGTCTTCCTGCGGCACGACCCTTCCGCCATTATCAGGCAACAGCGCGCCGGTGAAGATGCGCAACGATTCGCCGGGTTGGAGCACGTGTCCCGGCACGGCGCCCGCGGGAATTTCGCCCACGACGCGGAACTCGCCCGGTTCGGCATCCGCGCGAAATACGTAACCGTCCATCGTCGAGCGATCGCCCGATGGATAAAACGCATCGGCCAGGACAGCCTCCGCCAGCACCCGGCCGCGCGCCTCGGCGAGGGGGCTTGTCGCTGTCGGGAGCGGAGACAACGCTGCGGTGATGATGCGCCGGGCTTCGAGCAGTGAAATCATGGTTGGTTCGTGGAGACGTTCTTGCCGCTGGCCCGGCAATCAAATAGGCCCCACGTTTTCACGCAACCCATCACCTTGGAAATCACCATCCTCACTTTCGCTCAAGCTCGCGAGACCTTCGGCTTTGCCAGCCGAACGGTGGCTTGTGCCGCGGACGATTCGCCGCGGACGATCCTTTGCCGAATCGCTCCCGAAGCTTCGCTGGAGCATCTCCGCGTGGCCCTCGATCACGAATACACCGATTGGGATGCGCCGATCGGAGCGGCCCGCGAACTGGCCATCATCCCGCCCGTTTCCGGCGGCTGAACCCGATGGACATCCACATTCATTTCACGACCGAGCCCATCGTCATCCCACCCGCGCATCTGCCTTCGCGCGAGATCGGAGCGGCGCTCGAATTCCACGGGATCGTCCGTGAACTGGAGAACGGCCGCGCGCTCTCCGGGCTGTTTTACGAGGCGCACGAACCCATGGCGCGCCGCCGCCTGGAGCAGCATCTGGCCGAAATCGACGCGCTGCATCCCTGTGCCGAAGTCCATTTCATTCATCGCCTCGGTTGGGTGCCGGTCGGCGAAGCGTCGCTCTACATTCGCGTGCTCAGCGCCCATCGCGGGGAGGGCCTGGCGTTGCTCGCGGCGGTCGTCGATCGACTGAAGCAGGACGTGCCGATCTGGAAACTCGCTGACCCGCCGAAGCCCGCGCAGTGAGGATTCCCGCGCCGTCGGCGAGCCCCCAACTCCCGCCTTTACACCGCCAAAACCGGGCGCGATAGTCCGCGCCCTTTCGCATGCGCTGCTTCACCATCGGACTCGCCGGACTTGGCAATGTCGGTGCAGGTGTCTTCAAACACCTGACGCAAAACCGTGCCCTCCTCCGCGAGCGTTTGGGCTTTGATCTCGAGGTCGGCCGGATCGCGCTCCGCGACCCGAAAAAGGATCGCGGCGTCGCCGTCCCGCCCGAACTCGTCACGACGCGCTGGGAGGAATTGCTCGATGATCCATCGATTCAGATCATCGTCGAATTGATGGGGCAGAAAGAGGAAAGCCTGCGCCTGATGCTGGGCGCGATCGAGCGCGGGAAGATCGTGGTTACAGGCAACAAAGCGCTGCTCGCCGAGCACGGACGCGAGATTTTTGAAGCCGCGACGAAGCACAAGGTGCCGGTCTTTTTCGAGGCTGCGGTGGCCGGCGGCATCCCGATCATCAAAGCCATCCGCGAGGCCTTCATCGGCAATCACATCCTGTCCATTCACGGGATCATCAACGGCACGAGCAATTATATCCTGACCCGCATGGTCGAGGGCGGACTCGGCTTTGCCGCCGCGCTCGCCGAAGCGCAGGCTGCGGGCTATGCGGAGGCGGATCCGACGCTCGACGTGAATGGCTGGGACGCCGCGCACAAGGCGATCATCCTCGCCTCGCTGGCCTACGGTTTTTGGGTGCCGGAAGACGGAATCTTTGTCGAAGGCATCGAGGACATCACCGCGAACGACATCCTGTTCGCGCGCAAACTCGGTTATTCGATCAAGCTCCTCGGGATTATCAAGGCGGACGCGAGCGGCGCGATCGAGGTCGGCGTCCATCCGACGCTCATCCCCGAAAAGCACGTGCTGGCCAGCGTCAACGGCGTCTTCAACGCGCTCGCGGTCAAAGGCGACATCGTCGGCGACACGCTCTTCTACGGGCGCGGTGCGGGCCAGGATCCGACCTCCAGTTCCGTCATCGCCGACATCGCCGAAGCCGCGGCCGCGCTCCAGGCACCGCGCAGCAATTACGGCTTCATGCCGCACGGCCTTTACGGCACTTGCAAACCGCTCGACGAAGTCATCTCCGAATATTACCTGCGGCTCACGGTCGAGGATCGCCCCGGCGTGATCGCGCAAGTGGCCGGCATCCTCGGCGCGCTGAACATCGGCATCCTTTCCATCTTCCAACCCGAGGGGAACGAAGGCGAAGCGGTCCCGCTCGTCCTTGTCATTCACAAGGCGACGCATGGACAGCTCACGGCCGCGGTGGAGAAAATCGGCGCGCTCGCAGCGGTGAAAAAGACGCCGCGCATGATCCGCGTGGAGAATTTCGATTAAGGGGCGGCTTGCCTGAGAGCGACAGCCACCCCATCTTCCCGCACGTGCAAGCTGCAGAAATCAAAGTGCTCCTCGAAAAAGCGCCCTTCGAATCATTCACGATTCATATGGCGAACGGTCGTCAGTTTGTCGTGGATCATCCCGAAATCGTCGCCTTCTCCGTGGACAAACGCACCCTCGCGGTCGCTTTGCGCAGCGGCGGCTTCGCCCATCTCGACTTGCGGCTGGCCACGCATACCGAACCTGAGCCGAAAACTGCGCGGCGTCGCAAACGGTGAACGCGGTTCGGCCTCTTCACGACCGCGGCGTCATGGCGCGGTGGCAGCAGTATCTGCCGATCACGGATGCGACTCCCTTCATCTCGCTGAATGAAGGCAGCACGCCGCTGATCTATTCACCGAAGCTGAGCGAGCGCATCGGCCGCGACTGCGAAGTGTTCATCAAATACGAAGGGCTGAACCCGACCGGTTCGTTCAAGGATCGCGGCATGACGATGGCGCTCTCGAAAGCGGTCGAAGCGGGCGCGAAAGCGGTCATCTGCGCGAGCACCGGCAACACCAGCGCCGCCGCCGCCGCCTACGCCGCGCGGGCCAGCATCGGCTGCATTGTGCTGCTGCCTGCGGGCAAGATCGCCTTTGGTAAACTCGCGCAAGCCTTCATGTATGGCGCGAAGGTTGTGGCCATTGACGGCAACTTCGACGACGCCCTGAACCTCGTGCGCGAGATCGGTGAAACCGAGCCGATCGCGATCGTCAACTCGATCAACCCCTATCGCCTGCAGGGCCAGAAGACGGCCAGCTTCGAGATCATCGAAGTGCTTGGCGACGCGCCCGACATCCACGTCCTGCCCGTCGGCAACGCCGGTAACATCAGCGCCTACTGGATGGGGTATCAGGAATTTCATAAGCTCGGCAAAGCGACGAAACTTCCGAAGATGACCGGCTTCCAGGCCGCCGGTTCGGCCCCCATCTTTTTCAACCGCGTCGTCGAAAAGCCCGACACCGTCGCGACCGCGATCCGCATCGGCAATCCTGCCAGTTGGAAGCTCGCGACTTCGGCGATCAGCGAAAGCGGCGGCTCGATCGACATCGTGACCGACGCGGAAATCCTCGCCGCGCAGCAGTGGCTCGCCGCGCACGAAGGCATCTTCGTTGAACCGGCCAGCGCCGCGAGCATCGCCGGCCTGTTCAAATGCCTCGGCAAAGAGCCGTGCGCGACCTGCCCTTTCCCGCGCATCGCCCCCGGGAGCAAAATCGTCTGCACCGTCACCGGCCACGGGCTGAAAGATCCCGACATCGCCCGCGAGCAATGCGGCAGCGTCATTCCCGCCCGCGCCGAGAAATCGGAGATCCTCCGGCTCATCGGCGCCTGATCACCGCCGCATCTTCGCGGCTCATTCCCCAACTCCATGCCCAATCCCACCATCTCCGTCGTCTGGATCGAATCCACCAACTGGGAGCTCGATTTCTTTAGCCTGCCGCATCGCATTCCGTGGCCCGCGGAAGTCGATGCCGCCATCGCCAATCGCGATCCGTTCGAGGTCGATCACCTGCTCGACGCGATCGAAGCGCTCGGCGCCGAAGCGGGTGAACCGTGGACGACATTTCTGAAAGCGTCGGCGCACCTCGATGACTTCGCCGAGTCGCTGCAAAGTTCCGAGATCGTCCGCGCCTACGAGTTGCTGGAAGCCTTCGACGCCCAGCATCCCGACACCGCTTTTGCCCTCTATCATCGCGGTTCGCTGGCGCGGATCGAAGGCGACGACGAAGGCGCGATCGAGTTGCTCAAGGCGGCGGCGGAAAAAACGCCGAACGGCATCGCCATCTGGAACAGCCTCGGCGTGGTCCAGGCGTCGATCGGCGAACGCGAAGGGGCGGTGGCGGCGTTCAAGAAAGCGCTCGCGATCAATAACCAGGATCGGACCGCGCTCGAAGGACTCACCCAGCTCCGTGAACTGGTGAAGCTCCTGCGCAAAGCCGACGACCCGAACTCCGCGATTTTTGTCGATCTGCCGACCTTCGAGCAGATGGCCGCGCGGCAGATTCAGCAGATGAGCAACGACCACGCGCAGTTGCTCAACTACGGCGAGCAGTTGCTCAAGGAAGGGTTCGCCCCGGGGGCCGGACTGCAGGCGCTGCAACGCGCGCACACGCTTCAACCGGAGGATCCGCGCACCGTCTTCGCGCTCGCGATGGCCCTGCGCATGCAGGAAAAACTCGACGAAGCGAAGGCGACGATGACCGCTTACACCGACAAACATCCCGAAGATCCGCGCGGATTTTTCCAACTCGCGCAGACCTGCAACGCGTTGAAAGACGCCGAAGGCGAAGCGCGCGCGCTCGACCGCGTGCTGGAGGTCGACCCGAATGCGCAGGCCCCGCTCGGCCTTCGTTTCGGCCTCGGAAAGACGGAGCACGATCCCGCGAAAGAGGCGGAACTGGTGAAATTTGCCGAGGAGCGCAAATCGTGGATGGCCTACATCCTCGCGAGCAATATCGCCCGCCAACGCGGCGACGCGAAGCTGGCCGTGAAGTGGGCGGAACACGCCTACACGTTCGCGCCGGACACCGAGGAAGTGCTGCTGCACTACACCGCCGCGCTCGGGGAGGCGAAGAGCTTTGAGAAGCTGGTCAGCGTCATCAAACCCCAGGTCGAGAGCGGGAAATTCACCAAACGCCTGAACTGGAATTACGCGCAAGTCCTGCAACAAAGCGGCCTCACGGGCGATGCCATTCGGGTGCTGCGCGACGCGGTGACCGGCGAAGTGCCGCCGGATTTCAAGGCCGCGGTGTCCACGACGATCGAAGCGTGGTCCGGCGAACTCACCGGTTGCGGGGTGCCGCTCGAAGTCCATCAGGCCGGCTTTCTGCAACGTCCGGTGCTGCTCGCGCTCGACGACGGTGACGGCGGCATCGTGCTCAATGCCGGTTCGAAATTGCCGGCGACCGGCACCTTTCCCTACCGTGCGGCGGCCGGCGAAGTCCGCGTCTCTTTGCAGCAAGGCGAAACCGGCGGCGGCCTCGAGCCGCGCGGGCTCGGCGCGTTCATGATCCGCGGCGTCGAGGCGGGTTCGCCGATCGAGGGCCACCTCGTCGCGCAGCCCGATGGCGCGCTGCATTTCCGCGCCATGCAAAATGGCCGCCGCCTGAAAGTCGGCTGGGCGCCGCTCGGTCTGCAGAAGTGATCGCGGCGATCGTCGCGGTCGCGCGTTCCGCGCCTTCGGGGCGAGTTTTGCGCCGGACGCCGACGAATGAGTTGCCGCCGCGCCCTGCTTCCGACACGCTCCGGCGCCCATGACAGAGTCTCGGAAATCCACTTCTCTGTCCGCCTCCATCGCCGTCCTCGGCGTCGCTTACGGAGACATCGGGACGAGCGTCCTCTACGCCTTCAAAGAGTGCCTGATTCACGGCGCCAACACCGACCGGGAGATCCTCGGGGTGCTTTCGCTGATCATCTGGAGCCTCATCATCCTCGTCTCCATCAAGTATATCGCCCTCGTTACCCGGGCCGATAACCAGGGCGAAGGTGGCATCCTTTCGCTGCTCTCGCTGGCCTTCCCGAAAGACGCGAAAGCCACGCGCTTCGCCACCGCCGGCATGGTCGCCGTGGGCATCGCGGGCGCCGCGCTGCTCTACGGAGACGGAGTGATCACGCCGGCCATCTCAGTGCTTTCCGCGGTGGAGGGACTGAAGATCGCCACGCCAAGGGTAGAACAATACATCATTCCGCTCACGCTCGGCATCCTCTTCGGCCTCTTCGCGGTGCAATCCAAAGGGACCGGCGCGCTCGGCGCGTGGTTCGGCCGGGTGATGCTCGTCTGGTTCACCGTGCTGGCGGGCCTGGGGATCTATCAGATCGCGCACAACCCGACGGTGCTCGGCGCGCTCAATCCCGGGGAGGGCGTTTATTTTCTCACCCATCACGGCAAGACCTCGCTGATCATCATGGGTAGCGTTTTCCTGGTGGTCACCGGAGGCGAATCGCTCTACGCGGACCTCGGGCATTTCGGACGGCCGGTGATCGCCCGCGCCTGGACTTTTTTCGTCTGCCCCGCGCTGATGCTCAACTATCTCGGCCAGGGCGCCCTGGCTCTCACCGACCACAGCGCGCGCGAAAACCCCTTCTTTCACATGGGCCCGGATTGGCTGCTCTACCCGCTCGTCTTCCTCGCGACGGCAGCGGCGGTCATCGCTTCGCAGGCGCTCATTTCGGGCGTGTTTTCGCTGACCATGCAGGGCATCCAGATGGGCTACATCCCGCGCATGGAAATCCGCCACACCTCGAAAGAGGAGCGCGGGCAAATCTTCATCCCGAAGATCAATATCATGCTTGGTCTCGGCTGCGCGGCGCTCGTCATCGGTTTCGGCACCAGCTCGCGGCTGGCCAATGCCTACGGCGTCGCCGTTACGCTCACGATGCTGGCGACTACCAC
>JBBQIZ010000038.1:0-28865 GCA_038325425.1 Chthoniobacterales bacterium
CCGCGGGCAGGAGTTGGCGGTGCATGGCTGGACGTATTCGCTGCAGGACGGGCTGCTGCGCGACTTAAAGATGAGCGCGGCGAGCCCCGCGGCGCTGAGCACTAGCTACCCGCTCGCCCTGGCGAGCCTGGCGTGACGGCGGCCGCCGGGAGCCAGTCGCGGCCGGCCGCGACGCGGAGTCTGGTGGTTTCGCTGCACGACGTGTCGCCGCACACGCATGCGGCCTGCGCGGAGATCCTGGAGAGGCTGGCCGCGCTCGGGGTGGCGCGCACGTCGCTGCTCGTCATCCCGGATCATCATCACCGCGGACCCATGCTGGCGGATGCGGGGTTCTGCGCGTGGCTGCAGGCGCAGGCGGCGGCGGGGCATGAGGTGGTGATCCACGGCTACTACCACCAGCGGGAACGGCGCGCGGCGGAGAGCGCGCGGGATAAATTCACGACGCGGCTCTACACCGCGGATGAAGGGGAGTTCTACGATCTGGATCGCGCGACGGCGGCGGCGCTGGTGGGCCAGGCGCGCGGGGAGTTCGCGCAGCTCGGCCTGGCGACGCCGGGCTTCATCGCGCCCGCATGGCTGCTCAGCGCGGAGGCGGCGGAGGCGCTGCGCGCGCTCGGCATCGCCTACACCACGCGGCTCGGCAGCGTGCTCGACCTGCAACGCAACGTGACGCATCGCTCGCCATCGCTGGTCTGGAGCGTGCGCAGCGGCTGGCGGCGCTGGACCAGCCTGCGCTGGAATGCCTTCCTCTTCCAGCGCCTGACGACCGCTCCCCTGCTCCGCATTTCCATCCATCCTGTCGATCTCCAGCATGCGACGGTTTGGCGACAAATCGGTGAACTCGTGACCCGGGCTCTTGCCGACCGCGAACCGCTGACTTATCACGCGTGGCTCCGGGCAAACTCTCAACCTCCCACACCCTGAAGGCCGACCTGCATCTCCACTCCCGCCACAGCACCCGCGCGCGGGAGTGGCTTTTCCGCCGCGTCGGGCTGCCGGACAGCTATTCGGAGCCGCGGGCGCTTTACGATAAGCTCCGCGCGCAGGGCATGGATTTCGTCACGCTCACCGATCACAACCGCATCGAGGGCTGCCTGGAAATCGCCGACCGGGCCGGCGTGTTCATCAGCGAGCAAGTGAGCACGCGCTTTCCCGACGACCGCTGCGAAGTGCATCTGCTCGTCTGGGGCCTCACCGAGGCGCAGCACGGGGAGATCCAGGCGCGGCGGGACAATCTCTTCGACCTCCAGCCGTATCTCGCGGAGCAAGGCCTCGCCCACGCCGTCGCGCATCCGCTCTACCGCGTCGATGACCGTCTCGCGCTCGCGCACCTCGAAAAGCTCATCCTGCTCTTCCGCCATTTCGAAGGCGTGAACGGCCACCGCGACGCGCTGCTCGGCGACGCCACGCGCTTCATCCTCGGCGGCCTGACCGCGGCGAAGATCGACGAACTGGCCAACCGCCACGGCCTCGCGCCGACGCACGCCGAAGCCTGGCGCAAGGCCTTCACCGGCGGCTCCGACGATCACGGCGGACTGCATCCCGGCTCGGCCTGGACGGAAGCGGGCGAGGGCCCGGCCGACCCCGCCGCCTTCCTCGCGGAGATCTGCGACGGACGCTGCGCCGCGCACGGCGCCGGCGGCCATCCGCTCGCCGTCTCGCACAGCCTCTACAACAATCTGCGGCACTTCATCGGCGAGAAAGTCGCCGGCGCGAAGAGCTCCGGCTTCGTCGAGAAAGCCTTCTCGCGCTTCATGGAGGGCGAGGACCCGACGGAGTTTTCGTGGACCGACAAGCTCGGCTTCCTCGCCGAAGGCATCGCCAGCGGGAAGATCTTCGAGCTGGCGAAACCGGCCAACGCTTCGCTCTGGAAGCAACTCTCCGCGACCTTCACCGGCGCGGAAATCAAGACGCTCCTCGCCCGCGAAACGGCCGGGATCACCGAACCCGAGCGGCGCGCCTTCGTCATCGCGAACTTCTTCGTCAACCGCCTCGCCTTCCGCTTTTTCACCACGTTCATCCGCCAGCTTTCGGGCGGGAACATCATCGAGGCCATCCAGGAAATCAGCGTGCTGCTGCCGGTGCTCGCGCCGCTCGCGCCTTATTTCTACGCCTTCCAGAGCCAGCGCCCCGAGCGGCGCTGGCTGCGCGAAGTGAGCACCGCACTGGCGGGCGCGCTGCCGCCCGCATTGCAGAATCGCCGCCGCGCGTGGTTCACGGACACCCTCGAGGACGTCAACGGCGTGGCCAACACGATCCGCAAACTCACCGCCGCGTGCGTCGCGGAAGGCTATGATCTGACCGTGGTCACGTCGCGCTCGACGATCACGATCACCGGCATCCCGATCGTGAATTTTCCGCCCGTCGGCGAATTTGAACTGCCGGAATACGAACTGCAGAAGCTCAGCTTCCCGCCGATCCTGCAGATGATCGATTTCATCCAGCGGCAGGGTTTCACCGAGCTGATCATCAGCACGCCCGGCCCGATCGGCCTGACCGCGCTGCTCGCCGGCAAGATGCTCGGCCTGCGCACCAGCGGCATTTACCACACGGACTTCCCGCAATACGTCCGCATCCTGACCGACGACAACTTCCTCGAGACGCTGACGTGGAATTTCATGAAGTGGTTCTACGAGCAACTCGATCTGCTCTACGTGAACAGCGACGGATATCGCCGCGCGTGGATCGACCGCGGCATCGCCGCGGAGCGCATCCGCATCCTCCCGCGGGGCCTCGACACCACGCTCTTCCACCCCTCGCGGCGCGATCCGGAGTTCTGGACGAAGCGCGGCGCCTCGCCCGGGAAACAAGTCCTGCTCTACGTCGGACGGGTATCGAAGGAGAAGGACCTGGATGTGATCGTGCAGATGTGGCGGCGCTGGGAGGATAAGTCGGACAAACCGCCGGCGTCCCTGCCGACCCTCGCGTTCGTCGGCGACGGCCCGTATCTGAAAGAGCTGCGCCTGCTTCTGCCCGACGCCCTTTTCACCGGCTACCTCGCCGGCCTCGACCTCGCCCGGGCCTACGCCTCCTCCGATATCTTCCTCTTCCCGAGCACGACCGACACCTTCGGCAACGTCATCCTCGAGGCACTCGCCAGCGGTATTCCGTGCGTCGTTTCGGATCAAGGCGGACCGAAGGATCTGATCGTCCACGGCACCACCGGCTTCATCACCCGCGCCCTCGACGTGGAAGACTTCGCGCGCCACGTGGCGCAGATTGCGGCCGACAGCAACCTAGGCCACGCGATGAGCATCGAAGCGCACCGCACGGTGCAGGATCGCGACTGGAGCGAAGCAGCCCGGCAGTTCTGGGCGATGCCGGGTGAGTAGAACGCTTGCCGAAATAGCCTCAACGCCGCGCGGGGAGGTGAGCTCCGCTGACTACGCTCGCCACCACGCGCCCCACGCGATCAAGGCTGCGGCGGAGCAGGTGCGGAGGGCGCTGGCGGTGCGACCGGCGCCGGCGGCGCTGCAGCGGGAATCGAAATCGGCGGGGTGGTCGCACTGGAGGGTACTGCAGCACCGGGAGCGGCTGGCTCCGCTAGTTTCTCCGCGAGCAGGGCCGCGCGCTCTTTGAGCAACGGCTCGACGGCCATCTTTTCGACCAGATACGCCCGACCAGCGAACTTCTGCTCATTAGCCAGCTTCTCCTCCAACTGCTTCCGCTTGGCCGCAAACTCCTCGTCGAGCTTCTTCTTGTCTTCCTCTTTCTCGTCCTTTCCGGGCGTGCGTTCCTTCGCCAGATTGGCGGTCACGTTTACGAGCAACGGATGGTTTTCACCAGTCGCCTTGCCGATCTTCAGTTCATAACGGAGGCCGTCGAACGTCTCGATCACCGCTACCGTCGGCTTGTCGAGGCCGGTATCTTCAGGCTTTGCGTCGGGCGCAAGCACGTCGTTGAAAGTTGCCGAAGAGAAGATGGTGCCGAGCGCGAAGGTTTTGCTGTTGTCCACTTTCTCGTCGGGTTTGGCCTCCGCCAGTTGCCATTCCGCGGTCGCATTTTCGCGGGTCACCGCCCACTTCTGCGCGTCGGTCGGGCCGACAACCACGATCGACCTCGGTCCTTCGATCTTCACGAAATCCTTCGCCAGCCAGTTCTCCGGCTTGGGCTCGACTTCGTCCAGAGAATCGGAAACGAGCGACACCTTCGGCAGTCCGACCACCTTGACGTAACGGCCGGCCGGCGACCCACCACCCATCTCACCAGCGCCCTCGGTTTTGCGCAGGTGCTTTTTGCCAAGCAGCAGCGCGGTGTGCGTCTTGCCGTCGGCTCCGATGAGTTCGACGAGCGTGCCGCTCTTGTCACCCTTGCCCGGCTCTTCCAATTCCAGCCGCGGCATTTGCGATGCGCCCACTTTTACTTCCTGCACGGTCTTCAGCTCCCAAAGTTTGCGCAGCAGTGTTCCCACCTGCTCGAAGCTCGCCGGATAATCGGCGCGCTCCTGCACGGTCCACACATCCGCCTTTTTCACGAGGTTCACCTCGTCCGCCGAACCTTTGATTTTCAAATGCGCGACGTCGTTGATCGGGAATTCCGCGACCTTGCCACCGCCACGGCCGGTCTCGGACCAGGCATCGCGATGGCGTTTGGCGAGGAAGTACCAGGCGCCGCCAGCGACGGCCGCCAGAACGAGCAGAATGAAGAGTTGTTTTCCTTTCATGATGCGAAATCGGTTAGCGGGCCGCGCGGCGTTTGTGGCGGACGACGGCGAGCCCCACGCCCGCGACGGCGACGAGCGCCGGCATGAGCGCGATGTTCAGCCACTTGATGCGGTTCTCGAGTGAGTCGATATCGGCTCGGAGCCTCTTGCGCTCTTGTTTGAGCTGCTGTTTCACCTCCGCCTCTTTCTTCCGGAAGTTTTCAATCTCGGCCTGCTGCTCGGGCGAAAGGATGAACTTCTGCCCGCCCTGATCGGCCTTCGTCCGCTGCAATTCGTTCAGCTTGGTCTGCGCTTCGTTGAGACTGCCTTCGAGTTCCTTGATTTTGTCCTGGAACGCCGACTCGGCTTTGGCCTGCAGTTCATTGACGACGGTGAACTGCCGCTCGCGGGACGCCCGACTGCGGACGGCGATGAGGTTGTTGTCGCCGGTGAGTTGCTCGATCGCGCCCTGCGCGAACGCGAGGTTGCCATTGGCTGGCATGACGATGCGCTGATTGCCGCCGAACGGACTCATCATTTCCTGCACGGCGATCTGGTCCTGGATGAAGTCGGCGTCGCCGATGATCAGCACCGCGGTTTCTTCCTTCGATTCTTTCAAGCCCGGTTCCGCGGGTGCGTCCGGTTTCTTTTCCTGCGGTGGCGCACCAGGCTCCGGTGGCGGTTCGGCAGCCTTGGGTTTGCCCTCCGGGAAGGCGGTTTTGAATTTGCCGGTGAGCCGCACGGCAAGCGGATATTCGGTGCCGCTGCGGACAAAGTCCTGGGCGATTTTCTCCCCTCCAAACTGCGCGGCCATGCCATCGACGAGCTGCGAATTGCCCGAACTCCTGATCAGCACCGTCTGCTGCAATCCTTCCGCAGGAGTGCCGGTGATGGCACCGGCGAAGGCGAGGAGAAGGTTGTCGGCATTGGCCGTGATCACATCGTCTTTGTTCATCGCGTTCTCGTTCAGCGCGAGCACCGCGGGCTGGCGGCCCTCCCTTGTGCGGCCGACGTAATCGAGATCGCCGACGACCTGACTGCTCAGGCTCAGGCCCCACGCGGCGAGTAGCTTTTCCAGATTCGAGCTGCTGCCCATGTTCATGCCCATCGGGTTGGCGCCGCTTTGATCGAGCACGCTCTGGGGGTCGAGGAAGGCGATGAGTTTGCCGCCACGCAGGACGAATTGATCGACCGCATATTGCGCGGCGTCGCTGATGCCTTTGGGATGGATGAGCACGAGCACCTTCACCTCGTCCGGGATTTTCTCCACGTTCATGTCCACCGTCTGCACCGTGAAGTCGCGGCTCAGTTCGCCATAAAGCGCCCACGGGGCCTGCCCGCGCTGGCCCATCTGCATCATCATCGGATTCATCTGCCGGCCGGCAATCGGCAGCGGGCTCATCACGCCGACGACCGGTTTGTCGGCCATCGCCACCCGCGAGATGGCGCGGGACAGATCGTATTCCAGCATGCGCTCGCGATCGGGCGAGAGAAACGGCAACGCTTCCTTTTGATCGAGCATGCTCACGCTCACGCCGAGATAGATCGGATCGCCGCCGAGCGGTTGCTGGCCTTCCACGCCGTCGAGTCGCGCGGAATCCTCCGCATCCGAATCCGGCACGGGATCAAGTTTCTGCACTTCGATCATCCCGTTCGACGCCTGCTGAAACTCACCGAGCAAATCCTCGACGCGTTGCGCGTAAGTCTTGAGCACAACCGGCATGCGCGCGTCGCCGCGCGTGTAGTAAAAGCGGATTTGCACCGGCGTATCGAGCTTCGCGAGGATCGCGCGTGTGCCGGCGGAGAGCGTGTAGGCACGCTCCTCCGTGAGGTCGATGCGCGTCTTGGCACGACCGGCGAGCGCATTGATGACGATGATGACGACCAGCACCGCCGCCACACCGAGCGACGAATACAACCACGTTTCGAGACCTTTATTCTTCATGATGTCGGGGATGTTGCGGAGCGGCTCAGCCGGCGCGATGCGCGCGGATGATGACGCTCGTGGTGAAGAGGGAGAAGACGATGACGGAGAGGAAATAAACGATGTCGCGCGAATCGAGCACCCCCTTCTGAATGCTCATGAAATGTGTCATCACGCTGAACGAAGCGATGCCATCGACGAGCCACGGACTGGCCCACGCGACGAGCATATTGGTCACCGGTGGGAAGCCCGCGAGGATGAGGAAGAGCGACAGCACCACCGAGACGATGAAGGCCACGACTTGGTTGCGGGTCATCGCGGAAGTCATCGCGGTGATCGCGAGATATGCGCCGCCCATCAGGAAGCTGCCGATGTAGCTGGCGAAGATCACGCCGTTGTCGGGGTTGCCGAGGTAGTTGACGGTGATCCAGACGGGGAACGTCAGCAGCAGCGCAAGGCCGACCACGGCCCACGCGGCGAGAAATTTCCCGACGATCGCCTGCCACGGGGTAACCGGCATGGTGAGCAGCAATTCGATCGTGCCGAGGCGCCGTTCCTCGCTCCACATGCGCATGCCGACGGCCGGCACGAGGAAGAGATACAGCCACGGATGCCAGGTGAAGAACGTCTCCAGATTCGCCTGCCCGCGCTCAAAAAAGCCCGCGACCATGAAGGTGAAAAATCCCGAGAGCAGCAGGAAGATGACGATGAAAACGAACGCCACGGGCGAGGCGAAGTAGCCGCTGAGTTCGCGTTTGGCGATGGTCATGATCGGTTTCATTTCGCTTCCTCCTTCGTCTTCGTGTCCGGCAGCGTGATGCTGCGGAATACTTCATCCAGCCGCCCCTGCTCGGTGCTCAGTTCGAGCAGCGACCAGCGCTCTTTCAGCGCCACTTCGCCGACGGCGCGCGCGAGATCATCGCTGGCGATTTGTTTGCGCGGGAAGGCGCGGACCACGAGCGGCGACTCGCTGACCACGACCGAACGCTCGACTGCGTTGATTCCGTCGAGCTTGCCTTTCACGGCGGTCGCGCTGCCGTCGGTCAGACGCAGCGTCACTGCGCCGGCTTGGGTCGAGCGCTGCTTGAGTTCCTGCGGCGTGCCATTCGCCACGATCGTGCCGCGATCGATGATGATGGCCCGCGAGCAGACGGCTTCCACTTCCTCGAGGATGTGGGTCGAAAAGATGATCGCTTTCGTTTCGCCCATCTTGCGGATCAGCGTCCGCACCTCGTGTTTTTGGTTCGGGTCGAGGCCATCCGTCGGTTCGTCGAGGATCAGCACTTCCGGATCGTGGATGATCGATTGCGCAAAACAGGTGCGGTGG
Source organism: Chthoniobacterales bacterium (assembly GCA_038325425.1). Classification (GTDB taxonomy): domain Bacteria; phylum Verrucomicrobiota; class Verrucomicrobiia; order Chthoniobacterales; family Chthoniobacteraceae; genus Chthoniobacter. The sequence goes on from JBBQIZ010000038.1 coordinate 7,894, forward strand.
CGGTAACCCTTCGAAAGCGTCTCCACGCTTTGGTGCAGGACGTTTTCCAGGAAACACATCTCGACCACGCGGTTGACGGCTTTCTTCTGCGCGTCGCCATTCAAGCCGCGAAGTTCGGCGGTGAAACTCAGGAAGCCGAGGACCGTCATGTCGGCGTAGGACGGCGCGTTTTCCGGCAGATAACCGATGAGCCGCTTCGCTTTGATCGGCTGCTCCACGATGTTGTAGCCGCCGATCGTGACTTCACCTTCGGTCGGCGGGATGAAGCCGGTGATCATGCGCATGGAGGTGCTTTTTCCGGCGCCGTTCGGCCCGAGAAAACCAAGCACCTCGCCCTTCTCGACGGTGAACGACACGCCGTTCACCGCCACCTTCGGGCCGAAGGCCTTCTTCAAGTTTCGGACTTTGATCATTGGATGTGGGGATGGAAAACCCGCGCCATTCCTTGGAGCGGGTGCCGTAATGACAATCGACGCGGCAAAATCTTGGAAGAAATTTTTACCGATTATTCGGAAAGCGTGCTGACTACTTTGTCCCCGGCGACCAAGCGTCGAGTTGTTTGGTCAGTTCGGCGACGCGTTCGGGCTGGGCGACGGCGAGGTTCTTCTCTTCGTGCGGGTCGGTGGCGAGATCGTAGAGCTCGGGGTTCTCGCCAGGCTGGTTCTGCGGCGCGGGGAGGATGAGCTTCGTCTGTCCGTTGATCGTCCAGCGCCAACGCAAGCTGGCAGCAGGGTTCGCGAGATCCTGCGCGTCGTGGGTGAAGCATTCGCCGAAAATCTGCACGCGCGATGCCACGGCTTTTTCGTCGAGCAAGTTCAGGCCCGGGAGACCCGCGGCGGGCTCCACGCCCACCGCGCGGAGGAGCGTGGGATAAAGGTCGATCGAGATGGCCAGCGCTTCGCTCTTCCGCGGAGCGATCTTGCCCGGCCACTTGATCATGATCGGCGTACGCAGGCCGCCATCGTAGGGCGACTGCTTCGATTTGGGCGCGAACTTCGGCGCGTCCACATTCTGGATCCAGCCGTTGTCCGCGACGTAGGCGATGATGGTGTTCTCCGCGAGGCCCTGTTTTTCCAAGTGCTCCAAGAGTTGCCCGATCGTTTCATCGAACCACTCCACGTTGGCCCAATACCGCGCGACGTGAATGCTTGGCGCAATCGCTTCATATTTCTTCAACAAACGCTCCGGCGGCGTGTGCGGATCATGCGGAAGCAGTGGCGCGTACCAGACCATGAAGGGTTTCTTCTCCGTCTGCGCAGTGCTGATGAAATCGAAGATCGGCTGCATGCCTTCACGGCCGATTTTCAGTCCTGCGTCGCCATGGCGCCCGCCTTTACCTTCTTCGCCGAGGCTCATGCCATGCGTGAACCCGCCGGAGCGAAAATGCCCCTGCCACCATTTGCCGGTCTGAAAGCTGAGATAACCGCGTTCGCCAAGCACGCGCGGGAGTGTCGCGGCTTTCTCCATGAAGCCATTCATGGTCCGGCGCCCTTCGACAAATTGCGGATGCGTCGCTCGATCGCGTCCTTTTACGCCCGGCGGCAGCGCGGGGTCGTTGCTCGTGATGCCGTGTTGGTGCGGATAGCGGCCGGTGATGATCGAAGCCAGACTCGGGCTGCAAAGGCTCGATGGCACGTAACCGCGTGGAAAGACGAGGCTCTGCGCGGCCAATTTGTCGAGATGCGGCGTGCGAATATGCGAGTGCCCCATAAAGCCGTAATCACCCCACGCGTGATCATCGGAGACAATGAGGACGATGTTCGGCGGCGCTGCGGTGGCGACGGCAGCGAACACAAAAACGGCGAGGAGGGAGACGAGGCGGGGAAACATGGCGAGACTCAATACCCGCCAACCACCCTCGGTCGCAAACTTTTCGCCAATTCCTCCAAGCCTGAGGAACCGACAAAATTCCCGCAATTTGGCGGACGCGTTCGGGACAAAGGACAGCGCCGCACACCTCTTGCGCCATGCGGTAGGGTGCGGGCGTGAGTCTCATCCCTCCCGAAACCATCGAGCAGATCATCGAGGCGAATGACATCGTCGAGGTGGTCGGCGGATATTTTCCGCTGAAGCGCTCGGGGCCGGTTTTTAAAGCGCTCTGCCCATTTCATCAGGAGCGCACGCCGTCCTTCACGGTCAATCCGCAGCGGCAGATTTTTAAGTGCTTCGGCTGCGGCGCGGGCGGGAACGCCATCCGTTTCGTGATGAGCTACGAGAATCTGGAGTTCCTCGCGGCGGCAAAAAAACTGGCCGAGCGCGCGGGCATTCGAATCGAGCAAAGCGAGATGAGCGCGGAGGACACGGCTCGCTACTCGATGCGGCGGCGACTGCTCGCACTGCATGCCGACGCCGCGGATTTTTTCCACTGGCACCTGATGAAGAAGCCTTCGGCGCAGATCGCGCGGGATTATCTCAAGAGCCGCGGCATCGGCGGGGAAATCGCGAAGTCGTGGAAGCTTGGCTACGCGCCGGACGAGTGGGATGCGCTGCGCGGCTTTGGAGCACAGCACGGATTTTCCGACGAGGAATTGGTCGCCAGCGGGCTGGTCAAGTTGCGCGACGAGGAGAATCCGCGCGGGGAATTTTACGATCGGTTTCGCGGGCGGGTGATGTTCCCGATCTGCAACGATACCGGCGAAGTAATCGCCTTCAGCGGCCGTGTCCTGGAGGCGGACGCCAAAGCCGCGAAATACGTGAACTCGCCGGAGACGATGCTTTTCACGAAGGGCGCAGTACTCTTCGGCCTGCACAAATCGAAGCGCCCGCTGATCGATGCGAAGTCGGCGATCGTCTGCGAGGGGCAGCTCGATCTGATCACGGCCTTCGAGCACGGCGTGCAAAATGTGATCGCGCCCCAAGGCACCGCGTTCACGGAAAAGCAGGCGCGCATTCTGCGCCGTTATGTGGACGAGGTGGTGCTGTGCTTCGATGCGGATCTTGCAGGGGAGAAGGCCGCGGAGCGTTCGCTGGCGTCGCTGCTCGCGGAAAATTTGATCGTCCGAGTGGCGGAGATGCCGCCCGGCGAAGATCCGGATTCGATGATTCGCGGCCAGGGCGCGGGCGCTTTCACCGAACGCATCGGCGCGGCCAAAGACTTCTTCGATTTCCAGCTCGACCGACTGTCACGAGGACCGGAATTCGCCACGCCGCGCGGCAAAATGCAGACGGCGCGGAAGATGGCGGAATCGATCAGCCTGATCAAAGACGCGGTGCTCCGTGAAACGGTCGTCAACAAAGTGGCGATGCGACTGGAGGTATCGGCGCAGGAATTCGTCCGGCTACTCAAGGCCCCGTCACCGAATAAGTCGGCCGCGGACGAACTGGCGCCAAAGGATACCCCGCAGATCGTCCTCGATCCGACCATTCAACTCCTCGCGCTGGTCGCGCTCCGCGATTCCGCCGCCCGCGAATGGCTGCTCGAGGAGCCTTGGGATCGCATGCTCGGCGATGATCCGGAGACGGCGCTGCTCGTCAAAATCCTCGGGGCCCACTTCGATCCCGCCGATCCTGCGTCGATTCACGTATTTCTTTCCACCCTCGACGCGGCGGAAGAATCCGCGATTTCCGGACTTCTGGACGCGAAGCCCCCGGGGAGCCCGCTGGCCATCGCTCATGACTGTTGGCGGGAGCTGGAGAGGCGTCAATTGCAGCGCCGAATTGACGCACTGAAAGCCCGTCAACGGGTGCCGGATTTGCCCTTGGAGGAAGCATCCAGATTGCACGAAGAAATTCTTGACCTCCAAAAACGGGTCTCAGATATTGCGCGGCCTTTATCCCCACCCCTCTGAATGCGCCCCTGTATCTCCGAGCGGCGGGGCTAATGTCTTTATCATCGCGCGGGTATGTCTAAAAACACCAAGAAAGCCTCGTCCAAGTCCTCCAAACCCGCGGCCAAAAAGGCGCGACTCGTGGCGAAAAGGAAGCCTCCCCAGAAGCCCGCCAAAAAGGGTAAAGATACGAGGAGCAGCAAGGCTCAAAAGACCTCGAAAGTGGCTCCGAAACGAAAGGTCAAACCAGTCGCCAAGGTGGTTCCCCAGAAGAACGGGAAGAAGGTGCGAAAAGCAGTCTCTCCGGCCAAGGGTTTGAAGGTGGCGGTGCCGTTAAAAGCCGTGCCCCCCCCCGCGGCGCCGATCAGCGTGATCGATCACCCGGAGGTGCAGGAAAAGCTCCGCGAAATGATCAAGCTCGCCAAGGAGCAGGGTTATCTGACGTTCGACGATCTCAACGAAGCGCTGCCGGACAGCGTCAACGATCCGGACGAGATGGAGACGATCATGACCCGGCTCCGCGCGATGGAAATCGAGATCATCGAGGCGTCGGATGTGGATCGGTTCAAGGATGGGAAGAAGGCGGACGATCAGGAGGAGGAAGAGGAGAAGCCGGAGGCGAAGCTCGATATTCTCGATGATCCGGTGCGGATGTATCTCAAGCAGATGGGCCAGGTGCCGTTGCTGACCCGGGAGCAGGAAGTGGAGATTTCCAAGCGCATCGAAGAGGCGGAACTCAACGTGCAAAAGCATACCAACCACTTCGGTTTCATCGCCCGCGCTTATCTCGATCTCGCGCAGAAATTGCAGGAGGGCCGGGAGCGCTTCGACCGCGTGATTCTCGACAAAAAAATCGAGAGCCGGGAACGTTACATCAAGGCGCTGCCCAAGCTTTGCGCGCAACTCGATCACGCGCAGCAGACTTGCGGGACGACCTACAAACACTACCTCGCGCACGGCGGCAAAAACCACGAAACGAAGTCTTATCTCGAGTTCAAGAAGGCCCACGACGCCATCCAGCGGATTTATCCGAAGTTTTTCTTCAAGCAGAAGGTCACCGAAGAATTTGTGCATCTGGCCGACGAAACCAACCGTCTCCTGACGCAGTGGACCGGGGAGTTGAACAAGCCGAAGAAAAAGGAGAAGGCGAAGGTGAATCATCCCGCGTCGACGCCGATCGACTACGCCGCAAAGCTGAAAGAGCAGCAGATGCGCACCTGGCTGAGTCCCGAAGAATTCGTCGCCGAATACGCGGAACTCAAGGTCTGGCTGAAAAAAGCGCTAAAAGCCAAGACCGAGATGGTCGAAGCCAACCTGCGACTGGTCATTTCCATCGCGAAAAAATATACGAACCGCGGACTGTCGTTCCTCGACCTCATTCAGGAAGGCAACATGGGCCTGATGAAGGCGGTGGAGAAATTCGAGTATCGCCGCGGCTACAAATTCTCAACGTATGCGACGTGGTGGATTCGCCAGGCGATCACCCGTTCGATCGCCGATCAGGCGCGCACGATTCGCATCCCGGTCCACATGATCGAGACGATCAACAAGCTGATGCGCGTGCAGAAGCAACTCGTCCAGGATTACGGCCGCGAGCCCACCCCCGAGGAGGTCGCCGACGAAATTCAGCTCCCCGTCGAGCGTGTCCGTGCGGTCCTCAAGATGGCGCAGCAACCGATCTCGCTGCAATCGCCCGTGGGCGAGAGCGACGACACCAGCTTCGGTGATTTCATCGAAGACAAGGCCGCGGAAAACCCCAGCGACATGACGGCGATCGTGCTCCTCAAGGAGAAGATCAAGGACGTCCTCGAGTCACTCACCGAGCGCGAGCGGCAGGTGCTCGAACAACGCTTCGGTCTCGTCGATGGCTACAGCCGCACGCTCGAGGAAGTCGGCCGCCAATTCAAAGTCACCCGCGAACGCATCCGCCAGATCGAAGCCAAGGCGCTGCGCAAGATGCGCCACCCGACGCGCATCCGGCAACTCGAAGGATTCCTCGAAGCGCACGAGAACTAGAACCGGGGAAGACGGGCCTCCCCACGGACGATGTTACAGAAATCCTGCAACTTCCCCGCGGTCAGCGCGTTTACCCATCCAGCCATGAAAACCGAAGAACAAGATGACCTGTGGGAATTGCTGGGCCAAGCCAAGGCTCCGGCCCCGTCCCCTTTCTTTTCCCGCAACGTCCTCCGGGCGATTCGCGAGGAGGAGCAGGATAAACCGGGGTTCTTCACGTGGTTGCGCAGTCACTGGCAGGTCGCGGCGATCAGCACCTGCGCGGTCGTCGTTGCGTCGGGTTTTGCCCTGATGCAACAGCCGGAGCATGCCCCTGATCCAGTCCTGGCGCTGGCGGAAGAAGTGTCGGTCAGCCCGGATTACCAAGTGATCAGCAATCTCGACGAGTTGCTCGACACGGAGCGCAACTCCATATGGCTCGAAGCTTCCATCAACTAGTCCTCCTCTCCGTTTGCGCGGTTATAGGCGCGCAGGCGTTGGCCCAGAATTCTGAAAATCCGGAGAAGAAAAAACGCAAGGATCGCGACGCCACCCCGTCGCCGGAATTTGAGAACGTTCGCAAGGCGCTCGACGCTCTGACTCCGGAACAACGCAAGCGATTCCAGGAAAACTTCGTCCGCTGGTCGAACCTTTCGCCGGAGGAAAAAAAGGCGCTGCGAGATCGCGAGGAAGTGCGGAAGAAATTCATGGATCAGGAACTGCAGGTCGCGCTTCAGGAAACCGGACTGCAACTCGACGGCGAGCGCCGCCAGCAATTCACCCGGCGTTACGCGCAGGAACGGCGCAAGATCGAAGAGCAACTTCGCAAGGAGACGATGGAAAAGCGGAAGCCGCTCCTCAAGGAGATGCTCGCGCGGTTGAAAGAAGAGTTTGCCGCCCCGGTCACCGGCGAGACGGAGGTCGCTCCGGCGGCGCTGACGAAACCGTAAGCATTCCGCTTATCCCCGCGCTTCGCGTTTGAAGCGCGCCATCATCTGGTAAAAGCGAATCGTGTCGCGCACCGGGTGAATCTTGCTCTTTTCGTCGCCGTAGATCGTGCTGATCGGAACGGCGCCAATCTTGCAACCGCGACGCGACGCGACCACGAGCATCTCTGTCTCGAAATCGAATTTCGTGGTCCCAATCGAGGCCATCGCCGGCAGCAGGTCGCGATGAATCATCCGGAACCCGCACTGCGAATCCGGCACGCACTGGCCGCACACACTGCTGATCTGCCACGACATGATGCGATTGGTCAGCTTGCGCACGAAGGGCATTTTTTCCACATCGCTCATGCGATTGCCGACCAGCATCGGGGCAGCGGTTTCGTTGGCCGCGGCGAGAAAACGCGGGATTTCCTCCGGCGCATGCTGGCCGTCTCCATCGAGAATCAGCGCGTATTCGATCGCTGGCCGTTCGCTCAACACGCGCAAACCGGTCTTGATCGCCGCGCCTTTGCCTTGATTCACCGGATGCCGGATCACCTCCACGCCCGTGCTCAATGCCTGCCCCTCGGTCCCATCGGTCGAGCCGTCATCGACCACTAGCACGGTGTCGAGCTGCGCCTTCACTCGCGCCGCTACATCCGCGATGAAGCGCTCCTCGAAATAACAGGGAATAAGAGCGGCGACGTTTGTGCGGTTGATCACGGCACCGATCATAGCTAGCCGCGTGCCTTCCGATTAACGCGGTAGCGGTTTGAAATCCGCCGCGTGATACGAACTGCGCACCAGCGGCCCGGAAGCCACATGCGTGAACCCCTTCTGCTCGGCGATTTCCTTGTAGAGCTGGAAGGTGTCCGGATGCACGTATTCCACGACCGGCAGATGCTGCGCCGTCGGCCGCAGATACTGTCCCATCGTCAGCGCCTCCACCCCCGCCTCGCGCAGATCGTCCATCGTCTGGAAAATTTCCGGCTCCGTCTCCCCCAACCCGAGCATGATCCCACTCTTCGTGGCGATCTTCGGGGCCATCTCCTTCATCCGCCGCAGCACGGCCAGCGACACGCGATACTTCGCCCGCGACCGCACCAGCGGCGTGAGTCGTTCCACCGTCTCCACGTTGTGGTTGAAAATATGCGGCTGCGCGTCGGCCACCATCCGCAGGCATTCCTCTTTCGCGTGAAAGTCCGGAGTCAGCACCTCAATCGTGATCCCCGGCTGCGCCGCACGGATCGCTTCGATCGTCCGCGCAAAATGTTCCGCCCCGCCGTCGCGCAAATCATCGCGCGCGACCGCCGTCACCACGACGTGCTTCAAACGCATCCGGAGAACCGCCTGCGCCACCCGCTGCGGCTCATCCGCTTCCAGCGCCAAAGGTTTCGCCGTAGTCACCGCGCAAAATCCACAAGCCCGGGTGCAACGTTCGCCCGCGATCATAAAAGTCGCCGTCCCGGCGCTCCAGCATTCCCAGCGATTCGGACACTGCGCTTCTTCGCAAACCGTATGCAGCCGCAAATCAGAGATCAGCGCCTTGGTGGAAAAGAAGATGGGGTTCGACGGCAGCCGCACCTTGATCCAGTCGGGCTTTTTTGCCTGGTGGAGGGCGGGATCGATCTTGGCGCAAGACATGGCGGCAGACCGTAGCGGCGCGCCCTGCGAAAGCAACCCCGGGCGAGTGCGCTCCAGAAACATCCGTAACGATAAACAAGGCCACGTTTACCCCATTCACCGATTCTCTGCTGACTCCTTGTGGCTGCTCCGCAAGACCGGTCAAAACCAAAACTACCCATCAAACCAATCCACTAAACTGCACACTATGAAACGTTACCTCTTCGCCATTGCTCTCCTCGGACTCACCCTCGGCGCCACCCAGCCATCCCAGGCGCAGACCACCGTCCAGACGACCACCACGAACAGCGTCGGCACAATCAGCGAGTTCGGACCTGAGACCATCGTCATCCGCTCGGAAACTGCACCTGAGCCGCTGCGCTATTCCTACAGCAAATCGACTACCTACGTGGACGAAACGGGCGCGCCCGTGACCATCGAGACCGTGAAGTCCGGTCTGCCCGTCACCGTTTATTACACCGAAGTCGGTGACCGCCGCGTGGCCTCCCGCGTCGTTGTTCGGAGGGCCGCCACGGCCCCCGCCCCGGTCGCGCCAGTTGCGCCGGCGGTCGTCGAGAAGAAAACCACCACAACCACGACCACCGTCCCTGCTAAGAAAGACTGACCATAACGGCGGACACCCTCGCGCGCCCGCCATCCGTCTCTCTTCGCCAATTCAAATTATGAAAACACTCTTTGCCTTCACCCTCGCCGTCAGCGCATTACTCGGCTTCTCCGCCTGCGAATCCGACGACGTCGCGCCGACCGTGCACACCACCACGACCACCGAAGAAACGCTGGTCCAGCGGCCTGCCACGAGCACGTCCACGACCATCCGCAGCTATTAATATGAAGACATCCCTGTTGTTCGCCGCCATCGCGGCCCTCTTCGTCGGCTGCGATGCCCGAGTCAGCACGCCTCCGGCGGAGTCGAACACGACGATCATCAATCCGCCCGGCGCGGAGAAGAAGGTGGAAACCAACACCACCATCGTCAACCCGCCGACCGTCGAAAAGAAGGTCGAAACGAAAACTACGGAAACGACCCAGTAACGGGACCGATCCGCATTTCAGAACTCCGTGGCGAGCCCCGTGCCCGCCACGGAGTTTTTGCGTACCGACATCGCTTCTCCGGACTCACCATTTTAGCCAGCGCTGCCTCGATCGTCCGCCTCTAGTGAAATACGCTACAAAAAATACTTGTGGCTGATAACCCAGTTGATAGCGTCACAGCCGAAATTTTTATCGTCCTCGTTTTCGGCTTCAGTCGGCCAGAAATCCAACGCGTAACCTTTCGCTTCCCTCATATGTCTGTCCCCCCTTTGACAAACAGGATTTCCTCCCCCGTGCGGCCAGCGGCTGCTCCAGCAGAGCTTTCCAATTTCCAGCCAGGCGGCCCTCGTTCCTCAGAATCCCCCAGCACAATGACGATTCACCTTCTCCGCTCATTTCGCCGTTTTTCGTATTTCACATCGGCACTTTTTATCTTTTCGGTGTTCGCCATCTCCACGCACGCGGAGGTTCTTAATGAGAACGCGACCCGGCAGATTTGGAAACTCAAGTATGGCGTGGCCGACGCACAAATGAACGAACCCGATTGGCTGCTCCAGGACAGCGATGGCGACGGCTTGGCGAATGGAGTCGAAATCACCGCCGGAACGAATCCCTTTAAAGCAGGGTCGGCCGTGAGGGTGACCAGCATCACCAATGGCGGCCCCACGGTGGACCTCACGTTCTCCACGGAAAATGGGAAGGAATACGTGGTCCAGGCGACGCCAGCTTTGACCACGCCCTTTACGAATACCGCCATCGTCGAGGTGGGGAACGGCACCCCGAAAACTGTGACGGTGTCAAAAGGAGAGAACAAATTTTTCCGGGTATTGGTGCGGGACATCGACACCGACTCCGACGGGGTCAGCAACTGGGCGGAACTCGCGGTTACATTGAACCCGGGCACCGCCGAAACCGTACCCGGCACGAACGATCTGGCCTACGTCAACCAACAGATCGCGCTGCCGAATGTGGTTTCCATTCGCGCCACGGAACCCTTTGCATCCGAAGATGGGCCCGTCGCAGGTAAGCTCACCGTTACCCGAACTCAGAACCTTTTCCCAACCACCGTCCATTACGGCCTGAGCGGCACGGCGACGGAAGATAGCGACTACGCGGCGCTCGGGGCTCATTTGCTGGTTTTTCCGGCGCGCGGCGAGACCTCCCAAAACATTTTTGTCAATCCAACCGTTCATCCAGCGGTCGAGGGGAGTGAATCGGTGACGGCCACCCTCACGCCGCCGGGGGATGTGGAGTTTCCCTTCACACTGGGAGTGCCAAGCAGCGCGACGGTGATCATCTACGACTCTACAGTGCCGACCGGGACGGGGTTACTCGCGCGGTATTACGACAACGCAAATAGCACTGCCGCTGACGCGCTCAATTTTGGCGCCACCGGGACATACGTTTTTAGCCGCGGAACGCCGACGACTACGGGCAGTATCGTTGTCACGGCGGCAGGAAGTCAGTTTACCGGGTTGCAAGTGGGCCATTTGGTGAAACTCACGTTCACTTCGGGGAGCGGCAATATCGATAACGCGACCTACGATCACCAGAATTTCCCGGTGACTGCCGTTGGCACCAATTCGTTTACCGTCTCGATTAACTCTGCGACGTCTTTCAACGGCACCACCAGCACCCCGGGCAATTGCAATTTCAGCCTCCAGACCATAGCGCATCCCGCAGCGGTCGAGCGGATCGACCCCACGGTGAACCTCGAGTTTGGTGGCGGTACGGCGAATGGCAACTTCATCGCCGCGGCCCATGCCGACAATTTCTCGACGGTCTGGGAGGGCTACCTGCAACCGACCACGGCGGGCAACTACGAGTTCCAACTTGATGCGGACAACAAGGCGCGTGTCCTCATGGACCTCAATTTGGATGGCGACTTTCTCGACGCGGGCGAACAGATTTTGGAACACGGCTGGGAGGGGACGGCGGAAACGATCGGCATCTTCAAGCAAAGCGCCGCCCTCCCGCTCGCCATCCCGGCCAATCCCAGCCAGCGCTACAAGATTCGGGTCGAGCACGTGGAATTGACGGGTGGCGAGCGTTGCCGACTGCAGTGGCGGGTGAACGGCGGCACGTTTACCAGCATCCCACGGGCGAATATTTTTACGCATACCGAGGCGGCCACCTATGCCTTTACGAGAGCCGACGCGACCACCGGTACGGCGACCATTACCCTGCCTGGACACGGCTTGAGCGCTTCGGCGAAAATTGTGTTTTCCGGGAGCAACCTTTTTACGCCGAATACGGCCGACCCCGCGGGTTACAGCCGCACGTATAATATTTCGAACGTCACGACGGACACCTTCGACATCGCGGTCACCGGCACCGGACTACCTGCGTCCGTTGGCGCAGAACAAGCGTGTTTTGTGGAGGACCGTCCGGCAAGCACGACCACGGGCTGGTTCAGCCGGACGTATGGGAATACGACCGTGGACCAAACGAAGGCCCCGGGGCGTGTGACCGTGGACACCGGCGAGGGAACCTCGTACGGGAACCTCCTCATCGCCAATTGTCCCGACAATTATTCGTCCGTCTGGGATGCCTACCTGCACCCGACGTCGGCGGGCAACTACCAGTTCCAGCTTGATGCGGACGACAAGGCGCGCGTCATTCTCTATCGCAATGTCAACGGCACCTTCGACGCGGGCGAGGTGATTCTGGAACACGGCTGGGACACGGCCACGGTCGAGACGGTCGGCACATTCAAGCAAAGCGCGGTGATCCCGCTGGTTGTCCCGGCCAATCCCGGCCTGCGTCACAGGATTCGGGTCGAGCACGTGGATCTGACGGGCGAGGCGCGCTGCCGGCTGCAGTGGCGGTCGGGTTCCAACGCGTTTGGAAATATCTCGCAGAACAACGTCTTCACGCACACCCAGGCAGCCACCTACGCGTACGACGCCGCCACCAGACGAGCCACCATTACCATGAATGGACACGGCTTGACGACGGAGGCGAAGGTCGCGTTCTCAGCGGGCCTTCTTTCCACGCCTAACGTCATAGACCCTGCCGGCTACAGCGGGATGTTCTCGATATTGAATCCTACGGCAAACACCTTTGAAGTGTTAATCCCGGGAAACAACCCCCTGGCTAATGTCGGCGCGGGGACTGCATGTTTTGTGGAAGACCGCCCAGCGAGCGCGACCACAGGGTGGTTCAATCGGATGTATGCGAATACAGCCGTCGATGAAACGAAGGTGGCTGCGCGTATCGGGGTGGACGGAGCCGGACCGACGAACACCAATAACGGCCTTTACGGGCTCGGTTCTCCGGACCCCAGCTTCGTCGAGATCGACACCTTTTCGGCTCGCTGGACCGGGCAGATCCAGCCGCAGTTTACCGAGGAATACACCCTGGCCATTCAGGCGGATGACGCTTGCTCGCTTTGGATCAATGGCCAGCCACAGGCGCTCGAGGTGGGGCCTTCGGCGAACACCGGCGGCAGCGTCTACACCTACGACCGCTCCACTGGCAACCTCGTGGTCAATTACTCCGGGCTCATCGTCGTGCCCGGCAGCTTCGTCGGCGGCGAAACGGTGCGGCTCGATCCTTCTGGAGGCAATCTGAACCACGCACCCTCGACCTCGCCGACCTACACCTACAATCCAGTCACCGGCATTGCGGAAATCGATTACACGAGCCTGACGAATGGCTCGCCCAATCCCGGTGCGACGCTCTCGCCGGGATCGTTGGTGGTTGGTGAAACGATCGAAGTGGACCCGACCTCGGGTAGCCTCAACGCGCTTGGAAATCTGCCCTATGTGATCACCGCCGTCTCGGGAAACAAATTCTCGGTCGATGCGAGGACGTATCTCAACATCATCCCCACGGTTGCCATCGCCAGCATCGCCGTTTCGAATCCCTGCCAGATCACGACAGCGCAAGCACACAACCTCGCAAACGGCGCACAGGTGCGGATTTCTTCCGTCAGCGGAGGGACGTTCAGTTCGCCGATCAACGACGGCTTATACACCGTGACTTTCATCTCAACGACGAAGTTTTCCGTGGCGTTGGCCTGTACCGTTGCGCCTGCTACCGACACCGGTACGATCGCGGCTTCCGGGAATATCAACGTCAATGACAACCGCAATGCGGTGGTCACCGCAATTCACGCCACCGGAACGGGAACCTACAGTTACAACAACGCGGACGGGGCCACGACCGTGACGTTTACTAATCTCGGATTGCCGGCGGACACTTTCCAGGAAAACCAAAAAATCGCCTTGGACCCGACCACTGGTCCGAGTGCCGTCAGCGCGTTGCCCAGCGCGTTTTACACTATCAAGCCGGGGTCGGTGACCGCGAACACCTTCGCCGTCAACCTCCCACAGGGTCTCGTTCCATCCGGTAATACTCCGGGCAACATCACAATCGTGGCGCCGTCCACGGCCGCCGTACCCACGAGCCAGACCACCGCTTTCACCGTCAATATCGGCGCCAACAAATATGCCGACAACAGCTCCAACAACGTCAACGTCGATATGGCGAACAAGCAGTTCAAGGACTGGTCCTCGAACGGCAATGAACGGTACGTCCGCCTCCCCATGATCGGCGGTGTGCGCTACGACATCCGCCTCGATTACTGGGAAAATGGCGGATTCGCAAAGTGCCAGCTCTACTGGTTCAGCCCGAGCCAGCCGCGGCAGATCGTTCCCGCGGAGCGACTGTATCCTGCGAGCGAGCCGCAGGCGCCCCCGACGCACATCGCCGCGACCGACGCCACGGCACTGACCGGCGGCGCTTTCACTCATGCCATCGTCGGAAGCAACGCCGGGACCGTCACGATCAGTGGCAATCCAGCATGGCTGACCTACAGCAACGGCGTGCTGACCGGCACGCCGCCAGCGGGCGCGGGCGGCGATTACCAGATCATCGTGACGATCACGAACACCGCGGGCACGAGCACTTCGGTCGTGAACCTGCGCGTGGAGGAAAATGCCGGGTCCGTGGTCCGCGAGTCCTGGAACGGCACTTATGCCCATCTCGGCAACATCCCTACCGACAGCAATCCGACCAATCAAGGCAACCTCGCTTCTCTCGAAGGCTCTGATCTCGGCGATAATTATGGCGCCCGTGTCCGCGGTTACATCACTGCTCCGACCACGGGCAATTATTACTTCTGGGTGGCCGGCAGTAATCAGGCGGAACTTTGGATTTCCAATGACGCGGAACCAATCAATGCGTTTAAGCGCGCGTGGGTGACCAACGGCAGCACCACGCCCCTGACTTGGAATACGGATGACAGCCAGAAATCCCCGTGGCTCGCGCTCGAACAAGGCAAAAAATACTATTTCGAAGTTCTCCACAAAGCGGTGACTGGGCCCGACAATATTGCGGTGGGCTGGGCCCAGCCGGGAGAAGCGACGACGGCGCCGAGCGGGGTGGTCCCGGGCTACGTGTTGTCGCCGTATGCGACCCCGGCCCCCGGCTCCACACCCGGAACCCTGTATATCGCCACGATGCTGGCGCAAAACGGCGCGGTGACCAAAGGCGTAGGCACCTCGACGCTGCGCGTGAGCGAAGACGGATCGGTAGCCTACATGCGTTATAGCTATAGTGGGCTGAGCGATTCGATCACTTCCCAACACATCCACTGGGATCCCCCGACCCCGGGGAATATCATCTTTGATATCGATACCCCGGTCACGGTCGGAGACGGGTTGATCACCGATCCCAACGATCCCAACTACGGGGCCTACAAATGGACGATCCTTCCTATTGCAGGGCTCTCCGCGGCGGACATCGTCGAATTTCTCCGGCAGGGCAAAGCCTACATCAACCTGCACACCGCGCTGTATCCCGAGGGGGAAATCCGCGGCAACTACACGCTGGCCAACGGGACCCGCACCTTCACCCCGCCGCCACCGGTCCCGAACTGGGCGGACAATGACGACAGTGGCACGAACAATGGCGCGTCGCGTTTCCTGGGCCAAGCGACCTTTGGCGCTAACTCCGCGGACATTGCCGCCTTGAAGGCGATCACGCCGGCTAACGGCAAGACCCGCTACGAACTGTGGATCGAAGATCAGTTTTCCAAAGCCGCCACTCCCCACCTCCCGGAAGTCCTGGCCCGGGAAGGGGGCAACGTCTTCGAATCGTTCGACGAGCGCATCTCCTTCAACACTTGGTGGAAGAATTCGATCACCGGACAGGATCAACTGCGGCAGCGCATCGCTTTCGCCCTCAGCGAAATCCATGTCGTCTCCGGACAGGGACCGCTGGACAACAATGCCCGCGCCCTCGCGCACTTCTACGACACGCTCGCCGCGCATGCCTTCGGCAACTTCCGCGACGTCCTCGTCGCCACCACCCTGACGCCGGCAATGGGCCGGTATCTCGACATGTTGCGGAATGACAAACCCGACCTCGGGATTGGACGCATCCCCAACGAGAACTACGCCCGCGAAATCAAACAACTCTTCTCCATCGGGCTCTACCGGATGTGGCCGGACGGTTCGCTGATGCTGACTTCGAATGATTCTCCGATCGATACCTACGCGCAGCGGGAAGTCGTCGGTTTCTCTCACGTGTTCACCGGTTGGGATTATGGTTACGATTTCGGCGATCTGGCGTCGTTCAGCGCGCGGGAGACTTGGACCCGCCCGATGCGCGTAGTGCCCGTCCGGCATTTCACCGGCCAAAAGCGCGTCTTGAACAATGAAGTCATGCCCGGCCTGCCAACCGTGGGAGGACAACCCCTCGATCCCTACGCGACTCACCTGAGTTCGCAGTACTACGATCCGGCCTACCAAGCTCTGCCGGGGCAGGAGCTGGCCTTCGCGCATGACCAGCTCTTCAATCACCCGAATACCGGACCGTTCATCTGCCGGCAGCTCATCCAGCGGCTGGTGACCAGCCATCCATCGCGCGGTTACCTTTATCGCGTCGTGCAAAAGTTCAACGACGACGGTTCGACTACGGCGGCGAGAGGTTACGGCCGGGGCAATCTTGACTCGGTCATCAAGGCGATCCTGCTCGATTACGAAGCGCGCAGCAGCGCTCTGCTGGCGATCCCAGCCTTTGGCAAACAGCGCGAGCCGATCATCCGCGTGGCCAACGCGGCCCGCGCCTTCCGCCCGACCAATGTGACGGGCAGCTATTCACAAGATGCGACGACGTTAGCGACGACGTTATTTACCGGCTCTTTAAACAACATCGCCTATTCAAATGCGCCGACGATCACAATTACCACGTCAACTCCCCACGGCCTGGCGCCAGGGAACAGCGTCTTTTTGGAGTTCACCGACGCAACACCGGGTGGAGCGGCCGCACCAGCCACGGGAACCTATACCGTCTTGAGCGTCGTGAATCTCAACCAGTATAGAATTCCTGCCCCCGGATGGATGGGCGGCGGATTCTCTCAAAACGCACTGTCGGGCACGATGACAATCACCATGACCAACCATTGGTTACCCGGCACTAACGCCAACCAAACCAGCCTACCTTCTGCAAATTGGGGACAGGCATATTTTAATTTCATCTCGGCCGCGACTGGGACGCTGCCCGCCAATGGATGGAGGACGGCGCAAAGCTCCAGCGCATACGACACCCCTAGCGGGGTCGGAAATACGAACACCGTGGGGACCACGGCCGGCAGTACGAACGGAACACACACCTTTACGATTCCGGCTCCCGACACCAACGCGCGGACCGGAGCGGTCATGATGACTCGTTTCACGGGAAGCTACGCCTGCACAGGTCGTAACGGCATCATCACCATCGACACGAGCCACCATCGGGACGTAGGGAATGTGGGCCTCTACGGCTTCCAGGCCGACCACGCTCTCAAGCCGGGCGATGAGGTATTCCTCAACTTCACCAACTCGCGCGACACGACTTCGTTCGCCGCAACCTCGACGGAAAACGATCACGTTTACACGGTGCTATCCGTCCCCGATCCGAATACCTTTACCGTTCAGGCCGACGACCGCGCCAACGCGGCGATGAACAGTGACAATCAGGTGGTGATCTTCCCGCGGGTTCCGCAAGTGCTGACGCGGAACGGCACCATCAATACGCGACAGAGCACCTACGCGATGAACAATACCGACAACGATCTGGCCCAGACACCGCTCAACTCGCCAACGGTCTTCAATTATTTCCTGCCTGACTACAAATATTCCGGCGCCCTCGCCTCGCAGGGCATCACCACGCCGGAGTTTGAACTCACCTCGGAGACGACGGTCATCCGCCAAGCCAATTTCCTATATAACGGCATCTTTAATCCGGCCAATCAAACGACCGGGATCAGCGGTTTCTACACGTCGGGCACGAACGACCTTGCGCTGGTGATGGACATCAGCCCGTGGATGGGGAACGCCGATGCCGCTCCGGGTAGCGTTGGGGCCGCGCTCGGGGCGGGTCCGCAAACCGGGCAGGTGTGGACGAGCAACGCCAATGTGAGCACGCTGATCGACCGGATGAACACGCTCTTGCTCGGCGGAGGTTTGCCGGCGGGAGCGAAATCGCAAATTCAGAACTTCGTCGGCCGACAGATTAGCGGGATCACCGCGGGCACTCCCTGCACGGTCAATATGACCACGGATCATGGGTGGGAAGTCGGCGATTCGATCACGGTGACAGGGGTTACGGGGGGCACGTTCTCCGGCGGATCGACCACGGGCAATGGCACCTTCACGGTCTCCAGTGTGCCCAGTTCAACCACGGTCAGGCTCACCAATATGAACTGCAGCAGCACGACAACCAACGGTGGTCTCAACCTGAGCAACTCCGCGGCCGGGCTCGTCCCGAATACGAATGCGGTTCAACACAGCCGCGACCGTTTGCGCGCGATCCTCCACTTCATCCTCACCAGCCCCGACTACACCATCCAGCGCTAGCCCGTATGAGCTCCGACCAACACCCCTACCTTCGCACGCGTCGCGACTTCCTCCGGCAGGCCTCCTGTGCTGCCGTCGGCACCCTCGCCCTGACCAGCACCATCCGTGATCTGCGCCTGATTAATTCCGCAATGGCGGCCAATGATGTCAGCGGCTACAAAGCGCTGGTCTGTATTTTTCTGGCGGGAGGCAACGACTCGAACAACTGGGTCGTCCCCACCGACACAACGACCTACGACGAATATAGTGCCATCCGCTCTAATCTTGCGCTCCCTCAGTCCTCGCTGCTGCCCTTGTGGGCGAATGCGGCCGGAACAGTCCCTTATACCGACGCCGCCGGCCACACCTATGGCTTCCACCCGAGTTGTCCCGAACTCCAAACCCTTTTTCAGGATGACAAGCTGGCCGTCGTGCTCAACGTCGGCACTCTGGTCCGCCCAACCACCCGCGCGCAATACACGTCCAACACGAAGTTTTACACCCCGCCACAGCTTTTCTCGCACAGCGACCAGGTAACGCAGTGGCAGACCTCGATCCCGGATCAGCCACCGAGCACGGGCTGGGGCGGGCGGGTCGCCGACTTGTTGGACTCGGCCGCCAATGAGAACGGCACCATCTCCATGTCCGTCTCGCTGAATGGCGCGAACACCTTTGAGGTCGGTAATCTGGTCTCCCAGTATCAAGTCGCCACCACGGGTGCCGTCCCGGCGGGTGGCAACCTGATGGGCAGCACCCCCGGCAATAGCGCGCGCATGCGGATGATGAAAAAAATTCTCGGCCTGAGCGACGTGAATCTCCAACGCACCGCATATGCGGATGTGTTCGAAAACGCGATCGCCGTCGGCGATCTGCTGAATAAGGCCATTTTGCCCACCGCTTTAGATACCTATTGGACCAACGTGGCCTTTCCAAACACAAGCCTGGGTAATCAGCTAAAGATGGTCGCACGGCTGATCCAAGCAAGGGGCGACGGATCCGTCCCTGTGCCGGAAAAGTTCAACATGAACCGCCAAATCTTCTTCTGCGGGGTAGGCGGATACGATACCCACACCTCACAGGTTCTGGTGGACGGGACCGACCAACCGACCAACACGAGAGGCGCTCATTACCGGCTGCTCGACGAAGTGAGCGCCTGCATGTACGCCTTCCAAAGGGCGATGGACCAGCTCAGTATCGCCGATAAGGTGACGACCTTCACGGCCAGCGATTTTTCTCGCACACTCCCCACCAACAGCCAGGGCAGCGATCATGGCTGGGGCGCCCATCACCTGATCATGGGCGGAGCCGTGAAAGGCGGTCAGACCTACGGCAAGTTGCCGACTTTTGCCATCAACGGTCCCGATGACACCGGCCTCGGCCGCTGGATTCCGACCCTCGCGGTCGATCAATACTCGGCCACCCTCGCGAAGTGGTTCGGGGTCGATGGCGGGGGGATCTCATCTGTTTTCCCGAACCTCAGCCGGTTTGCCGGGACACCTTATGGCTCGGACATCGGGTTCATGCTTTAGGAGCGTATAGTCCCATTACGAAGTCGGCGGGTTGAGTTGCTCGTGATTCCTTCGACTTCTTTCATCCATCGTATGAACGTTCGCCGTCTCTCCGTCTTTGTCGTGCTCGTTGCTCTGGGAGTTGTGATCCCCTGGGTGTGGTTCGAAAGGGAAGCGCCATCGGAACGCCCGCTGGAGTCTGGAACGGCGAGCCTAACCTCACCTACTGGCAATTCGCATCCCGGCGTAACTTCGGCTGCGCCGCTGCGGGTGGAAACATCGCCCGCGCCGCAAACCCTGACCACCAAGGCCGCGGAACCAACTCGCATGAATAGCGCCGTCTCCCCCGGCATGCCGCTCGTCCGCACGGCTCCCTCGCCCGCCCCGCCAGTCGCAGCCCCCGTTCCCGTCTCTCCCTCCAGGGTGGAGCCACAGGTTGAGGGGGAGTCCGATCTGGAAGGCGTGCAGTTCATGCTTCGCGATTTCCGAACCCGTATCGGTGAGAACCCGGTCGGCTCGAATGCGGAGATCATGAAAACGATCATGGGCGGCAATGAGGCCAGGGCGGTTCTGGGCCCCCCGCAGGGGCAGAGCCTCAATGATCAGGGAGAACTGGTGGACCGTTGGGGCAAGCCGTATTTTTTCCATCAGCTCTCCAAGAATAGCATGGAAATTCGTTCCGCCGGGCCTGATGGGCGGCTCTGGACGTCCGACGATTTGATCGCCAAGTAATCCCGGCTTCTCGTTTAAGAGCGTTGGTCCTCCGTGGAGATCGCGGTGAAAGCACGACTCGCCCAGGGCGCGGATTTTCACCCCGGCAACAAACCGCTTGCCAGAAGGTGGTTTCCGCCTACTTTCGCGCTCCCCTTTCACCCGTCATTGGCGCCGCCGTGTGGTTTCGCCCGGGCGAGAGGACAATCGGTAACCCGTGGCAAGGTCAGTATTATATCTCATGTCAGCAATGCAGGAATTGCTCGCGAAACATCAAACCCGCGAGTTCAAAGAGGGCAGCATCGTCAAAGGCCGCATCCTCGAAGTTCGCCCTCGCGAAGTTCTCGTCGATATCGGCTACAAGTCCGAAGGCGCCATCCCCACCAGTGAATTTGACGACGCCGACGACCTCCAGGTCGGAGACGAAGTCGAAGTGCTCCTCGTCCGTCTCGAAAATGACGAAGGCACCGTCATCCTCTCCAAAGAGCGCGCCGCTTATCGCCAAAACTGGGACAAGATCGTCAAGGTCTTCCAGGGCGACGGACTCATCAAAGGCAAGGTCAA